>NZ_JAZDRJ010000010.1:0-165797 GCF_047501535.1 Achromobacter sp. F4_2707
GTTCCATAGAACTATAATAAATCAAGAGATTGAATAGTTGCTGCTGCCATATATGGAACAATAAACCAACTGAAAAATGTTATTTTTTTCAAGGATTGCAATGTATTATGCGTTTCTTGCATACACAATTTATTTCATATCTAGGAAAAAATACACAATTAGGCGTAGTGGTGATGTCATTGCTAAGATTGGTTAAACCTATACCTATACCTAAATGGCGAGACATACATGGCGATTGGCGTTTTCGATATCTTCAAAATAGGCATCGGCCCTTCAAGCTCCCACACAGTGGGCCCCATGCGGGCTGCCCGGATGTTTGCCAGAACCTTGCTGGCTGAGGCTTCGGGCGCCGACATCGCCCGCGTGGTGGTTGAGCTCTATGGCTCGCTGGGCGCCACGGGGAAAGGTCACGGCACTGACACCGCCGTCATGCTTGGGCTGGCTGGCCACGACCCGGAAATCGTCGATGTGTCGTTGGTGGAATCCATGTTGGCGGAAATGCGCGACCAGCAAACTCTTGTTCTGCTAGGGGCACAGCCAATCCACTTCAACGAAACCTCTGACATCCTATTTCTGCCGTCCGAAACCCTGCCCTTTCACCCCAATGGCATGCATTGCGTGGCATACGGGCATAACGGCGTAGCCCTGCTGGAGCGCAGTTATTATTCGGTGGGCGGCGGGTTTGTGGTGCAAGGTGACATCGACGGAAAACCGGGGGCTGTGCCCCCTGCTTTGCCTGATATGGCAGAACTGCCCCGCCCTTTTCGTAGCGGCGAAGACCTGCTTCGTTTATGTGAAGAGTACTCGTGCTCCATAGCCGATCTCATGCGAACCAACGAAGCGCATTGGCGGCCCGAGGAGGAAACCATTGCCGGGCTGCAACGTATTTGGGAAACCATGCAAGCCTGTGTCGAGCGGGGTTGCCAAACAGCTGGTGTATTGCCGGGAGGGTTCAACGTCAGGCGCCGAGCTCCGGAGTTGCTAGGGCGGCTGGAAGCCCGTGGCGGGCACGACGGGGCCGACCCACTGACTATCATGGATTACGTCAATCTCTATGCTTTGGCGGTCAATGAAGAAAATGCCGCCGGTGGTCGGGTGGTGACCGCGCCAACCAATGGCGCCGCTGGCATTATTCCGGCTGTGCTGCATTACTACTGGCACTTCATCGAAGGCGCGTCCAGCCGAGGCGTAGAAGATTTTCTGCTGACGGCTGCAGCCATTGGTATTCTGTACAAGGAAAATGCCTCGATATCAGGGGCGGAAGTCGGCTGCCAAGGAGAGGTCGGCGTGGCGTGCTCCATGGCGGCGGGCGCCTTGTGTGCGGTCTTGGGCGGAACGCCCGAACAGGTCGAAAATGCCGCTGAAATCGGCATGGAGCACCATCTGGGCTTAACCTGCGACCCGGTGGGCGGGCTGGTGCAAATACCTTGTATCGAACGCAATGCCTTGGCGGCGGTGAAGGCTATCAATGCCGCCCGTATGGCTTTGCATGGCGACGGTACGCACAATGTCAGCCTTGATCAAGTGATCAAAACCATGCGTGAAACCGGTGCAGACATGCTGAGTAAATATAAAGAGACGTCTCAGGGCGGCCTCGCGGTGAATATTGTCGAATGCTAGGTCACCAATGCGTGACGCCAGCCCCTGCAGAACCTTTACGCGGGACGACTCAGGACATCAAGAAAAGCGCCCACTACGCGGCTGGTGGGCCGGTCTTTACGCTCTAGGCGATAAAGCGATCTCGACAACCCGGGCATGCCGTCTATGTGGAGTTCTATCAGCCGGCCTAATAGCAGCAGGTCCTCCACCACAGCAAAAGGCAGCATTGCAACGCCCAGCCCGGCCGCCACGCCTCGAGCTATCCCTTCGTTGCTGCCGATTTCAATTGTGCGGCGCGGTTGCATGCCTTGCCGCTCTAAAAGGTCTAGCACCACTTCGCGTGTGCCTGAACCTGTTTCTCGCATCAACCAAGTGCTATCGCATAAGTCGCGTTCAGACACCCTCAAGGTTTTCTGAGCGCTAGCCACCGGCCTGAGCTCCGCTATGACCGCTTCAGGCTGTGTGTGGAAAAAGCCCGGTGGCGCCACAATAACCAGCCGTTCTTCCTTCCAGGGGTAGTACGCCACCCCTTCTTTTTGCACCGGCCCTTCTACCAGTGCCATGTCCAGACGGCAATCGTAGAGATCTTCAACAATAGTTTGCGTATTCGCTGCTACGATTTTCAGGACAATGTCCGGCCAGAGGCGCGAAAAACTCTGTAAATAGCGCGGCAGCCAGTAGCTGGCTATGGTGGTGCTGGCACCGATGATGAGTTCGCCCCGTTTAAGGCCACTGCGGGCCTGCAAGTCTTCAATAGCTGCGTGTTCTAAAGAGAATATTGCCCGGGCATGAGCATTTAGTGCCAGCCCTGCATCGGTTAGTGCCAGGCTTGGCCCGGTTTTTTTCACACGCGTGCGTTCAATCAGCATCGTATCGAGCTGACGCTCCAGCTCAGACACGGCCTTGGAAACGGCAGGCTGGCTGATGCAGAGCTGGCGTGCGGCTTCCGAGAAGCTGCCTTCCCGCGCGACATGATGGAAGACACGTAATAAGTGCAGATTGAGTCGCATATAAATCGCTGAATAGAGAATAAGCCGCCCGCTCACCGCAGGAGCAACACTTAGTTTAACTAAAAGTTATGAGGTGGTGAATATTATGCATTCGACTTATAGGATGCCGCTACGTATGCTGTTGATACATTGTTTGTCTGATCTGCCCCATTATGTCCACGCACCACTCAAACCCAACGCTTCCGACCAGCCGGCTTTTCAACTGGCCTGGCGGTTCATGGTGGGCAGGGCTGGCGCTGGCTGGCGCCATTGCCAGTGGCGGCCTGTGGCTGGCCAAGCTTGAAAGCATGAAAAGCGTGGGCTTGAGCGCTCTTACTTTCGCCATTGTGCTGGGGATGGTGCTGGGAAACACGGTTTTTCCCCGTATTGCTCCCCATACAAGTGCCGGTGTCGACTTCTGCAAGGCTAGGCTGCTTAGGCTGGGAATTATTCTGTTTGGTTTCCGGCTTACGTTTCAGGAAGCTGCTGCGGTAGGAGCAGCGGGCATTGTTCTGGATATTGTTATCATTTTTTCTGTCTATGGGCTGGCCATGGCTGTAGGCAGACGCATTCTGAAAATGGATAGCCAGACATGCATGCTGGTTGGTGCAGGCAGCGCTATCTGTGGGGCGGCAGCGGTCATGGCGATGGAACCCATCGCCCGTACGCCCGCGCACAAGGTTTCAGTCGCTGTCGCCACCGTAGTGGTGTTTGGCACCATCAGCATGTTTTTATACCCGCTGCTCTATCCTTACTTGGGGATGTCAGAACACGCTTTCGGTGTATTCATAGGCTCTACGGTGCATGAAGTCGCTCAGGTCGTAGCTGCGGGCGATGCTGTCGGGCCAGTCGCAGCCGGTACGGCCGTAGTGGAAAAAATGCTGCGCGTGATGATGTTGGCGCCCTTCTTGATGCTGGTGTCCTGGTGGGTTCAGCGTCGAGCCAACAAGAGTGCGGCCAGTAGCGCCACCAAACCGGCTGCGCCTGCCCTACCCTGGTTTGCCGTGTGGTTTGTCGTGGCGGTTGGACTCAACTCCACAGGCTTTGTGTCGCCCCAAATTGCGCAAGGGCTGGTAGAAATCAGTACAGTGCTGTTGGCCATGGCAATGGCTGCGCTAGGCCTGCGCACACATGTCAGCGCCATCCGCCAAGCAGGCGCTGCGCCACTGGCTCTGGCAGGCGTGCTGTTTCTCTTCCTGCTGTTGGGAGGCTATGGCTTGAATCTGCTGATCTCTTACTTGCTCTAATCTTAAGGCGCACCCGAAGGCGTAAAATAGGCTCAGGTTCGCTGTTTGCTTCTCACTTCTTGTTGCGAAGCCTAGGCATGGTGGCGAGCCGTTATTGATGCAGATCAATACGTACTTTCCACTAGTGCCGCATAATTAATCGATTCGTAATTACACGGTCGCCCTTGAAGCGAGGACATCCTGACTCGTGAGGGTGCTATTTGATACGACAGGGAGATCTACCTATGTTCGCAAAAGTCTCATTCGCTGCACTGCTGTCCCTCGTGGCTGTTCCTGCCATGGCAGCAAACTGCTCCGCCGACATTGAAGGCAACGATGCCATGCAGTTCAACACCAAAGAAATCGTGGTAGACAAGACCTGCGACGAATTCACGGTCAACCTGAAGCACGTAGGCAAGCTGCCCAAGGCTGCAATGGGTCACAACGTTGTCATCACCAAGGCTGAAGATCGTCAAGCCGTTGCCAACGACGCCACGTCGGCCGGCCCCGCTAATGATTACCTGAAGCCTGACGACGCTCGCGTCATCGCTCACACCGCCCTGATCGGCGGCGGCGAAACGGCTTCCGTCACCTTCAAGACTGCTGACCTCACCGCCGGCGGCGACTACGATTTCTTCTGCTCCTTCCCTGGCCACTGGGCCATCATGAGCGGCAAGGTCGTGGTTAAGTAAGCCACTGATTGCTGGGCAGAATACTGCCTTTAACCGCTGCGCCCCAGAGTTTGGATCAATATCCAGATTTCTGGGGCGCAGTTGTTTTTACGGTTGCTCTGAATCGTTTGCCCAGGATGGCATAGGTTTGTCTTAGGATGCCATGGAATCCTGACTAAACATGCATGGATTCGAGGCGCCGCCGCAGCGCATAGGCGCGGGTGCTGGTGTCCATCTCTACATCATCCCAGGTAATGACTGCGTCCGCTGCCACGTCCCGTTTGAGGCGCACGTCATGGGCCAGCCCCAAGGGAACGGCCCCTAAAGCCAGCGAACGCTCTACTGGCAGCAATTTCCCCCATACGGTGTAGCCGCCCTCCCCATCCAGGACTTCTCCTTGCTTGAGTGCGCGCTTTGAGGTGGCAACGACATCGGCCACCCACTCGGACGGCGTGCCCGTGGCTTCGCCACGCAGGGCCACCGATGCGACAGACATCCCCACTTCCAGCCCGATAAGGTGCCAGCGTTTGTACAGCGTGAAATAGCGGCCGCTCGGGTCGGTGTGGGCGTTGTATTCCTCGAAGCAATGGCGGATGTAGGAAGTTTCTCCTTCTACCGTCACCCACACCCCCATGCGGATATCGTAAGGAATGCTACGACCATCCGGCTCCAGGCAGGACACCACTTCCACCATGCCTTTACGCTCAAGAACCCCTCCCTCAGACGTGGGGCGGGTGACAAAGGGGATGTCGGCAATACTGGCTGGGGGATAAAGCAAACCGCCAGACGGCACGCCCAAGCCCGTAGCGTTGGCCACTGCGGCGCTTTCGATGGAGGGCTTGGAACCGTCGAGAAAGCTGTTGAACATTTTTGGGTTTAAACCGCCGCGTTGCGCCTGTTCGGGTGTCAGACCGTAGTACTCCCAAACGGTTTCGGGCGTGGAGGTTTTGAAATGCGGCAGCCACTTATGGCCGCGCCCTGCGGCAACAACGGGAAAGCCGCAGGTTCGTGCCCAATCGACCAGCTCACAAATCAGGGCGGGCTGGTCACCATAAGCCAGCGAATACACTACCCCCGCCTGCGCCGCTTCGCGAGCTAGCAAGGGGCCGCAAAACGCGTCGGCTTCTACCGTGACGTTGACCACATGTTTGCCATGAGCAAATGCTTGCAAGCAGTGATCCACCGCTGCAATGGGGTGGCCGGTGCATTCCACAACAATGTCGATGCGCTCATCGCTGACGACTGCCTGCCAGTCGTCGGTCACCCAGGTCGTACCCTGAGAAATAGCGGTATCCAAGTTGTCGGCTCCGGCGCGTCCCGTCTCCCAGCCCACGCGCTCAAGATTGCGATGTGCAGATTCAGGATAGAGGTCGGCGATGGCCGCCAGATGCAGGCCAGGCGTTCGGGGTATTTGCGCCAGATACATGGAACCGAACTTCCCTGCCCCGATCAGACCAACGCGAATCGGGCGACCGGCGGCTTCGCGCGCTCGCAATTGCGCATACAGACTCATTTTTTGTCTCCGAGCCGGCCAGCGAATGCAGGCCGGTTTCTACTTTATTGTTGTGCGGGCCGCCTGGAGGCAACCCGGGATGCTTAAAGAATTTCTTCGATGACTTCAGCAGGCCGGCACAGACGCGTACCCTTGTCTGTGATAGCAAACGGCCGGTTCATGAGTATGGGGTGATTCTCCATGGCCTGCAACAGGGTCTCATCGTCTACCGAAGGGGCATCCAGACCCAGTTCTGTGTACAGCGCTTCCTTGCTGCGCACGGCTTCGCGCACGCTCAGCCCGGCAGCTGCGATCATTTTTGCCAAGGCATCGCGTTTGAGCGGATGTTTGAGGTATTCGATCACTTCCACTTCGTGGCCATGTTCTTGCAAGGCTTGCAGGACTTTTCGGGATGTTCCGCAACGGGGGTTGTGATAGATAACTGCCATGCTGATTCCTGAAAAAACTTGAAGGTGCGTGCATATTATCAGAGCGCGGCGCGACGCTTGCCGCAGAATGGTAAATTAAGGCATTGACGTCCAACGCTTATTCATGGAAACGATCTCTTCTTTTTCTGCCCGTTCCATACATGGCGACGAAGTGGCCCTGGCCGACTACGCCGGTCAAGTGCTACTTATCGTTAACGTTGCTTCGGAATGTGGCTTCACGCCTCAATACGCTGGGTTGGAAATACTGTATCGCGACTACAAAGACCAAGGTTTCGCGGTGCTGGCTTTCCCCTGCAATCAGTTTGGCCGCCAGGAACCCGGCGACGCCAAAGCGATTTCGGAATTCTGCGCCTCGCGCTACGACATTACCTTCCCTTTATTTGAAAAAATTGAAGTGAACGGCCCGAACGCTCACCCGTTGTACGTTTGGCTGAAAAGCCAGAAGGCAGGCATTCTGGGAAGTGAAAGTATCAAGTGGAACTTCAGCAAGTTTCTGGTAAACCGTGAAGGCCGTGTCATACAGCGCTTGGGGCCGACCGCCAAGCCGGAAAGCTTGCGCAAGGAAATTGAGCGCGCCCTCGCATCCTGACCCTCTCTGCTACGATTTGAGCTTATGCGAAAAATAACACTCAATGCTTTAGCCCGCCCTGCTCTAGCGTTTTTAAGCGCCGCTCTTGTTGCCGGATGCGCGAGTGGGCCGGCACGTAACATCACCCTGATTCCCGACGCGACAGACGAAATCAGCAGCCGCGACGGCCTGTTCGCTCAGGAAATCAAATGGGAGCGTAGCAAGCCGGGTTGCCAGGGCGACTGCCCGACACTCGAAGTCAATACGCTGGTATTCGCCGGCCACCCAGACCTCACTAACCTGGTCGACCATGCCTTGGCGATGATGACGGGCACGAGTGATACCAGCACACCGCCTTACGACGATATCAATGAGTTCGAAGAGTATTTCTGGCAGGTTGCCGGCTCTCGGGATAGCGTCATGCTGGCAGCCAAGCTGCGTTACCGCAGCAAATTTCTGACTGTTATTGAATTAGATAGTTGGCAGTATTTCACGGGTGCAGCCCATGGCGTGGGGGCGACGCAGTTTTTGAACTGGGACAACGCCAGGCGTACGCTCGTGCCGCTCGACCAAATTTTGGTACCGGGTGGAAAACCCGCCTTTAATACGGCATTACAACGCGCCCATGCACAATGGCTGGCCCGACAGCCGGACGCGCAATCAGACCCCGATGCCTGGGCCCGGCTCTGGCCTTTCCAGCCCAGCGAGAACTATGCCTTCACTGACCAAGGCATTGTCGTGAAATACGACACTTATCAACTCGCACCCTATTCCTACGGCCAGCCTGAACTGCTGATTCCCTATCGTGAACTGGACGGGGTGTTGAGGGTAGATTATCTGTCCATGCGAGCAGGTTGATCCTGCCACATGCCTTAATCTTCTCTTTCGAAGCGATCCAAATCAAAATAGCGCGAGGTACCGCTGGGTTCAGTCGTACTGGCGGCAGGAGCAGGCGCTTCAGGCGTTTTCACAGGTTGTGGCTCAGGCCGCCCCTCGCGTCGTGCCTGCGTGCGCTGCGCGACTTCGTCAAGCTCGCTGGCCAGACGGGTGTGATTGCGCTCGCGCGCCCAGTCTGCGGCGGTATTCTTGTTCAGGTTGACTGCCGTTGCGTCCGCACCATTATCCAACAGAAGCTGCGCGACTTCACGGCTGCCCGCATAGGCTGCCATCATCAGTGCAGTCGTGCCGTCGGGCGCTGGCGCGTTCACAATGGCGCCTTTTTTGATCAGCATGCGGGCCGTGTCGGCTTGGCCGCGTGACGCAGCATAATGCAAAGGCGTCCATCCCAGCTTGTTAACCTGAGCGCCCCGCTCTATTAAGGCCGCTGCACGCTCTGTTTCCCCCAATAAAGCGAGGTACATCAGCGGCGTTTCGCCATGCTGGTTCTGGATCTCGACTTGTATGTCGGGGTGAGCCAGCAAAGCATCGTACACCTGCCACGCGCCACTGCGTATGGCCAGCATTAAGGTTGGCAACTGCTCGGCATCCAAGGCATTAGGGTCGGTGCCGCGCGCCAGCTGCTCGCGCACATTGCTGCCGCGATCATTCACGACATCAATCCACCATGACGCGGCAGGCGCTGCGTGCGCCCCCAGGCTGAATGCCGCGGCGGCTACGCCGCTGATGAGTTTGAGGCGGAGCCGGGAAAGGGGAAATGGATGTGTTTTCATGAGTGTCGGGCCGCTGCGGCTTTGCTGAACAGATCAAAGAAATTGGCTGTGGTCCGTTCTTCGACTTCAGCCACGGAGATACCCCGTAAATCGGCAATCTTCTCCGCTACATGTCGTACTTTTGATGGGTCATTGCGCTTGCCGCGATACGGAACAGGAGCTAGGAACGGCGCGTCGGTTTCGATCAGCATACGCTCAAGCGGAACCCGCTTTGCCACTTCCTGTAATTCCACCGCATTGCGGAAAGTCACGATGCCGGAAAACGAAATATAGAAGTTCAGGTCGAGTGCACCCTGAGCCACTTCCCAGCTCTCTGTAAAACAATGCATGACGCCGCCGGGCTCGTTCGCCCCCTCTTCCGCCATGATGCGCAAGGTATCTTGCGCTGCCGAACGAGTGTGGATGATGAGCGGCAAGCCGCATTGCCGACTGGCTCGAATGTGCACCCGGAAACGTTCACGCTGCCAATCGAAGGGTTCGCTGCCGCGATAATAATCTAGGCCAGTTTCACCAATGGCCACGACTTTTGGGTTTTGAGCTGCTTGCAGCAAGTCTTCAACGCTGGGTTCTTCCGTATCTTTGTAATCAGGATGCACGCCCACTGAGGCATAAAGCTCTTTGTGTGCAGCGGCCATATCGAGTATACGGCCCCATTCAGGCTTGCTGACCGCCACGACCAAGGCATGGCCGACACGATTTTCGGCCATATTGCTCAGGATTTGAGGAAGGTCCTGGGCGAGCTCGGGGAAGTCCAGGTGGCAATGCGAATCAACAAACATATAAAGAAGGAAAAGTGCAAAAGCAGAAGAGGAGTTTAAGTGCTGCCGGCGGAGGCTCGTGAACCGCAGGCCAGTGCGCAGCGTTGCAATACGCTATGGATGAAGAGCTTGGGGCTGAGGGGGTGACCCGCAATAGCGCGTTGCTCAGTTAACCATTTTACTGCTGCGGAAAGCATGGCGGGCGTGGTGCGCCCGGCAATGGTTTGCATGGCGTGTGCCTGCGCCGGGAAATAACGCGGACTGGCTCCTACGGCCACCAGCGAAAGGTCGACAAACAGTCGCTGCAGCGTATCCAGCCAGAGTGCCGGGTCCGTGCCATCGAGGGCGTCGGCGGTGGCAAGCCAGGCGCTATTGTCTGTGTGATCCCCTTTTGCCGCCAGTGCGCCCAAAAAACCTTGCAGCCATGCCGGGCATGGCGCTTCGCCGGTCTGTGAAAGCTGCAAGGCGCGTAAAGGTGCGCCCCCGGCCGCAGCAAGCCAGTCAGCAGGTTGTTTCACGCCTTCATTGCGCAGCCAGTCAGCCGCTTCATCAAAGGCTGGTACAGGCAAAGGCAGACGGCGGCAACGAGAAATAATCGTGGGCAGAAGCAGGTCAGGCGCATCTGTCGTTAATAAGAACACAGTGCGTGGCGGCGGTTCTTCCAGCACCTTAAGTAAGGCGTTGGCGGTAATGTGATTCATGGCTTGTGCTGGGTAGATCACCGCTACACGCCAGCCGCCCCGGTGGGTGGCCGTGTTGAACCAGCCGGATAAGGCTCGTATTTGTTCTACCCGAATCTCGCGTGAAGGATTCTTCTTAGCCTGGGTGCTGCTTTCTTCAGTAACCTCGCCTTCTTCCACCGCTACGGCTTCGGGGCGCACGCGGCGAAAGTCGGGATGGTTGCCCGACGTCAACCAGCGGCAAGCCTGGCATGCGCCGCAGGCCTGACCCTGCTGCGGGTCTTCGCACAGCAAGGCAGCGGCGGCAGCCAACGCGAAACTACGCTTTCCTATGCCGGCGAGACCGTGAATGAGCCAGGCATGAGCGAAACGCTCACGTTCGCCCAGCCATTCGGCTGCAAGGGTTTGTTGCCAGGGGAGAAACTGGGCCAATGTGCTCATGTTTCCTGCCAATGCTTGAGCTCGCCAGACAGGCCTGAATGGGCGGCTTGCGCGAGTTCATTCACCAGCGCAATGGCTTCAGCGGCCACTTGTTGTGCATCGCAACGTGCGTCCAGCACCCTGAAACGCCGGGGGTGCTGCTCCGCTTGCTTCAGGTAGCCGTCGCGGGCACGCTGCAAAAAAGCCAATTGCTCGGCTTCCATGCGATCCAGCGTTTCGCCGCGCTGCTGGACGCGGGACAAACCTATGGCGGGATCAAGATCAAGTATCAGATAGAGATCGGGCTGAAAACCATCCAGCGCCAGAGCATTGATACGCTCGACCAGGGTTAGGTCCAACCCCCGCGCATAATGCTGAAAACTGATGGTGGCGGAATCGAAACGATCACACAGCACAACCTTGCCAGCGGCCAGCGCGGGCAGAATTTTTTCACGCAAATGCTGGGCACGCGCCGCGCCAAACAGCATGAGTTCGGTGAGGTCGCACATTTCCGGGGAATCAGGGCTAAGCAGGATTTCACGGATTTTTTCACCAATGGCCGTGCCGCCTGGTTCGCGGGTCACCACCACCTCAAAACCCAGGCCTTCGAGGTGAGCGCGCAGGTGTTGTATGAGAGTGGTTTTGCCCGCTCCGTTACTGCCATCGCAAACCACCATGAAGCCCCGTGGAGCGCCGGGTTGAGCCGGGTTCTGCGAGGACGTCATTACTTTCTTCCCAAGATATATTTAGCCACCGCGCGGTTGTGTTCGCGCAAGTTGGTGGAAAACGCGCTGCTGCCGTCACCCCGGGCGACGAAATAGTAATAAGCGTGTTCTTCAGGGTGCAGCGCGGCATGCAGGGACGCCCTGCCGGGGCTGGCAATGGGCGTGGGCGGTAAACCGGCTCGTGTATAGGTATTCCACGGGGTGTCGGTTTGCAGATCACGCTTGCGGATGCGGCCCTGATAGCGGTCGCCCATGCCGTAGATAACAGTCGGGTCGGTCTGCAGCAGCATGCCACGCTTTAAGCGGTTGACGAAAACGCCGGATACCCGGGCCCGTTCGTCTGTCATGCCAGTTTCTTTTTCGATAATGGAAGCCAGAATCAGAGCTTCGTAGGGGGTTTTGAGCGGTAGATCGGGGTTGCGTTCTTCCCAGGCTTTCTGCAAAAGCTGTTGCTGTGCCTGGTAGGCTTGCCGCAAGACATCGAAGTCGCTGGTGCCAGGCACAAAGACATAGGTGTCAGGCAGAAACAACCCTTCTGGGTGAGTGTGTTCTGAGCCCAAACGCTTGAGAAGTTCTTTGTCGCTGACGCCTTGCAAAGTCTGCTGAATATTCGGCGATTCGCGCAAGGCCTGGCGTATGCGTTGGTAAGTCCAACCTTCCACCAGTGTCAGGCGGGATTGAACCATTTCGCCGCGCGCCATGCGTTCCAGCAGCCGCTGGGGAGAATCACCGCGCTGCGCCTCATAAGCGCCGGCTTTGATTTGCTTATCGAGGCCGGTCAGGCGTGCCAGCCCCACAAAGGCGTCAGGGTGGATATCAATACCGGCCTGCTGCATGGCATGAACGATGCCACGCAAACCGCTGCCTGGCACTACGGTATATTGAATGCGCTCGGCGTCCATGTCGACGGACTTCTGAGACCAATGCCAAGCATAGGCGGACAGACCAGCGCCGACCATGGCAACCGCCAAGACAAGCGACAATACAATAATGCTGAATTTTTTCATCTGTTCATAGTGTAACGCCGACATGGCGCCACTGGCACGGGTCTATGCGGGCAAAGCCCGTTATCATAAACGTCGGACGCCAATTTGTGTTTAAGGATGCCACCCAGACTATGACTCAATCCAAAGGTTTTCTCGCTTCTCTGGACGATCTCACGGTGATTCGCATCACCGGTGCAGACGCCATTGAGTTCCTTCATGCGCAACTGAGCAATGATATTTCCGGCATGGGCTCCGATCACGCCCGCTTGGCGGCCTACTGTAACCCCAAGGGGCGTATGCTGGGTAATTTGGTGCTCTGGCGTGAAACCGCCGCGCCCGACAGCCCTTTTCTGGCCTTGGCCAAGGCCGATGCAACAGAAGCCATGCTCAAGCGTTTGCGTATGTTTGTGCTGCGCGCCAAGGTCAACTTTGAAATGGCTTCCCTTAAAGTCTATGGCGTCAGCCAGGCAGTGCCAACGGCGCCCGAGGGCGGTGACACCGCTTGGGCGCTTGAGCGCCAGGGTGAACGGGTATTGATTACGGCGCCGACAGGCTCTGACACCCTTAGGCGCACTTGGTTGGTGGCGGGGCCGGAAAGCGCCCCTTCCAGTTTGGCAGCCGAACTGGGGCTGGATCTGGGTAATAGGGCAGCCTGGCAGGCACAGGATATTCAGGCAGGCTTGGGCTGGGTTGAGCAGTCCAATGTCGAGCTGTTCATTCCGCAAAGCTTGAATTACGACCTGAACGGCGGCGTAAGTTTTACCAAGGGCTGTTATCCCGGCCAAGAAGTTGTTGCGCGTGCACACTACCGGGGCGCCGTTAAGCGGCGCGGCATGTCGGCGGTTTGTCGCCTGCCTGACGGCCAGGCATTGCAGGCAGGAATGGATGTTTTCGATGCCGGGCGGCCAAACGCACCAGCCGGGCGCATTATTAATGCTGCCGGCCTCAAAGCGGAATCGGGGCAAGATAACACCTGGCATCTGTTTGTGGAAATCAACCTGAACGATGTCGGCCAGGTTGATTTCCGTGCACTGTCGGCAGAAGGCCCTGCTATTGTTCTTCAGCCTCTGCCCTATTCCCTGGAGCCCGGGGGCGGCCAGTAACCGGGCGAACACAGTAAGGGAAGCGGCCTATTTTTTACGTTCGTACAGCTTAACGATGCTGGAAAAATCCAGGCCGCCGCTCCCGCCTGCACTGTGTAAGGAATACAGGTTTCGAGCCAGCTCGCCCAACGGTGTGGAGGCTCCGGCGTGCAGGGCCGCTTCGGCGGCCAGGCCAAGGTCTTTCAGCATGAGATCCACCCCGAAGCCGCCCGCGTAGTTTTTGGAAGCGGGTACATCGGGCATGACGCCCGGCCATGGGTTGTAGAGTTCGGTCGCCCAGTTGCGGCCGGAACTCTTGGCAATGATGTCTGACAGAACTTTGGGGTCAAGGCCGTTGGCCGCGCCCAATGCCAACGCTTCAGACGTGCCCGCCATAAGAATGCCAAGCAGCATGTTGTTGCAGATCTTGGCAACCTGCCCCGCGCCTGAGTCCCCCGCATGGAAAATGTTCTTTCCCATTTTTTCCAGATAAGGCATTGCAGCTGCGAGGTCGTCGGCTTTACCTCCTACGATGAAGGTCAGGGTTCCTGCCACGGCGCCGCCTGTGCCACCTGATACGGGAGCATCTATCATGCGGATAGCCGCTTGCTCAGCCGCTGCGGCCACCTTGCGCGCAGATTCTGGCGCAATCGTGCTGCACTCAATGACCAGTGTTCCCGGGGCAATCTTGGCCAGCAGGCCCTCGCTACCCAGGTATAGCCCTTCAACATGGCGGCTGGCAGGCAGCATGGATATCACAACCTCAGCGTTCTGAACGCACTGTTCTGCCGAGGCCGCGCTCGCTGCACCAGAATCGACCAAACTCTGCACTGCGGCGGGCACAAGATCAAAGACGGCGAGTTCAAAACCGGCCTTGAGCAGATTCTGGGCCATGGGGCCACCCATATTCCCCAGGCCTATAAAAGCGATACGACTCATTTTTTTGTCTCCCTTATTACGGTGTTGATTCAGCTGCCAAGGTCTGCCAACGGATGTCCATCGCCGACAGGCCAGGGCTCCTCAAAGAAGCGTTCCACCCATGGGGCTGTTGCTTCTTGCAGCGTGGCGGGGTTCCAGCGCGGCTGCCGGTCTTTGTCGATTAAGAGTGCACGGATGCCTTCCTGAAGATCGCCTTGCACGCCGCATTGCAGCGCAACGATATATTCCTGCCTGAAAACATCGGCCAGCGACAGCAGGCGCGCTCGCTCAAGCAGTGTGAATGACAGCCGTGCAGAGCCCGGCGAACCGGCAGTAAATGTGGCGGCGGCTTTTTGCAGCCAGGGGTCGGAATGGTTGGCAAAACGGGCAATGCCATTGCAAACCGCTTCGAAATCGTTGCCATCGCTGACTTCACGGATGGCATCGTAATGCCGGCGCAGCGGCCCCATGTCTTGAATGGGCATGGCCATGGCTTTCAGAATGCCGTCCAGAGCAATCGCGTTCTGATCGGCTTCGTCATGCCAGCCTGCTTTTTTCACGGCGGCAATGAATTCCGGCCAGCGAGCCGATGCTAGTGCGTGATCGGCTAGGCCTAAGAACAGGCAGTCGGCAGCACCCAATTGGGCGCCTGTCAGCGCAAGAAAGCGGCCAACCCCGCCCGGCAGGCGCGACAGCAGCCACGTTCCGCCTACGTCGGGAAACAAGCCAATGGAGATTTCCGGCATTGCAAAGCGTGTGGTTTCGCTCACGACACGGTGGCTGGCTCCGGCCATAAGGCCTACGCCCCCACCCATGACAATGCCGTTACCCCAGCACAGAATGGGCTTGGGGTAGTCGTGAATCAGGTAGTCAAGCCGGTACTCGATATCGAAAAAACGACGTGTGTAGGGGTTGTCCCAGGCATTGCCGGTCTCGTTATTCAGAATGGAATCGTAAATACCATGCAGATCGCCGCCCGCGCAGAAAGCTTTTTCGCCCTCGCCTGTCAGGATGACGAAGGCGATGGAGGGGTCGTTAGCCCAGGCCATCAGTTTGTCGTACAGCAGCTCGCACATGGGCAGAGACAGCCCGTTAAGTGTGCGAGGACGGTTGAGCGTGGCAACTCCCACTTGCAGTCGGCCTGTCGTTAAAACCTCGAAAAGCACCGAATCCGCATCGTTCATCATCTTATGTCTACTCCGTTATCCAGGACCTGGCGCGCAATAATGACGCGCATGATCTCGTTGGTTCCTTCCAGTATCTGGTGCACGCGCGTGTCGCGCACCAGGCGTTCCAGCGGATAATCCTTAAGGTAACCATACCCGCCATGCAATTGCTGCGCATCCAGGCAGACTTGAAACCCAAGGTCGGTCGCCATGCGCTTTGCCATGGCGCAATATACGCTGGCTTGCGGGTTCTGTGTATCCAGCATGTTGGCTGCCAGCCGAACCATCTGCCGCGAGGCAACCACATTGGTCAGCATGTCAGCCAGCTTGAATTGCAGGGCTTGGAACGTTGCCAGAGGCCGTGAAAACTGTTCGCGTTCATGCATGTATTGCCGGGCCGCGTCGTAGGCGCCTTGCGCGGCGCCAACCGAACATGTGGCGATATTAATGCGCCCGCCATCCAGCCCTTTCATGGCGAACACAAAGCCCTGCCCTTCCTCACCCAGCAGGTTTTCAGCGGGAATTTCAACGTTCTCGAAGGTAATGGGCCGGGTGGACTGGCTGTTCCAGCCCATTTTGTCTTCCTTGCGCCCGTAAGTGATTCCTGGGGTGTCTGCAGGCACGACAAAAGCCGAAACGCCCCGCGGCCCCGCTCCGCCCGTGCGCGCCATGACGACCAGCAGGTCGGTATCGCCGCCGCCTGAAATAAAGGCTTTGGAACCATTCAGCACATAGCCTGCGCCACGCCGTTCGGCGCGGGTTTGTAGCGAACCGGCGTCGGAGCCTGCATTGGGTTCCGTCAAGCAATAAGAAGCCAGCTTTTCACCCGAGGACAACAGCGGCCCCCAGTGTTCGCGAATGCTTTCTGTGCCCCAGGTGCCGACCATCCAAGTGGCCATATTGTGAATGGTGAGAAAGGCGGTGGTGGAAGGATCCCATGCGGCCATTTCTTCAAAGACCAGGGTGGCATCAAGCCGGGGCAGGCCCAGGCCGCCTATGGATTCCGGCGCATACATGGCGCAAAAACCCAAAGCGCCGGCGCGCTGAAAGGTTTCCCGAGGGAAAATTGATTCGGCGTCCCAATGCGCTGCGTTCGGTGCCAGTTCACCCAGCGCGAACTCGCGAGCAGCCTCCGCAAAAGCAAGCTGCTCGTCGTTCAAACGAAAATCCATGCTGAAGTCTCCTTAAGAATATTGTTTTGCACTTTTAATTTTTATCAGCTGATTGATATCGCCAACCTTAACGCGTCCCGCCCCCAGCATGCTGTCATGTTGCTGACAATGTGGTCAGGCTTTCTTGCGCTGACGGTGACGCTGGCGCCGTCGCCGTGATTCCATAGGGTCGAACACTAATGGCCGATAGACTTCGACGCGGTCTCCGGCTTGCACGACTTGGTGGGAGGGGCAAATACGCCCGTAGATTCCCAATGGAGGTTCGGAATCTTGATGGAAGTCGGGGTGGCGGGTTAACAAGCCGCTGGCTTGTACGGCTTGCAGTGCGGTGGCTCCGTGGGGGAGTTCTACCTGAGTGCGCCAGATTTCGTCTGGGCGTGCGTAAATAACTTCCACCTGCAAAGTGTTGACCGCGTTATTCCCCATAAACAGCCTGTGCGCGCTGGGTGAACGAATCAATAAACGAGGTGGCAATACGATTAAAAATCGGCCCAACCACTGTTTCGAGCGTGCGGCTGGAAAAGGCATAGCGCATGGTATAGATCACTTTACAAGCGTCTTCAGCCAGTGCGTTGAATTCCCAGGTGCCGGTGAGCTCGGAAAAAGGCCCATCCACCAAGTGAATGGTGATCAGCCCAGGATAGTCGTGCTCATTGCGTGTGGTGAATGTCTGCTTGAGGCCCGCTATGCTGATGGTGACAGAGGCTTCCATGCCTTGCTCGTCGTGCCGATGAACCTCGGAGCCGCCACACCACGGCATGAACTCCGGGTAACGGGCAACATCAGCCACCAGATCAAACATCTGTTTGTTGCTGTATGGGACAAGAACGGAGCGCTGTACTGTGTGCATCGATATGGGTTGGGATAGAATGGAATGTTCTGATTTTAGCGCCTGTAAGATACAAGTTCATGAGCATCGTTGAGAACCGCAAAGCCACGCACGACTATTTCATTGAAGAACGGTTTGAGGCCGGGCTCGTGCTGGAAGGGTGGGAGGTCAAAGCCATCCGCGCCGGTCACGTCCAGCTCAAAGAAAGCTACATTATCGTGCGCAATGGCGAAATCTTCATTATCGGCATGCATGTCAGCCCCCTGCCGACAGCATCCACCCATATTCGTCCGGAAGCCACCCGCACTCGCAAACTGCTGTTGCATGCGGAAGAAATCAAAAAACTGATAGGCAAAACCGAACAGCGTGGCTACACCCTGGTGCCGCTTAACCTGCATTACCGCAACGGCCGTATCAAGCTTGATTTCGGCCTGGGGCGTGGTAAAAAGCTACACGATAAACGGGATACTGCCCGCGACAAAGACTGGGCACGTGAAAAAGAGCGTTTGCTTAAGCACGACACCCGCAACCGCCGCGACAACGACTAATTCTGCACCCCGCCCGGCTTGCCACTCGACAGCGATACCGGCGAGGGCCGCCCAGGCAGGGGGTAGTGTGAGCCTGTTTCTTTATTGGGTGACTGCTTGAAGCAAATCATTGCGCTGCCGCCGTTGTTGCGCCGGGCTCGCTGGGCAGGACGGGTTCTTGCCACGCCGCTGCTTTATGAAGTAAATGGGCTGCTGTCATCTCGTAGGGGTGGCATAAACCCAGCAAAGCTAGGTTGCGGTCCACCTCGTCGCGCAGAATTTTAATGGCGTGCGCCACCCCCTGCTGCCCCGCACATGCCAGCGCATAATTGAATGGCCTGCCCGCGAACACGCACTTTGCGCCCAAGGCAATGGCTTTCAACACATCGGAGCCGCGTCTAATACCGCTATCCATCATGACGGTGAGATCGCCCGCACTGGCAACAATGCTGGGCAGTACATCCAGAGGCGAGACCGCACCATCGACTTGCCTGCCGCCATGGTTGGAAACGATGATGCCATCTGCACCACAGGCAACGCATTGCTGTGCATCTTCTGCTGAAAGAATGCCTTTGATAATGAGGTGGCCTTTCCAGGCATCGCGGGCCATGCGAATATGCCCCCAGTTGAAGTTATCCCTGAATTTCAGATCTTTCTGGAGGTTCTTCGACAAAATCGGTGCGCCCCGTTCCGCCCGCCAATTCTCCAGGTGTGGCATCCCTTCTTTGAAGGTGCGCAACAATGTGCCGACCAACCACTTGGGTCGAGCAATGCCTTGCATGGCCAACCCCAGGCTGGGGCGTAAAGGGGAAGAAAAACCGTTGCGGATATAACGGTCCGGGTTAACGCCGACGGGCAGATCGACCGTAATGACCAACTGCCGGTAGCCTGCCTGTTCTGCCCGCTGCAAGAGACGAATGATGCCTTCCCGGTCGCCGGGCAGGTAGGCCTGAAACCATGCGTTGGGTGCAGCTTGGGCGACTTTCTCGAGCCGGGTGATGGAAGCACCGCTTAAGGCGTATGGAATGTTGGCCTGTTGCGCTGCCCTTGCCAGTGCTACATCGCCGTCGAATGCATACATGGCTCCCATCCCAACAGGGGAAACTCCAAATGGGCTGTCGTACCTGTGCCCGAATAATTCGATGCTCTGCTTGCGCCCCGATACGTCTCTCAGCATATGCGGGACAAAAGCATAATCCTCGAAAGCTTGCCGGTTTCGCCTTAGCGTGACCTCGTCGTCGGCACCGTTATTGATATAGCTGTAGAGACATTTGGGCAATGCACTTTTGGCTCGGATTTCAAAGTCGTGCAGGTTATGGATGTTACTCAGACGCATGGCTGCCCGCAAAAACATAGTAAGAATCGCGCGGGAATACCCGCACGGATGATGTTACAGAATTCTGATTATCGTGACCCTGAGCGCGATACGCTCAAACCCTGTGCACCATACCCCCATCCCCGGCCATTGGGCAATGAAAACGGCCTTGCGTCCGAAGGGATGCAAGGCCGTTTTACTCGTGTTACAGCAGCAGGATCAGGCTTGTGCCAGACGCTGCCAGGTATCTACCACGGTGTCGGGGTTAAGCGACATGGACAGAATACCTTCGTCGCGCAGCCACAGGGCGAGATCCAGGTGATCGCTGGGGCCCTGGCCGCAAATTCCAACGTACTTACCAGCCTTCAGGCAGGCCTGAATGGCACGATTGAGCATGAACTTCACTGCGGCATCGCGCTCGTCGAAGTCGGCGGCCAGGAGTTCCATGCCGGAGTCGCGGTCCAGGCCCAGGGTGAGTTGGGTCATGTCGTTGGAACCAATGGAGAAGCCGTCGAAGTATTCGAGGAACTCGTCTGCCAGAATGGCGTTGGAGGGCACTTCGCACATCATGATGATGCGCAGGCCGTTCTCGCCACGTACCAGGCCGTTCTGTGCCAGCAGCTCGATTACGCGACGTGCTTGATCGACGGTGCGGACGAAAGGCACCATGATTTCGACGTTGGTCAGGCCCATTTCATCGCGAACCTTCTTGAGCGCTTCGCATTCCATGCGGAAGCATTCGGCGAAATCGTCGGAAATGTAGCGCGATGCACCACGGAAGCCCAACATGGGGTTCTCTTCCTCGGGCTCGTAGCGGGAACCGCCGATCAGCTTGCGATATTCATTGGACTTGAAGTCGGACAGGCGAACGATGACGGGCTTGGGATAGAACGCTGCCCCCAGTGTTGCCACGCCTTCAGCAAGTTTTTCGACAAAGAATGCACGGGGGCTGGCGTAACCGCGCGCGGCGGATTCCACAGCGCTCTTGAGTTCGGTATCAACATTGGGGTAGTCAAGCACCGCCTTGGGGTGCACCGCAATATTGTTGTTAATGATGAACTCCAGACGCGCGAGGCCGACACCGGCATTGGGGATCTGGGAGAAATCGAAAGCCAGTTGCGGGTTGCCGACGTTCATCATGACCTTAAGGCCGACGTCAGGCATTTCGCCCCAGCGTACTTCTTCGATTTCGGTTTCGATCAGGCCGTCGTAAATGCGACCTTCGTCACCTTCCGCACACGAAACGGTTACTTCGCGGCCATTGCTCAGCACGTCGGTGGCGTCAGAGCAACCGACAACGGCAGGAATGCCCAGTTCACGCGCAATAATGGCTGCGTGACATGTGCGACCGCCACGGTTCGTGACAATAGCCGAGGCAAGCTTCATGACGGGTTCCCAGTTGGGGTCGGTCATGTCGGTAACGAGAATATCGCCCGCCTGGACTTTATCCATTTCGGAAGCATCGGCCACCACGCGCACGCGACCGGAACCGATCTTCTGGCCAATAGCGCGGCCGGTCACCAGAACTTCGCCGGTTGCCTTCAGGCGATAGCGTTCCTGGACGTCGTTGGCGCTTTGCTGCGATTTAACGGTTTCGGGGCGAGCCTGCAGGATGTAGATTTTGCCGTCGATACCATCGCGGCCCCATTCGATGTCCATGGGGCGCTGGTAGTGGTTTTCAATGATGACGGCGTAGCGCGCCAGCTCGATGACTTCTTCGTCGGTGAGGGAATAACGATTGCGCTCGGAGACCGGCACATCGACGGTACGCACAGCGTGATCGGTGGTGCGGTCTTCGTCGAATTCCATCTTGATCAGCTTGGAGCCAATACGGCGGCTGATGATGGGGTGTTTTTCGGCAGCCAGCGATGGCTTGAAGACATAAAACTCATCGGGGTTAACCGCGCCCTGCACAACGGTTTCGCCCAAGCCGTAAGACGACGTAATGAAGACGACATCCTTGAAGCCGGATTCGGTGTCGATGGTGAACATGACGCCGGCGCTGCCCTTGTCGGAACGCACCATGCGCTGAATACCCGCCGACAACGCGACGTCAGCGTGCGCATAGCCCTTGTGCACACGATATGAAATGGCGCGGTCGTTGTAGAGCGAGGCGAAGACGAGGCGAATTTTTTCAAGTACTTCGTCGATACCGACTACGTTCAGGTAGGTTTCCTGCTGGCCGGCGAACGAGGCATCAGGCAAGTCTTCGGCGGTCGCCGACGAACGTACGGCAAACGAACCCTTGCCATCGGTGTCGAGTTCAGCGAATGCCTTGCGGATGTCTTGTTCAAAGTCGGCTGGGAATGGCGTGTCGATAATCCACTGGCGGATTTCCGCACCCACTTCAGCCAGTTGGCGAACATCGTCCGGGTCAAGCGTCTTGAGCTTTTCGACGATGCGCTGATCGAGACCGGTGGATTTCAGAAAATTGCGGAAGGCGTCTGCTGTGGTGGCGAAGCCGCCAGGCACGCGCACACCGGCGCCCGCAAGTTGACTGATCATCTCGCCCAGCGAGGCATTCTTGCCGCCGACCGAGTCGACGTCAGTCATGCGTAGCTGTTCGAAAGATACGACGTTAGACATAAAAGTCACCTGTAAAGAAAAGAAAGCGTGTTTGCTCAGGAACCGGTGCGTAACTGTGAAGGTCACTGAGCAAACCCGCCTCGCCTGCTTTTTCTATCAGGAAGGTGACATTAAGAAGCGTTAACGCCCCCTTAATGTTAATCTTGCCGGATTGTACCGTTTTCGGTAGCTTCTGCGCCACGCACATGTCAAATCACGTTCTCCAACGCACCGTTTTTGTCGTTTCCGACAGCACCGGCATTACCGCCGCGACTTTTAGCAACTCTGTTCTCTCGCAATTCGAACAAGTGCAATTCGATACTGTGCGAATCCCCTACCTCGACAGCGTAGAAAAAGCTGAAGAGGTGGTTGCACGTATCAACCGATGCGCGGTCGAGCAAAATGGCCCGCCCTTGGTGTTCAGCACGCTGGTCGACCCGGCTGTGGCCGAAACCATACGCAGCGCCGATTGCGTATTTTTCGACCTGTTCGGGACCTTCGTTCAGCACATCGAAGAAGCCCTGGGCGTGAAATCCAGCCACTCCGTGGGCCGCTCCCACATGGGTGGGCTGTCGAAACAATACAACGAACGCATTGAAGCCATTAACTTTACGCTGGCACATGACGACGGCCAATATGTGCGCGGCTTGGAAGAAGCCGATGTGATTCTGATCGGTGTGTCGCGTTGCGGCAAAACACCGACCAGCCTGTATCTGGCCATGCAGTATGCCGTAAAGGCTGCCAATTACCCGTTGATCCCCGAGGATTTCGACCGGAATGGCTTGCCCGCCACGCTGCTGCCCTATCGTAGAAAGCTGTTTGGTTTGTCCATTCACCCGGAACGTTTGGCGGAAGTACGTAATGAGCGTCGCCCCAACAGCCAGTATTCCTCTATCCGCCAATGTCGCGATGAGGTCGCCTCGGCAGAGCGGCTGATGCGCATGGAAAACATCCCATGGCTTTCCACCACGACTAAGTCCATTGAGGAAATCTCCACCAAGGTCATGGCGGAAATCGGGCTGGAACGGCGTAGTCATTACTAGTAATAACGCCTGCGGTGTTCAAACAGGCAGATACCGGCTGCTACAGCAACGTTCAGAGATTCCACAGCCGGGCTTTGCGGAATGCTGATTCGCAAGTCGGCCGCTGCAATAAGTTCTGGCGCGACCCCCCTGCCCTCATTTCCGAACACCCAGGCAGCATGACGCGGCAGATCGGCCTCATAGAGCGGCTGTGCGTCGTCTAGGGCTGTTACCAGCAAGGGAATATTCAGACGCTTGCGCAGAGCAAGAAGGTCCACGTTTTCATGGATGTCCAGACTGAAATGTGCGCCCTGCGCACTGCGCAGCACTTTTGGCGACCAGGCCGCTACGCAACCGCTGGATACATACACCTCGCGCAGTCCTGCCGCTGCGGCGGTGCGCAGCAAGGTGCCCATATTTCCAGGGTCCTGAACGCGGTCCAGCCATAGGCAGCTCTCTGTTACCCGGCCCGGTTGGCTCGGGCGCGGCGCACGGGCCAGAAAAATCAGCCCCTGGCCCTGCACCACTTGCGATGCAGCGCGCATTAGCGCGGGTGAGCACAGGCGAACGCGGCTTGCATCCACTCTAGCCAAAATGGCAGCGATGTCCGGGTGGCTAATGCGACTTTCATCAAAAAAAGCCATGTCCGGCTGCCCGGCACTGTCCAGCCAGGCTTCGCACAGGTGTATGCCCTCCAAGGCAATACGTGATTCTCTCTGACTACGCTCGCCCGGGGGGCGTTTGCCTGCCAAAATGGTCAGCAGCAGGCGGTAATCGGGGTTGTCTCGTGAAGCCAGGGTTTTCATGACGACGACTCGGTCTCAAAATGGCGCCGCACCGGTGCAAAGCTGCGCCGGTGCTCGTCGCACGGCCCAAGCTCGGCCAGACGTTGTAGATGCACGGCTGTGCCATAGCCTTTATGCTGATTGAAGCCGTATTCGGGAAAACGCATGTGCATTTCCAGGCAATAGGCGTCACGGGCGGTTTTTGCCAAGATGGACGCAGCAGCAATTGCCGGCACCCTTGCATCGCCGCCGACAATACTCTGAGCCGCGCATGCCAGCCCTTGTGGCACCCTATTGCCATCTACTAGAACGTTTTGTGGCGCAGGGAGTAAGCCTTCACAGGCCCGGCGCATGGCCAACATGGTGGCGCCAAGTATATTGAGCTCGTCAATCTCGGCTACGCTGGCGCTGGCAATATGCCACGCCAGGGCATGTTTCTGAATGAGCAGCGCCAGCGCTTCACGCCGCGCCGCACTCAATTTCTTTGAGTCATTCAAGCCAGCGATAGGAAGGTCATCATTAAGAATGACGGCCGCTGCAAATACCGGCCCGGCCAAGGGGCCGCGACCGGCTTCGTCTACCCCGGCACATAAGCCCGTGGGCAGGTCGACGCCTTCAAACAGGCTATTTTGCACCGCCACCCGCCTGCTTGATAATCGCTTCGGCCACCAGGCGCGGTGTATCTAATGCCAAACTCTCGTGCATACGAGTGAACCGCTGTTCAATGGTTGTGGCGTAATCTGCGTCGGCCAGCGCACGCCAGGCTGCTTCGGCCAAGGCTTCAGGGGTCGCCTCATCTTGCAGAAGCTCCGGCACGACGAAATCGCGTTCCAGTACATTGGGCAGGCCGACCCAGGGCACATAAGGGCGCAACTGGCCGGATTTCCACTCCATGATTTTGCGCATCAAGGGCGTCAGGACATAGGAAATCACCATGGGGCGCTTGAACAGCGCAGCCTCCAGGGTAGCGGTACCGCTGGCCACCAGCACGGCGTCCGCCGCTTCCATTACATGCCAGGCTGCCGGCCAGTCAGGTTCGACATTATTCAGCCGTTTATTGTCAATAATGTGGCAGTTCGACAGGGGAAGCCCGCCCAGCATACGCTCAAATTCGCGACGCCTTTCTGGGTTGACCATAGGTACGACGAATTGCAGAGAAGGGTCGCGCTGCTGCAACAGGCGGGCAGCCTGAATAAAACGCGGGCCCAACTGGCGGATCTCGGAGCCCCGGCTGCCCGGCATGATGGCCAGCACACGAACGCCAGGGTCCAGACCTAAGCGTTTTCTCGCTGCGTCCCGATCCGGCTGCATAGGAATATTGGCTGCCAGCGGGTGACCGACGCAGGTCACGGGCACGCCTTCCTTTTCGTAGATTTCCACCTCAAAGGGAAAGAGCACCAACATGTGCGAGACGGCACGCCGGATGCGCTCAATGCGCTCATAGCGCCAAGCCCAAATCGAAGGCCCAACGAAATGGACGGTAGGCACGCCGGCAGCCTTGAGTTTTTCTTCCAGTCGCAGGTTGAAATCGGGAGCGTCGACTCCCACGAAGACATCGGGATGAGAGGCCTGCCAGCGGCGCGATACATCGTTATAAATACGCAACAGGCCAGGCAGGCGCTTCAGAGCATCGACATAGCCGAACACAGTGAGCGCATGCATGGGATGCCAGGCGTCGAAGCCTGCTTTTTCCATAGCCGGGCCGCCAATGCCTTCACAGTGTGCGGAGGGCGCAAACTCCGGTAGCCCGGCAATCACACGACTAGCCAGAAGGTCGCCCGATGGCTCCCCTGCCACCATGCCGATGCGCAAGGCCATCAGCGCACAATGCCCCGACCGGGGCGATCCAGAAATGCCGCCAAAACCTCAATGGCGTCCTTAGCGGCGGGGTATTCATCTTGCAGGCTGCGCATGGCTTGGGCAGCCTCGTTAACCTTGAGGTTGCGGCGATACAGCAGCTTATAGGCTTCCTTCAGCGCGGCTATCGTGTCGGCCTCGAAACCGCGTCGCTTCAGCCCTTCGGTGTTGATGCCGACCGGGCGGAAAGGGTCACCCGCTCCCACAATATAGGGAGGAACGTCTTGCCGAATGGAGCTGGCGCCACCGACCATGCTGTGTGCGCCAATATGGACAAACTGATGCACAGCAGAGGAACCGCCCAATATGGCCCAGTCTTCGATATGAATGTGGCCGGCCAGCTGGACGTTATTGGCAATAATGGTGTGGGAACCGATTTGGCAGTCGTGCGCAACGTGCACATACGCCATAATCCAGTTGTCACTGCCCAACCGGGTTACGCCGACATCCTGCGTCGTGCCGGTGTTCAGCGTGACGTATTCGCGCACCATATTGCCATCGCCGATTTCCAGGCGGGTGGGTTCACCTTTGTATTTTTTGTCCTGCGGCATGCCGCCGATGGAGCAAAAACGGTAAAACACATTGTTGGCGCCAATGGTGGTATGGCCATCAATAATGCAATGCGGCCCTACTTGTGTGCCTGGACCGATGCTGACGTTTGGGCCGATCAGGCTGTAAGCCCCGACCTCGACGTCATCGGCAAGCTCCGCCCCGGGAGAAACGATGGCGGTGGCATGGATGCGTGCAGCCATATTAGTCTTCCAGCACCCGGATCGCGCACATGATTTTGGCTTCGGCCACCAACTGGCCGTCTACCGTCGCACGAGCAGAGTACTTGCAAATTGAACGGCTGATTTTATCGGCCGTCACTTCCAGGCGCAGTTGGTCGCCGGGCACGACCGGGCGGCGGAAACGGGCTCCGTCTACCCCGACCAGGTAGTAGGCGATTTTTGGGTTGGCCGGGTTAACGCCGCTGTCATCCTCAAATGAAAACAGGGCCGCTGCCTGAGCCAGTGCCTCGATGATGAGCACGCCGGGCATAACCGGATGGTGAGGAAAGTGGCCAGTGAAGAACGGTTCGTTCAGCGTGACGTTCTTGATTGCCACAATGCTTTTGCCCGGCACCATTTCTAACACACGGTCCACCAGCAGCATCGGGTAGCGATGCGGCAGGCGTTCCATGATCTGTTTGATGTCGAGCTCTATTTTTTGTGTTTCCTGCATGAGTATGGCGTAAGTTTCATTGAGATGAGGATGGACCCGACTCTTCAGCGGCGGCTGCCTGCTGGCGCTCAAGTGCGCGTAAGCGGCGGCGCAAAGCATTGAGCTGCGGCAGTACCGCGGCATTGCGCTGCCAATCGGAATGGTCGGAATACGGAAAGACTCCGGTGTAGCGACCGGGCTTCAGAATGCTTGAGGTCACCGCTGTCGCACCTGAAATGTGCACATCGTCGCCCAGCGTTAAATGCCCGGCCGTCATGGCGGCGCCTGCCAGAGTGCAGCGCTTGCCAATAATGGTGGAGCCCGCCACGCCTACGCAAGCGGCCATAGCGGTGTGTTCGCCCACCTGGCTGTTGTGCCCGATCATGATCTGGTTATCCAGCTTGACGCCGTCAGCCAGCGTGGTGTCTTCAAGGGCGCCGCGATCAACCGTCGTGTTAGCGCCGATTTCGACATCGTTACCTATTTTTACGCCACCTAGTTGGGCGATTTTGGCCCAGGCACCTTGACCGCGCGGGTCTGGTGCAAAACCAAAACCATCGGCACCCAGCACACAACCCGAATGCAGGATGGCACGATCACCGACGGTCACGCCATGGTAAAGAGTGACGTTTGCATGCAGCAGGCAGTCCTGCCCCAGGGACGACCCGGCGCCAATGACGCAACCCGGGCCCAGTCGCGTGCCGCGCCCGATAGTGACGCCTTCTTCCACTACGCATTGTGGGCCGATACTCACGCCCTCTTCGATACGTGCGGAATCTGCAATGACTGCCGAAGGGTGAATGCCGGTAGGCAGTTTAGCTAGGCGGTGCCGGTCGAACCATTGCGCTAACAGCGCATACATCAGATAGGGTTCGCTACACAGTACCGGCACAAAAGCTAACTCTTTGCCTTGTAACGACTCTTCCCAGACCGCAGGTGTAACAATAACGGCGGCCGCCCTGCACCCTTCAAGCTGATCTTGCAGCTTAGGGTTGGACAAGAAACTGATTTGTTCCGGGCAGGCGCTAGAAAGCGACCCTAGCCCACGAATAAGGGGGGTGTCGGAACCAGGCACGGGCTTGCATTCGACGCCCAAGACATTTGCTTCGGCAAGCAGTCGATCAAGCTTAACGGCCTGTTCCGGCGCAAGCAGCAACGGCATGGTGTATTAACCGCCGAGCGCTTTGAGAACCTGGTCGGTGATATCGACACGCGGGCTGACCGTGACGGCATCTTGAATGATGAGATCGTAGCCTTCACGCTCGGCGATAGCCTTGATAGCGGTATCAGCCTGTTCGATAAGCGTTGAAAACTCTTCGCTGCGACGGCGGTTCAGGTCTTCCTGAAATTCGCGGCGCTTGCGCTGCAGATCGGTATCTTTGTCGGCCAAACGGCGCTGGCGCGTGATGCGCTCAGATTCGGACAGCACAGGTGCATCCTTATCGAACTTCTGGATATCGCTGTTCAGGCTGTCGGCCAGCTTCTGGAGCTCTTCTTCACGCTTTCTGAACTCGCGTTCGATCTTTGTTTGTGCTGCCTTGGCAGCGGGTGAATCACGCAGAATGCGATCCGTGCTCACGAAACCGATCTTGGTACCTTGCGCTTGCACGGGGGCCGCCGGCACGGCAAGCGCTGCACCCACGGCGACCATGGACGCCAACACCCAGGCGCGCTGGCTACGGCCAAGCCCCTGCGACAGCGCGGAAACTTTTAATGCGATTTGAGACTTCATGAATACTCTACCTTGCAAGGAGCGAAGATCAAAAGATTATTGTGCCATAAGGAACCCCTGAACAAACTCGTAAGGCTTAACCGCTTGCCGTTGGAGATAGGTTCAGGTTTCCCGAATATCAGAATGACGTACCGATCTGGAACTGGAACGATTGTTTTTCGTCACCCGGTTTGTCGTTGAGCGGACGGCCATACGACAGCTGCAGCGGGCCGAGCGGGGATTCCCACGACAAGCCCACGCCTGCGGAATACCTCCAGCCGCAGGGGTCTTCCGCCATGCGGCCTGGCGCCCCGCCGTAGCAGGTATCGCTGCCCGTTGTGGCGACCTGCCCTGCATCGGCGAACAGGAACCAACGCAACGAGCGATCGCGCGTTGCGCCAGGGAATGGCAAGAATAGCTGGGCATTGGCCACCAGGCGGCGCGAACCACCCAGATAGTCGTTTGTCAGGGTATCGCGTGGGCCCAAGGAGCCGCCCTCGTAGCCGCGTACCGTGCCAATCCCCCCGGCGTACATATTCTTGATAACCGGGAAGGTCTTGTCGTTATATGTTTTGCCCCAGTCAGCCATGAAGTTGAAAGCCAGTGTATAGGCCTTGCCCAACGGAATGTAATGCTGATGCTGACCGTGCAGCATGTAATAGCGCAGGTCCATAGTTGAAACGTCAGCCGACAGATGGCTGTAATAACCCTTAGTGGGCGCCAGCGCGCTGTCGCGAGTGTCTTTTGACCAGCCTACGTTAAAGACGACGGAGTTGGTGCCTTCGCCGTATTCTTCAATGAAGCTCTGGTACGCCCGCGGCGTATACAGAGGATGCAAATCGCTGATTTTGTTGTGCTCGAAACTGACACCCGCAAAGATACGATCGTGTTCAGTAATGGGTACACCAAAGTTCAACCCACCGCCGTACGATGTGATTCGGTACTCGCCCCATGCATCGTTGGCATCGTAGGGTTCGGTGCGGCGATAGTACAGCGAAGTGGTTTTGCTGATGCCATTTTCCGTCCAGTAGGGATCGGTGTGCGCCAGCACCAGGGCGCGGTTGCGGTCGCTGGTGTTTACGTTCAGCGACAAGGAATTACCGCTGCCGAAGATGTTGTCCTGGCTGATGCCTGCCGACAACATGACTTTGTCAGTTGAGCCATAGCCCACGCCCAGGTTGATTAGCCCGGTGGGTTTTTCCTTCACATCGACCTTGACGTCGACTTGATCGGGACTGCCAGGCACAGGCGAGGTGCTGATATCCACCTCGTTGAAATAACCCAGGCGGTCAACACGCTCGCGCGAGGTGCGCAGGCTGCCGGCGTCGTACCATGCCGCTTCCTGCTGCCGGAACTCACGGCGGATGACTTCATCGCGCGTGCGGGTATTACCGCCGATCTCGATGCGACGCACGTACACGCGGCGACCGGGATCAACGTAAAAAGTTAGATCGGCTTCCTGGGTTTCGCGGTCAAGCACCGGGTTGGGGTTGACGTTGGCGAAGGCGTAACCCAGGCCGCCGAGATATTCTGTGATGGTCTTGGCAGTTTCGTTGGTGTTGGCCGCAGAAAATACCTCGCCTTCCTTTACCTTCACCATTTCCTGGAGCTGCGGTTCGAGCTCCAGCAGGTCGCCCGCCAAACGCACGCTGCGCAGCGTATAGGGCTTACCTTCATGAATGGTGATAGTAATGAAGATATCGCGACGGTCGGGAGAAATCGTGACCTGTGGCGCGTCAGCCGAATATTCCAGGTAACCGCGGTCAAGGTAGAAGGAGCGCAGGCGCTCCATGTCGCCTTCCAGCTTCTCACGCGAATATTTGTTGGTACCCGTGTACCAAGTCATTATGCCGCTTTCGGTGAGTTCAAGTTCGTCGCGCAGTCGGCCTTCGGAGAAGGCCTCATTGCCGACGATGTTGATTTCTTTAATGCGAGCCAGGTCGCCTTCAAAGATATCGAAAGCAATGCCTACCCGATTACGCGGCAGCGGCGTAATGACGGGCGAGATTTCCACGCCGTACTTGCCTTTAGACAAATACTGCTGCTTGATTTCGAACTCCGCACGCTCCAGCATGGAACGATCGAATACGCGGCCCTGGCCGAAGCCCACCTGCTGCAGCGACTTGATAATGGACGCACTATCGAACTCGCGCATGCCGTTGAAGCTCACCGAGGCAATAGTCGGCCGTTCTTGTACTGTGACAACCAGTACATCGCCGCTGGTGTCAATCTTGACATCATTGAACAGCCCGCTGGCATACAGCCGCTGAATGGATTCAGCCGCCTGCTCTTCGGTGAACGTTTCCCCCACCTTGACCGGCAGATAGGTAAAGATGGTCCCGACATCCACGCGCTGGACGCCGTTTACCTGGATGTCCTTGACCACGAAGGGCGTGAACGCATGCGCGATACTCGAAGCAAGCAAGGTGCTGAGCAAGACGGGCAATACGCGTCTTGCAAATGGAAGTTTCCGGCTGAAGGACATCCTATACGATCCTTGGTCGACTAAATTGGTGAATGATTGTAAGGCACAACGAAGCTAAATACGCTGTTTGGCCGACTTGAATACTCATCTTCCAACATCGCACCCCGAACCTTAGCTGAAAATCCGGGTGAAGTCGTTGAAAAATGCGAGGCTCATCAGCGCAGCAAGCAAGCCTATCCCGATGCGCTGGCCCGTCATCACCCAGCTCTCCGGCAGGGGACGCCCTCGTAACCCTTCCAGCGCATAATAAAGCAGATGGCCACCATCCAGCATGGGGATAGGCAAAAGATTGAGTACACCAATGCTGACACTGATCAGCGCCATAAAGCTGATGTAGGCCGCCAACCCGACACGGGCTGTCTGGCCGGCATAATCGGCAATGGTGACCGGCCCGCTGACATTACGCAGAGAAACATCGCCGAAAATCATGCGCCCCATCATTTTGAATGACAGGATGACGGTGTCATAGGTGCGTTCGACGCCCCGCCACAGACTTTCGAATGGGCCGTATTTGACCTTGACCATGGCGAGGTCGGCTCCCAGCATGACGCCGATACGCCCTACCGTGTGGCCGTCGGCATCCGCCTCAGCTGAAGGCGTGATGCTCATGGCCACAGTGGTGCCATCGCGTTCTATCAACAACGGCAAAGGCTTGCCTGGAGACTTCTGCACCTCAGCCACCACGGCGGAAGCGCTAGGGTTATGCGTATCCCCAATTGAAAGGAAAATATCGCCCGGTAACAAGCCGGTGGCCTGCCCTGCTCCACCGGCGACCAGTTCACGCACCAAGGGCCGAGGCGTCATCAGCGCCAGCCCCGCTTCGGACATGGGATCGGCGGCATCCGGCTCGACAGCCACGGCCTGTAATTGCAATTGACGCGAGCGAGTCAGGCCGTCGGCGGTTTCCACTTCGACCTCGACCACGCCGCCACTGGTAAAGACATCCATCAACTGCCAACGGACATCACTCCAGGATTCCACCGCCTTGCCGTTAATGGCTGTGAGCTTATCGCCCGCTTGAAAACCGGCATGCGCCGCAGGCGTAGAAACGGGGGGATCACCGATCACCGCGGCTGGCTGCATCGTGCCTAGCAGGCCCAGCAGCGCGTACAACAAGACAGCGAGCAGTAGATTGGCGAAGGGGCCTGCAGCGACGATGGCGGCCCGATTGCGCAGCGGCTGAGAATTGAAGGCGTGCCTGGGGTCACCTGCAGCCGTGTCGGACTCAGCATCGTCGAGAAACTTGACATATCCCCCCAGGGGAATGGCTGAGAGCGCCCATTCTGTGCCATTGCGGTCGCGGCGGCGCAAAAGCACTTTTCCGAAACCCACGGAAAAGCGCTCGACGTGCACGCCACAACGTCGCGCCACCCAATAGTGGCCGAACTCGTGAAAAGTGATCAGGACGCCCAGCGCAACGGCAAAGGCCAGCAGAGTAAAAAGCATTATGTTCCGCTTGTGAGAGACTTTGCTCAGGTACGCAGCATGCAGAGCTCCGAGGCAACCGCCCGGGCGTGATTATCGTGTTCCAGCACGTCTTCCAAAGAACGGGGAGCCGCACCGTTAAACGACGCCATGCGATCAAGACAGTCGCCGATGACCTGGGGAATTTCAGTATAGCGAATTCCACCCGACAAAAACTGTGCAACCGCAACTTCATTGGCGGCGTTCAGGCTGATGCAGGAAGTCTGCCCTGCACGCAGGGCATCGTAGGCCAGCCCCAGGCACGGGAAGCGGTTGAAATCCGGGGATTCAAAGTCCAGCTTCTGCATGCGAGTCAGCTCGAACAGGCCCACCCCACTGGCGATGCGTTCGGGGAAACCCAGACCGTAAGCGATGGGGGTGCGCATGTCGGGTTGACCCAATTGCGCCAAGATGGAGCCGTCTTCGTACTCCACCATGGAATGCACCAGGCTTTGCGGGTGGATCAACACCTGAATATTGTCGGCTTCCATGGAAAACAGCCAATGCGCTTCGATGACTTCCAGCCCCTTGTTCAGCATAGTGGCCGAGTCGACGGAAATCTTGCGCCCCATACTCCAATTGGGGTGGGCGCATGCTTGTGCGGGGGTGACATCGTGCAGCGACTCAATTGAAGCCGTACGAAACGGCCCACCGGAAGCGGTCAGCAAAAGACGCCGCACACCTCGTGCGGGCAAGCGCGGGGCGCGGGCCCGATCTTCGTCTTCCGGCAAGCATTGGAAGATGGCATTGTGTTCGCTGTCGATAGGCAAGAGTTCGGCGCCGTTGTCGCGAACCGCCTGCATGAACAAGCCACCCGCCGCAACCAGCGCTTCCTTGTTAGCCAGCAACACCCTTTTGCCCGCTTGGGCCGCGGCTAGAGCGGCAGGTAACCCGGCAGTGCCGACAATGGCCGCCATCACAACGGAGACCTCTGAATCAGCCGCTGTCTCAGCCAATGCGGCTGCCCCTATACGGAGCTCCGGAGCCGGCCTGCCCGCCGGCCAGACGTTGCGGAAGCGCTGAGCAGCGGGCGTATCCGGCACTACGACGACTTGCGCATTACAGGCCAAGGCCTGCTTGGCCAACTGTTCAATCTGGCTATAGGCGCTCAGGGCATGGACGCGAAAGCGATCAGGATGTCGGGCGATGACATCCAGGGTGCTCACGCCTATGGAGCCCGTAGAGCCGAGCACGCAAACACTTTCTACCTTCATTGAAAAATAATTCCTGTCAGCATGATGGCCACTGGCGCAACAGGCAGCAGTGCATCGATGCGATCATAAACGCCCCCGTGGCCGGGAAGCAGGTTACTGGAATCCTTGACGCCCGCCCGCCTTTTCAGCAAGGACTCGAACAAATCTCCAACAATGGATAGTGCAGCCAACAACGCAGCCAGAAGGAACACAATGGGCAGCGACCAGCGCTGCGCCAGAATCGCACCAAAGCTATCGGGTATCGCGGCGGTAGCCGTGGTCCAGATGGCGGCGGCCAAAATGCCGCCTATCGCCCCGGCCCAGGTTTTACCGGGGCTGACCTTAGGAGCCAGCTTGCGCTTACCCAGGGCGCGTCCGGTGAAATACGCAGCAATGTCAGCGAACCAGATCAGCGCCATCATCGACACCAGACACCAGGCGCCGAATTCTACGAACAGCAGCACCAACGCCGCCCACGCCGCAATAACGGCCAGTGCGCCAAAGACGCTCATGGCAATCGGAAAGCGCCTTTCAGCGGTGTTTCCTTGCAGCACTTGTGGCAGAGCTAGCGCCACCCAACCGAGTAGCGCCAACGGCATAAGCCACGGGTGAACCAGTTGCTCAACGGCCGGCACCGCTGCCGTGGAAGGCATCCATGTCCAGACCAGCCAAAGCATGAATACGGACGTGAATACAGCAACCCAAGGTGCAGCAGGCGCCCAGACAGGAGTCAGCGATAAGCGCAGCCATTCCCATAGAGCGCAGCCAGCCATCACCAGCAGTAATACGATAAGGGGCCAGGGGCCGGGCGCCATGAGTGCGCCAAGGAGCACCAGCAACAGGACAATGGCAGTCAGCACACGCTGTATCAACATGGTGAACCTTCCAAAGAAACGAGTTTTCAGACGCCGCCGGCCAGTTGGGCACTGGTGCGGCCAAAGCGGCGTTCTCGCGTACGATACCACTCGAATGCAGCGTCGATATCCTGAATATTGAAATCAGGCCAGTATCGTTCTGTGAAATAGAGCTCGGTGTAGGCCAGCTGCCAGATCAAAAAGTTAGAAATACGTTGTTCGCCACCCGTACGGATGAAGAGATCTGGTTCTGGCGCGAAGGCCATTGAGAGATAGGGAGTCAGGGCTTCTTCGTCGATGCCCTTGGGGTCGGCCAGTAAGGCAGGTTGAGCAGCCACCATGCGCTGCATGGCTTGGAGAATGTCCCAGCGCCCGCCATAGTTCGCCGCAATCGTCAGATGCAATGCGTCGTTCTGCGCAGTACGTTCCTCTGCCTTGCGGATAAGTTCCTGCAAACGTGGTTCGAAGGCGGCGATATCGCCCACGATACGCAGCCTGACACCTTGCTCGCAAAGCTTGCCGACTTCTTTCTCAAGCGTCTGCACAAACAAACGCATTAAGAGGGAAACTTCTTCTTGGGGGCGCCGCCAGTTTTCGGAACTGAAGGCGAAGAGAGTGAGGTAATGTACGCCGCGGCGGCCACAGGCTTCGACCACGCGCCGCACGGCTTGGACGCCGCGCATATGCCCCGCAGTACGGGGCAGGAAACGTTGGGTGGCCCACCGCCCATTGCCGTCCATGATAATGGCTAAGTGACGAGGCACCCCGGAATGTTCCGGAACGGCAAGGGTGGAGCTTTTATGCATCGGGCCAGGCGGAGCACAACGGTCAGACCGTCATGATCTCCGCTTCTTTCTGTGTAACGGTTTTATCGATTTCAGCTACGTATTTATCCGTGAGCTTTTGGATTTCATCCTGCATGCGACGTTCGTCGTCTTCGGAGATTTCCTTATCTTTCACCAGTTTTTTGAGCGCTTCGTTGGCTTCCCGGCGCAGGTTGCGAACCGCCACTTTGGCGTCCTCGCCTTCGCTGCGAACCACTTTGGTGAGGTCGCGGCGGCGCTCTTCTGTGAGGGCGGGCATGGGTACACGGATGCTCTCGCCCATGGGAATGGGGTTCAGGCCCAGATCGGACTCACGAATCGCCTTCTCGACGGGTCCGGCCATGTTCTTTTCCCAGACCTGGACATTCAGGGTGCGTGCATCCACGACCGTGACGTTGGCCACTTGGCCAACAGGGACCATTGAGCCGTAGTATTCAACATTGACGTGATCCAGGATGCCGGCGCTTGCGCGGCCAGTACGAATCTTGGCCAAGCCGATGCGCAGCGCTTCGACGGATTTCGCCATGCGGCTATCAGCTGAACTTTTCACCTCTGAAAGACTCATTGTGATTCCTTTGTTCTTCAGACGTGCACCAGCGTGCCTTCTTCTTCACCCGAAACGGCTCGCATGAGTGCGCCTGGTTTGTTGATCGAAAAAACCTTGATAGGCAGCTTTTGGTCGCGGCACAGCGCAAATGCCGTAGCGTCCATGACCTCAAGGCGACGGACAATGGCTTCGTCGAAGCTGATACGCGTGTAAAGCGTTGCGTTGGGGTCTTTATTGGGATCAGCGCTATAAATACCGTCTACTTTAGTGGCTTTGAGTACAACTTCCGCGCCGATTTCCGCACCACGCAAGGCGGCTGCGGTGTCGGTGGTAAAGAACGGGTTGCCGGTGCCTGCCGCAAAAATAACCACCTTGCCCTCTTCCAGATAACGCAAGGTTTTGGGACGGATATAGGCTTCGACCACTTGATCGATACGCAAGGCTGATTGTACCCGGGCATCGACGCCGCCGTGCTTCAGGGCGTCCTGAAGCGCCAAGGCATTCATGACGGTGGCCATCATGCCCATGTAATCGGCGGTGGCGCGGTCCATGCCCTGCGCGCCGGGGGCAATACCGCGGAAGATATTACCTCCCCCAATGACGATGGCCAGCTCGACTCCGCTTTTTGCGACAGTGACGATCTCTTCCGTCATACGCAAGATGGTGGCTCGATTGATACCGAACGTGTCTTCGCCCATCAGGGCCTCGCCCGACAGCTTCAGGAGGACACGTTTGTATGGTCTGGTCGTCATGAAAGAAACCCCGGAATAACAAACGCAAAGTTTAAATGAGAAACACCGGCCATGGGCCGGAAACGTCGGCGCCGAAGCGCCGACATCAAAGCAAAGTGGTGCTTAGTTGTTGCCGGCAACGGCAGCGACTTCTGCGGCGAAGTCTTCAACTTTCTTTTCGATGCCTTCACCGACCACGTACAGAGCGAAACGGCTGATCTTAGCGCCGTTTTCCTTGAGCATCTGCTCAACGCTTTGTTTGTCGTTCTTGACGAACGGCTGGGACAGCAGCGTGACTTCTTTGAGGTACTTTTGTACGGTGCCTTCAACCATCTTTGTGACGATTTCAGCAGGCTTGCCAGATTCTGCAGCCTTTTGCTCAGCCACGGAACGCTCGCGCTCGATATCTTCGGCGGGCACACCAGCGGCATCCAGCGCCTTCGGCTTGGTAGCGGCAACGTGCATGGCGACATCTTTGCCGACTTCGTCTTCACCCGAAAACTCTACCAGCACGCCAATGCGGCCGCTGTGCACATAGCTGGCCAGCTTATCGGCGGTTTCGTAGCGTTCGAAGCGACGCACCGACATGTTTTCACCGATCTTGCCGATAAGAGCGGAACGGGTGCTTTCCACAGTACCTTCGCCCATGGGCAGTTCGCTCAAGGCGGCCACGTCGGCCGGGGCTTTTTCAGTGACCAGGCGAGCCAGGTCGTTGACAAATTTGATGAAGTCTTCGTTCTTGGCCACGAAGTCGGTTTCGCAGTTGACTTCGATAACCGTGCCGCTCTTTCCGTCGTCGGCAATATGCAGGCCGATCAGGCCCTCTGCCGTCACGCGCGAAGCGGCCTTGCCTGCTTTGCTACCCAGCTTGATGCGCAGGATCTCTTCAGCACGTGCGATGTCGCCGTCAGCTTCCGTCAGCGCCTTCTTGCATTCCATCATGGGCGCGTCGGTCTTTTCGCGCAGTTCCTTGACCATGCTTGCAGTGATTTGGGCCACAATTTTCTCCAGTTCGGTAAAACACGCTCCGGCGGGACCGGGGCAGGTTCAAAGCATGTACCGGCGCCCTGCCCGGAGGCGGACGCCGGCATGCGCACAGCGAGCCGTGCGCACCCGTTTTTACTCGCTGTCCTCTTGGGTCTCTTCGACCTCAACTTCGACAAACTCTTCGCCTTCGGCGATTTCTTCAACAAGGCCGTTGAGTGCCTGTTCACGGCCTTCCAGCACGGCATCCGCCATGCCACGAGCGTACAGAGCGATAGCCTTGGCCGAGTCGTCGTTGCCAGGAATCACGTGATCGATGCCCTCGGGCGAGTGGTTGGTATCCACCACGGCCACAACCGGAATGCCCAGAGTGCGGGCTTCGGCCACGGCAATCTTGTGGTAGCCAACGTCGATGACGAACAGTGCGTCAGGCAGGTTGGTCATGTCCTTGATGCCGCCGATCGACTTGTTGAGCTTGTCCAGTTCGCGTTGGAACATCAGCGCTTCTTTCTTGCTCATGAGCTCGGTCAGGCCTTCGGCTTGCTGAGCTTCCATTTCCTTGAGGCGCTTGATGGAAGATTTGACCGTCTTGAAGTTGGTCATCATGCCACCCAGCCAGCGGCTGTCTACGTAGGGCATGCCGCAGCGCTGAGCTTCTTCAGCCACTAGTTCGCGTGCTGCACGCTTGGTGCCGACAAACAAAACTTTGCCGCCACGCGCTGCGATTTGGCGCAGGTATTTTTGTGCTTCCAGGTACTTAACAACGCTCTGCTCGAGGTTGATGACGTGGATTTTGTTTCGTTGACCGAAGATGAAGGGGGCCATCTTCGGGTTCCAGTAACGGGTCTGGTGACCGAAGTGGACTCCGGCTTCCAGCATTTCACGCATTAAAGACATAATATTCTCCTAGGGTTGGGTCTAATACCTGGTGCAAGTTATTCGCAGGGTGGTGAATCACCCGACAAACACCCCGGCGCACCCGCGCTGAGTCTTTGATTCAGCGCGCCACCAGACAGGCTGGCGCAGGCATGCTATTTCCGGCTTGACTTCAATACTGCTTAATTAACCCTTACTGCCATACGCTTTGGCATGCAAGGTTCGCCTTTACGGCGTTTACTACTGCTTTATCACTGCTTTGATACTACGTTTGGTACTGCCTTTGCTACTATGGTGTGGCCTTATATCCTGCACCCTCGCCTGCTGCCCACTTGCAAAAAGCGCGGCATACACAGGCGTGACAAGGCATAGGTATAAGGCCAAAATTCCAGAAAGCCTATAATTCTACTATTTTTTCGTTAAGCTAGCACAGACACCATGAGCACCCTAGTTACAGACCCCGCCGACCTCGATAAAATGCGCGCCGCCTGCCAGGCAGCCGCTTCCACTTTGGATTATCTGACCCCATATGTGCGGGCCGGCATTACGACGGGGGAGCTCGATAAGCTTTGCATGGATTACATCACTAATGTGCTGAAGGTGGAGTCGGCCACCGTGGGTTATGCGCCGCCGGGTTACACCCCTTTCCCCGCTTCCATCTGCACGTCGGTCAACCATGTGATTTGCCACGGCATTCCTGGCGATAAAATACTGAAGAACGGCGATATCATGAATATCGACGTTACCGTAATCAAGGACGGCTGGTTTGGCGATACCAGCCGCATGTTCCATATTGGCGAACCTTCTATTTTGGCCCGCCGCCTCGTAGATATCACATACGAATGCATGTGGCTGGGCATTGAGCAAGTCAAACCCGGCGCAACGCTGGGCGATGTCGGCCACGCGATTCAAAAACATGCGGAAGGCGCCGGGTTTTCCGTGGTGCGCGAATACTGCGGCCACGGCGTGGGCCGCCAGTTCCACCAAGACCCTCAAGTACTGCACTATGGCAAACCCGGCACAGGTGTGCGGCTAGAGCCCGGCATGATTTTCACCATTGAACCCATGATCAACGCCGGCAGGCGCGATATCCGCACCCTGGCTGACGGCTGGACGGTTGTGACACGCGACCGCAGCTTATCGGCGCAATGGGAACACGCCGTGCTGGTGACAGACACGGGTTATGAGGTTCTGACCATTTCGCCCGACATGCCTGCCCCGCCCGCCTTTGTTAAAGGTTATCAGGCAGCCTAACCTACCGCCGCCATGGCTTTCACTCGTGACATCGCGCTGCTTCGCCATCAGCTTGCTTCAAGCCGGCGCGATGCCATACAACTTTTTCGAGAGAACCGGCGGCCTGAATCCCTACTGCAAAACCTACGGCGTATTGCGGATCGCACGCTGAAAAGCTTGGTGGCGCTCCACCCTCTGCCGCCGGGAGCCACCCTGGTGGCGGTCGGCGGCTACGGGCGCGGCGAGCTTTACCCCTTTTCTGATGTCGACGTCCTGATACTCTTGCAGGAACCGCCTTCAGCCGAGGCGACTCGCTACCTCGAAGCCTTTGTTGCCGCCATGTGGGACTTGGGCTTGGAGCCTAGCCATAGTGTGCGCACCATTGAAGATTGCACACGCGAAGCGGCAGCAGATGTCACGGTAGAAACTTCATTGCTGGAATCTCGCTGGCTAGAAGGCGACCGTAAACTGATGCAGGCTTTGCGAGAAGCCATGTCGCGCCAAAGGAACCCGCGGAGTTTTTTTCAGGCTAAACGGGCTGAAATGCAGCAACGCCATGCCCGCTTTCAGGATACCGCCTACGCGCTGGAGCCCAATTGCAAGGAATCCCCTGGCGCTTTACGCGATTTGCAAGTGGTGTTGTGGATGGCGCAGGCGGCCGGCATGGGCAGCACTTGGGCTGAAATCGCCCGCAATGACGGCCTGACCTCTTCTGAATTGCGAGCGTTGCGCCGCGCCGAACTCGCCTTTAAGCGGCTGCGTATTGAGCTGCACTTACTGGCCGGGCGGCGCGAAGATCGCCTGCTGTTCGACTTGCAGCCTGCCTTGGCGGAAATCTACGGCTTCGAAGCCACCAAGAACCGGCGCCCCAGCGAGCTGTTGATGCAGCGTTATTACTGGGCGGCGCGGGTCGTCTGCCAGCTGAATAGTATCTTGCTGCATACTCTGGAAGATCGCCTGTTCCCACTGCCCGTGGAGCAATTTCAAGCCATTGATGAGGATTTTTGCGCCGTACGTGGTCGCCTCGCCGTGCGCCGCGAAGATGCTTTTGAGCGCAACCCGGCACTGATCTTTCGCGCCTTTCTTGTAATGCAAGAGCATAGCGAGCTGACCGGAGTCACGGCACAGACGCTACGCGCGCTATGGCATGCCCGGCGCCGCATCGACACGCAATTCCGGCGCAACCCCGTTCATCGCCATCAGTTCATCCAGATTCTGCAACAGCCTCGCAGGGTGACTCAAACCCTGCAGCGCATGACCATGCTGAATATTCTGCCACGTTACCTGCCGGTGTTCCGCCGCGTTGTCGGGCAGATGCAGCATGATCTATTTCATGCCTACACGGTTGACCAACACACGCTACTGGTCATTCGCAACTTGCGGCGTTTTACGCTGCCGGAACATGCTCAGGAGCACCCGCTGGCCAGCCAGTTAATGGCCGATTTTGAAGACCCATGGCTGCTATATGTGGCCGCCCTGTTTCATGACATCGCCAAGGGGCGCGGCGGCGACCACTCTGAGCTGGGCGCTCAGGACGTACGCCGCTTTTGCCGCGAGCACAATATCGAAGGCGAACAGGCGCAGCTGTGCGAGTTTCTCGTCAGGCATCATCTGCTGATGTCCATGGTGGCCCAGAAGCGCGATCTCAGCGACCCAGCGGTGATTCTAGAGTTTGCCGCTCAAGTGGGAAATGAGCGACGCCTGACCGCGCTGTATCTACTCACGGTAGCCGACATACGGGGCACCAGCCCCAAGGTTTGGAATGCGTGGAAGGGGAAATTACTGGAAACCCTTTTCCATCTCAGCCTGAAAGCACTGGGTACCAGCCAACCAGATCCAGGCGCCGTGCTGGCTCGCCGCAAACTAGATGCACAAGACGAAATTCGTCGTTTTGGCTTGACCGACGCTAATCGGGAAGCGTTTTGGTCGCAAATGGATGTCGCCTATTTCTTGCGCCACGACGCAAGCGATATCGCCTGGCACACTTACCATCTTCATGCTTGCGTCAATACGCCTGAGCCCGTTGTCAAGGCCCGGGTAATTGGTCAAAACGAGGCCTTGCAAGTATTGGTCTACACCCCTGATCGTGAAGACCTCTTTGTATCTATCTGCCGTTATTTCGATGAAGCCCGCTACAGTGTGCAGGACGCCAGGGTTCACACAACCCACCACGGTTGGGCGCTGGACAGCTTCATCGTATTGCTGCTCGATGCGCAAGCCGACTATCACAGCTACGCAGCACTGGTGCAACGCGAGCTTGCGGCGAGTTTGCGCGAACCGTCGCGCACTCCATGCCCGGAAACGCGCTTGGCACGCAAGCGTTCGCGCCGTTCGCGGGTATTTCCCATTGTGCCTAGTGTGGAGCTGCAACCCGATGAGCATCATCTTTCCTGGCGGCTGGCCATTACTGCCGCGGATCGCCCGGGCCTATTGCACAGTCTTGCTAAAGTTTTTGCCACGCACGAGGTGGATCTAAAAATGGCCAAAATCATGACGCTAGGCGACCGCGTTGAGGACATTTTCATCGTGGGCGGCGCTTCACTTGAACAGCCGCGTGCCCAACGCCAGTTCGAACGCGATATCCTAGCCGCCCTGGAAGCCCCTTTTTCTGTTTAACCGACCAAGAAGCAACATCGTGACACTCTCATCTACCCGCCTATTGCATCTGATCGCCCTGCTCTGTGTGGCGGCCGTTGGCGCAGCGCTGATTTCTCAGCACGCATTCGACATGCCTCCATGCGCCTGGTGCGTGTTTCAACGCCTGCTGTTTTTGGGGATTGCGGTGATCGCCTGGTTAGGGACCCTCGGTGGTCGCTTCTGCACTGTGACGCCTCGGGTTGCCGGGGCACTTGCTGCAATCGGGGCAGCAGGCGGTGTCGTGGCCGGTTGGTATCAACATACGGTCGCTGCACAGATGTTTTCTTGCGACCGTACTTTCGCTGATCATTTCATGGGGTATAGCGGCCTGGAGGCGGGCATTCCCTGGCTGTTCGGCATCTATGCCACCTGCATGGACGCTCAGGTGAAACTCTTTGGCGTTGAATATGTCTTTTGGGCGATTGCGCTATTTGTCATCGTGGCGATTCTTGGAGTGATGGCACTGTTACGTCGCCCGGTTGAAGAATAAACCCGCCTGCGGGCGGCTGCGCTATGGCACCCAGTGCATCGCTAGTGAATTATTAAAGCCGGTTCAAGGTTCTGACAGCTGAAACGCCGTATCCAGAGCTGGTACGGCCTTCAGCAAGGTTCTATGGCGATGATGTCCGGGTTGCCCTCTGCATAGGCCAAGGCGTATTCCAGCTCGCCCCGGCTGGCTGAGTGAATCACACACAAGGGCTGGTCGGGGCTGATGTTTTCATCCAGACGCACCAGCATTTCCAGCCCTGCTGAAGCGCTTTCGGGCGCACCGGCCAGTTTGGCCAGGCGAGCCAGCTTGCGATTGTCAATTCCACACACCCGGCCTGCCTCAGTCGCCCGCAGCACTTGCTTTAAGGGCGCTACAGGAGGCTCGCGCATGCCGCCCTGCGCCTCGCAAATCGCCATGAACTTCTGCCAGGCTCGGCCATCTTCCAAGGTTTTCAGGGCCAGCTCGTAACCGGTGTCCTGCGGAGCCTTACCGCCCATTTCCAATAAAATTCCTGCCAGACGGCAGGAACGTTCTTTAAGGTCGGCGGGCGCATGCGGTTCATTACGCAAAATGGCAAGCAGATCGCGTGCTTCCAGAGCCGGACCAATGCCACGCCCGACCGGCTGGCGCCCATCCGTGCGTAAAGTAATAAGCTCAATGCCGAAATCTCTGGCAACGGACTCCATCAGGAGTTGCAGATGGTCTGCCGCCGCTGGACTACGCACCTTGGCTGTTGGCCCCACCGGGATGTCAATCACCATATGAGTCGCGCCGGCAGCGATTTTTTTGGATAAGACGGAAGCCACCATCTGACCGTCGTTTTCCAGATCAAGCGCCCGCTGTACTCGTATCATGACGTCATCGGCAGGGCTTAATTGCATGGAACCGCCCCACACCACACAGCCTCCTTCCCGATCAACGACCTGCCGAATGCGTTCAATCGGCAAATCAACCGGCGCCAGGGTTTCCATGGTGTCGGCTGTACCGGCAGGCGAGGTGATGGCCCGAGAAGAGGTTTTAGGAATGAGCAGCCCATGGGCGGCGACGATGGCGACCACCAGCGGTGTGGTGCGATTGCCGGGCAAGCCGCCCACGCAGTGCTTATCCAGCACCATGGAGGCCGGCCACTCCAGCCTAACGCCGGTTTCCACCATGGCCCGGGTCAACGCACGCGTTTCGTCGAGGTCGAGTGGCAGTGTGGTGCAGGCGGTGAGAAAAGCACCGATGTGGACGTCGGAATAACGGCCTGCGGCCATATCGTCAATCACCATACTTAGCGATGGACCATCGAGACGTAAGCCGAAAATACGCCGTCGCAAGGCGGAATACGAGTCTACAGGGCGCTGATGCCGGATAGACACGGTATTTCCTTCCTGAAGCCCCAGTTGGGCCCAAGCCGATTCTGACAGGCCTGCTTCATCCAGCCCTAAAGCGTCGCCATCCACCTGGTAGAGCGTGGCAATAATTTCGCGCGCGCCCGACCTGACGGAAACCCTGACTTGGCTTGCCAAGCCTTCAGACTTGCCCACGGGGCTGTCCGAGCGCATAAAGACGACGGCTTCGTGATCGGTATGGATACGCAAGCGCCGGGCTTTGAGCGGCGCCATTGCGCTGTCGTCAAAACGAGGGGTGAATTTTTTCATTTCAGAATGAACTCATCGAGGTGTTCAGGTACGCTGACTTTCCAGCCCAGCTCATCCTTGATGCGCAAGCGCAGCGTATCGGCAGCTTGTGGCTCGCCGTGATTCAGGAAGCAATGATTAGGAGCGACTTCAAAGCCCGACAGCCAGCGCATGATTTCGTTGCTGTCGGCATGGGCGGACAGCATAGAAAGGTTTTCCACTTCCGCACGGATCGGGATGTACTCGCCGTGAATCTTAACCTTGGACGCACCGCTGACCATGGTGGCGCCCCGCGTGCCTGCTGCCTGATAACCTGCGAACAGAATGGTGGAACGTGGGTCGGGCGCATAATGCTTGAGATGATGGAGCACCCTGCCCCCGGTCGCCATGCCGCTGGCCGAAATAATAATTTTCGGCATAGGAGAGATGTCCAGCGCTTTAGACTCCTGCACATCGCGCACATAGCGAGGCATCTGGAAAGCAGCCTGAAGTTCGGTGTAGTCGTGCCGCAATAAACGGGTGTTACGCCGATAAATTTCGGTGGCGTTGGTGGACATCGGGCTATCCACATAGACGGGCAGGCTGGCCGGCAAGCGGCCACTGCCGCGCAACCGGTACAAATACCACAGCAACAACTGCACCCGCCCCACGGCAAAAGCCGGAATCAAAACCGTTCCGCCGCGCTGAGTCGTGCGGGTGATGAGATCGCCCAGCACCTGCAAGGGGTCGGCATCACTATGCTCCCGGTCGCCATAGGTGGATTCCACCACCAGATAGTCGGCTTGTTTAAGCTGTGCAGGGTCCTGCATGATGGCGTCGTCGTAGCGGCCCAGGTCGCCGGAAAACACCACGCGGCGGCCCGCGTGTTCGATTTCTACGATGGAGGCGCCCAGAATATGCCCGGCGTCATGCCAGCGCGCTCGCCAGCCCGGCATGACATCTACCCACTCGTTAAGCTCCACTTTTTGAAACTGCTTAAGTGCGTGCTCTGCATCGGCCACGGTGTATAGCGGCAAGGCTGGTTTATGCGATGTGAGATTATGCCGGTTCAGAAATTCGGCGTCTGCCTCTTGAATACCAGCGCTATCCAGCAACAGAATATGAGCCAGCTCAACCGTGGCGGCCGTCGCTAGAATCGGCCCCTTATAACCCAGGCGGACCAGCCGGGGCAGATAGCCGGAATGATCAAGGTGGGCATGGGTAAGAAGAACGGCCCCCAGACTGGACGCCTCGACAGGAAATGGCGCCCAGTTGCGTTTCCTGAGATTTTTCAACCCCTGGAACAGGCCGCAATCCACCAGCAGCTTCTGGTCGCCATCCTGCAGCAACGCTCGGGAGCCCGTAACCGTACTTGCTGCCCCAAGAAAACTCAGTTTGAAAGCGTCGCTGTGGCTCATTGCGCCCCCTTGTTACGAGTGGTTTGTGCTTACTGGTAAATGTCGTTCAGTTTGCCGCGCCCCGCAAGGGCTTTCACAACGTTTTCTGGCAGATAAACCGCCGCGTCTTCACCCAACAAGGCTGCCGCTTTCTGGACAATATGCGCCCAGGTACATTGGTTGGCGAACAGCATACCTTCGGCGTCGAAGGTGCCGCCCCGGTTGATATAGCCCAAGGCGACTGTCTTCCCAGGCCCACCGTCAATACGGCGCAAAGCGCCCAGCATGGGTTCAGGCCGACTATGCGAAATGATGACGCGAGCAAGCCCTGTGGGGAACGCCTCGGTCACGACATCGTCGGGCGTGACAAAACCCGCTTCGATGCGGTCGCGCGGGATGCGTAAACGGCCTGGTTCCAAAATGGCCACCACTTGCGCCCGGCACCCATGGTTCCCCAGTACCTGAGCGGCCCGCAGCGCTTCCTGCAATTGATAGGCGCCAACCGCCAACAGCTGAATGCGGGTATCGTCGGCCAGCGGCTGCAAGGCTGCAAAGCCGATTTCCATGGCTTGCGTCGCGTGCTGTGTGTCAAAGACCTGTGGCATTTCCTGTTTGGGCGCGACCACTGCGCCGATCACACCGTGACTGGAATAGACTTCCCGCAAGGCGGCTACTGCGGTATTTGCGTCGACAGGAAACATGACGCGAGCGGTATCGGACATTTCCCCCAAGAGGGCTTCACACAGAGTCGGGTCTTGGTGAGACTGCTCGTTCTTGCCGTTTTCCCAGGTGTGGGAAGTCAGCACCACAGGCACCCCCAACCAGCCCGGCGGTGTCCCCGCCTCGCGTTGGTGGCGGGCAAAGAGAATGTCCTGCCGCAGCGCCCCCAGCATCTTGACGGCAAACGCCTCGTAGCTGACCGCAATATTCAGCCCGCCCTTATTGCCCAAAGCAGCGCCAACCACGGCTTCTTCATTGAGTGCAGTGATGACCGCGCCATCGACGGCTTCGTGGCCGCCCGGCTCGGGCTTATCGACACGATGTTTTAGCAGGGCCAGGGTACGGCCCATGCGGTTACTTTGAAGCTCGTCGGGGTTGCCCACCCTTACGCGCAGGCCCGGGTTGGCTTCAACTAGCTCGACGAATGCATCGTCCATGGCTCTCATGGGAGAGATGGGCTGTTGCGCGTCGTATTGGGGAGGCGTCGGGAAAACCGGTTGCTCCACCTGCCGGCGAGTCAGCGGGTGGTCCCGTTCCAACGGCCGGTTCTGCGTACGGTGCAATTTGAACATGCCGCGCGCCGCATCCAGCGACGGCAAGTCGACATAAAGCCGGGCCGCGCCACGATTGAACTCATCGCGAGCCGCCTCGTCGAATGCCGGGTTCTGTTCCAATGGCAGATTGTGTGAGTGATTGGTGCCCGCTCCTGGAAAGCCGTAGCCCTTAACGCATGTAGCGATGGCGTGCGGCAGGCGCAACGGGTAACTCAGCCGCCCTTCTTCTTCCAACTTTCCATAGCCAGCCAGGACATCTTCCATTTGAAGCAGGGCCCATGCATAGGCAGCCGGGTCGTGGCCATCAATTTCAAAGGGATCAAAGCCATTCAGACGCAGATGGTCCATCAGCCAGCCTGCGCCCCCTTCCTGAACGATATTGGTGCGTTGTTCGATGCGCCGCCCATTGAGAATCATGAAGGGCATCACATAGCCGCTGTCGGAAGGCCGCCACCAACGCGGCGCCCAGTCGCCACCCCGTTGTTCTTCAAAGGCGCCGTCACTCAAGAACACAGCCAAGCTTTCTCCCGGCAGCGGCATGTGTACATACTGCACCTCGGCAAACCCCAGATAGCCGCCTTCCAGCACGCCGCCGGCCGTATGGACGTTGACATGACTGCCTAAGGGAACACCCGGCAGGCCTTCAGGGGTGATGGCATAGGAGTAGAAGTCCTGTACCAGCTGGGTAAGCCCTTCATCCGTGGCGGTGTAGCGCCCTTTCTGACCGGGCGAAACATTACCAATCAGAACGTTGACCGCCTCAATGGCCGCCACGCAATGCCCCTGCCCCATGACCCAACTGCGGGTATGGCCGGTCAAGACATTAGCGGCCAAGTACCCTACATAGGCGGGCACCATATTGAGGGAGCCCCCGGTATGGCCTTGCGGCGAAGGCTTGAAATCTTCCGCCTGCAAAGGCTGGCCGTCCAGCCGCACACGTTGGGCGTAAGTCATGTGCGCAACCAACCACATGGCGGCGCTTGTCAGGCGGTCGGCAGCCGCCAGGACATCAAATACGAATGCCGCATCGGGCACTCTGCCTTCTTCCACCAGGCGCGCGGCCAATGAGAGCACACGCTCATTGGTGCGCTCCTGATGTTGGATGACACTATGGCCCTGCGCCCAGCGCGCGTAGGAAGGCAGGGAACGGAGCGTGGATGATTCAGGGCGATGAGTATGCGGCATAGTGTCCTCCAGACAGTAGTTTTAGAGCACGCCAGTCAGGGTGTCGTAGGTCTGCTGTGCAATGATTTGTTCCTCATTGGTTGGCACGACATATACCCCGATGCGGCTATCAGGCTGAGAGATGGTTAGCGCGTTGGCCGCATTCGCGGCCGGGTCGAGGCGAATGCCCATCCATTCCAGGTGGTTACACACTTGCGCACGGATTTCAGGGGAGTTCTCACCGACCCCGGCAGTAAATACCAGGGCATCCAAGCCTTGCGTGGCTACACATAGCCCGGCAATGCTTTCTGCGGTACGGTACGTGAAGTAATCGACGGCCAGGCGCGCTGACAGTTCATTGCTGGCAAGTAACGTGCGCATGTCGTTACAGATGCCCGACAAGCCTTTCATACCAGAACCGTTGTAGAGCAGATCTTGAATTTCATCGTGCTCCATGCCTTGTTCCAGCATCCACAGAACGACGCCTGCATCCAAGCGGCCCGGCCGGGTGCCCATGGGTAAACCATCCAACGCTGTAAAGCCCATGGTGGTTTCCTGGCTGACCCCATTGACCATGGCGCAAGCCGATGCCCCTGACCCCAAGTGTGCGGTAATCACCCGCCCTGCTGCGACTTCAGGAAGGATTTCGCGCAGGCGGGACGCGATGTACTGATATGACAGGCCGTGAAAGCCATAGCGGCGCACACCGCGATCGTAATATTCCTGAGGCAATGCAAAGCGTTCAACCACTTTGCTCTGTGTGCGATGGAAGGCGGTGTCGAAGCACGCAACCTGACGAATTTCTGGCCAATGTTCAAAAATTACGCGCACCGGCGCGAGATTATTCTGCTGGTGCAGTGGGGCCAAGGGAACGAGTTCGTCCAGGTAGTCAAGAATTTCGCGCGTCACCAGAACGGCGCGGCTCATCTTGGGCCCGCCATGCACAATGCGGTGCCCTACAGCGATGGGGGGTTGTGGAATACGTTCCTGCAACCAACCTGCCATGATCTCCTGAGCAGCGCCTAGGTCTTTAGCCTGAGCAGGTTCCAGTTGGCGGTTCACCAGACATTCGCCGCTCGCGTCGGTTACTTTGAATGCAGGCCGGCTGCCGCCAATGCCTGTCAAACTGCCGCCCAGTATCAGCGCCAGGGTTTTGTCACCCTGTATTTCGTGCGCTTGGAACTTAAGACTGGAGCTGCCGGCATTGACGACCAGAATCACATCATTCATCGTTGCCCTCCGCCGCCAGGGCCAGCTGCTGTTTAATCAGATGGTCGGCATACAGGGAGGCAACCGCGCAGGACGCGAGTTTGGTACTGCCGCTGTCGGCACGACTGGTCAGCACAATGGGCACTTTGCCGCCCAGCACCACGCCCGCCGCAGAAGCGCCACCCAGGAAGGTCAGGTTTTTAGCCAGCATATTGCCCGCTTCCAGGTCTGGCACCACAAGAATTTGCGCACGCCCGGCAACTGGAGAGTTAATACCCTTGATGCGAGCGGCGTCAAGACTGATGGCGTTGTCTAAAGCGAGTGGGCCATCGAGCTCACCGCCCTGTATTTGGCCGCGCTGAGCCATTTTGCACAACGCTGCAGCTTCGATGGTGCTGGGGATCTTGCTGGTGACTTGCTCCACGGCAGACAGGATCGCCACTCGCGGCGTACCCAGCCCCAGGCCCAGATGCAGATCAATCGCGTTCTGGATGATGTCTGCTTTGGTTTCGAGATCGGGGAAGATATTGACGGCGGCGTCGGTGATAAACAGCAGCTCATCGTAGTTGGGCACATCCATGATGAAAACATGGCTGATGCGGCGTTCGGTGCGCAAACCGCCTTTGTGCTGTATCACCGAATGCATGAGCTCGTCGGTGTGCAGACTGCCTTTCATGAGCAACGATGCCTGTGCGCTTTGCACGTACTCGACAGCCAGATCTGCCGAGGCGTGGCTATGGGGCGTATCGATCAGCTCCAAGCCTGAAATATCCAGCTTGCTTTCCTGTGCTACTTTTTTGATGCGGCTGCGAGGGCCGACCAGCACTGGGCGAAACAAACCCAATTGAGCGGCTTCGACCGCAGAACTGAGCGAACTGGTATCGCAAGGGTGGGCCACTGCGCAGATTGGCGGGTCGATTTTACGCGCTGATTCGATCAAGGTCTGATAACGTAGAGATTCGCTCATAAGGATGTCCAGGGTTAACCACTACATAATGTTACATGAAAGCACAAGACAACATTATTAAATCAAAAGCCGGGGCGCCGCCCCAATCCTGGCATGCACACGGCACAGAATACGCCGCACAGACTCTGAACTCGCCTGAAAACGGCTTGTCCGGGGGCCAGGCCACTGCCAGGCTGGCAAAGTATGGCCCCAACGAACTGGCCGCCGCCAAGCCTCGCCATCCTTTGATGCGTTTGCTGATGCAGTTTAATAATTTGTTACTTTATCTCATGATGGCGGCCGGCATTATCACGGCGCTTCTGGGGCATTGGGTGGATGCAGGTGTACTGTGGGGGGCAGTCGTCATCAATGCCCTGATCGGCTTTGTGCAAGAAGGCAAGGCGGAAAATGCACTATCGGCGCTACGCAGGATGCTGGCTCCGCACGCCACAGTGATACGCGAAGGCAAGCGCCAGGAAATCAACGCGGCAGACCTTGTCCCGGGTGACCGGGTGCTGATCGCCGCTGGTGACCGCGTTCCCGCTGATTTGCGCCTTGTTCAAGCCCGCGAACTACGGGTTGACGAAGCCTCGCTCACAGGTGAATCGCTGGCCGTCGAGAAATCCACGGAAGCCGTTGCAGCCGATGCCGTGCTTGGCGACCGCGACTGCATGAGTTATTCGGGCACTTTGGTCGTTGGCGGCCAAGGTGTAGGCATTGTTGTCGCCACCGGCCTGCACACAGAATTCGGGCGCATCACCCGGATGCTCAGCAGTATGGAACAGGTCAGCACCCCCCTGATCCGCAAGTTGAACAGTTTTTCCTTTCAACTGGCTCTGGTCATTCTGGGCTTGGCGGCCGTGACATTCTTATTCGGTGTGTTTTGGCGTGGCTACGCGCTGACCGATATGTTTTTGATGTCGGTAGCGCTCGTGGCGTCGGCAATTCCCGAAGGGCTGCCCGCCATCATGACCATCACCCTGGCCCTTGGTGTACAGCGCATGGCGCGCAAGAATGCTGTGATTCGCCGCTTGCCGGCAGTGGAAACTCTGGGCTCGGTCACGATTATCTGTTCCGACAAAACCGGCACACTGACTCGCAACGAGATGACGGTCCAGCTGATGGTTACCAGTGGTGGAAGCTACCAAGTCTCCGGCGTCGGCTATGCTCCGCAAGGTGAAATTACAGACCTTAACGGCAAGCCCCAGGCAAGTCAGCAGCCCGATCTTCTGGCTGCGCTTCAGGTTGGTGTGCTGTGCAATGACAGCACCCATCAGCACAGCGAGGACGGCTGGAATATTGTGGGTGATCCGACCGAAGGTGCGCTGTTGGTACTGGGGGCTAAGGCCGGCTTGCATCCGGATACACTGGCCCGCCAGTGGGTTCGCCTGGATTCCATCCCCTTTGAGTCGGCCAACCGCTACATGGCTACTCACAATAAAGACGAAGACGGAAACGATTGGCTGTTGGTGAAAGGCGCGCCTGAACAAATACTAAATATGTGCCGTTGGCAGCTGGATGGTGACACTCTGCAGGAAATCGACGTTGATTATTGGCGCCGCATGGCCAATGACATTGCCGGTCGTGGCCTGCGCCTGCTTGCTCTGGCGCGTAAGCCTGGCGCGCCTGCCTCAGGCCTGCTTGAAACGACGGACATGGAAGCCGGCTTCACCATGTTGGCGCTCGTGGGCATTATCGACCCGCCTCGCACAGAAGCCATTACCGCAGTAGAACAGTGCCATGCCGCGGGCATCAATGTGAAGATGATTACCGGCGACCATGCTGATACTGCACGGGCTATCGGCGCCCAGTTGGGTATCGGTGTCGGGAAGCCAGCGATCACCGGCGCCGAGATCTCCCTTTTGGATGATGCGGAATTACGACGTCTGGTGAAAGAAATCGACATCTTTGCCAGAGCCAGCCCTGAACATAAGCTGAGGCTGGTGCAGGCCATGCAGGATAATGGCAACATCGTGGCCATGACGGGCGACGGCGTCAATGATGCGCCTGCCTTGAAGCGCGCCGACGTTGGCGTGAGTATGGGCATGAAAGGCACGGATGCCGCTCGCGAGGCCTCGGACATGACACTGACCGATGACAACTTCGCCACCATTGCTACCGCCGTGCGCGAAGGCCGGGCTGTGTACGACAACCTGCGAAAATTCATTCTTTTCATGTTGCCCACCAATGGCGGCGAGGCGTTGGTTGTCATTGCCGCCTTGCTGCTGGGCTTGACCTTGCCGCTGACTCCGGCGCAAGTGCTGTGGATCAACATGGTGACGGCCGGCACTTTGGGCCTGGCGCTGGCATTTGACCCGCCCGACGACAACATCATGAGCCGCCCGCCCCGCCCGCCTCAAGAACCCTTGTTCAACGCGTTTTTTATATGGCGCCTGACACTGGTTTCCGTGTTGATGATGTTGGGTGCCGTCACCCTCTTCCTCTACAAGCTAGATGCCGGCGCCAGCCTGGAGGTGGCTCGCACCATGGCAGTGAACACCGTCGTGCTGTGTGAGGTGGTGTATTTGATCAACAGCCGGCGTCTCAGGCGCTGTGTACTGGACCGCGAAGGCCTGTTCGGCAACCGCTATGCCTTACTTACCATTGGGGTCACGTTGTTGCTTCAGTTTATCTACATTTACTGGGCGCCGATGAACACGCTTTTCGGCTCTGCGCCACTCAGCGCAAACGAATGGCTGCTGACGCTGGCTGCCGCCCTGGTGCTGTTCTTCAGCGTGGAGGCTGAAAAAATTATTGTGCAGCGATTTCAGGCCTCTAGGGCCTGAAATCGGGGGCGTAGTGAAAAAGAGCGCTGTGTGCGCGCAAGCCGGTGCTCAGTCTTCGTGCTTGGGCGACATCGCACCTGCCGGCGCGCGCTGGCCACCCGTGCGCTGCAGCACTTCCAGGTAAGCGTCATCGATGTCGCCAGTCACGTAAACGCCATTGAAGCACGATGATTCAAACCGTGGAATGGCCGGGTTAAGATCACGAATGGACTGTTCCAGGTCGTCCAGATTCTGATAAACCAGCCCGTCTGCGCCGATTACTTGAGCGACTTCTTCAGTATCGCGACCGTGGGCGATCAAATCAGTCTGCACAGGCATATCGATGCCGTAAAGGTTGGGAAAGCGAACGGCAGGCGCAGCGGATGCGAAATACACCTTGTTGGCCCCTGCTGAGCGAGCCATTTCAACAATTTCCCGGCTGGTGGTGCCCCGCACGATAGAGTCATCCACCAGCAGCACGTTTTTGCCACGGAACTCCATATCAATGGCGCTCAATTTCTGACGCACGGACTTTTTGCGCACTGCCTGACCCGGCATAATAAAGGTGCGGCCCACATAGCGGTTCTTGATAAAACCTTCGCGATAGCTGAGATCGAGCTTGGATGCCAGCTGCATGGCTGCCGGGCGGGCCGAATCGGGGATGGGCATGACAACGTCGATATCCCCCAAACGCAGGGAGCGCGCCACTTTATTGCCCAGATACTCCCCCATTTGCAAACGTGCGTTATATACCGACACGCCATCTATGGTGCTGTCTGGCCGGGCGAAATAGACGTATTCGAATACGCAGGGCGTCAGTATGGGCTCATCGGCGCACTGACGGCTGCGCATCTGGCGGTCCAGGTCGATAATGACGGCCTCGCCGGGTTCAATATCGCGCAGCAGACTGAAACCGCAACCTGTCAGAGCCACGGACTCAGATGCAATCATCCATTCCTTGCCTTGTCCGGCTTCATGGGTGCCGATGCATAAGGGACGGATGCCATTCGGGTCACGAAAGGCCACCATGCCAAAATTGGCAATCTGGGCAATAACGGAATACGCACCCCGACAGCGCTTATGTACGGCTGCCACCGCCTGGTAAACCGCCTCGTCATCCAATGGGCGCCCGCCTGCCGCTTTGTCCAGCTCATGAGCAAAGACATTCAGCAGCACCTCGGAGTCGGAATTAGTATTGATATGCCGCTTATCAATGCTGAAAAGCTCTTCGCGCAGTTCCCGCCAGTTAGTGAGGTTGCCGTTGTGCACGAACATGATGCCAAACGGTGCATTCACATAAAACGGCTGCGCCTCATCAACATTCTGAGCGGAGCCTGCCGTCGGGTAGCGCACCTGCCCCAGGCCGGCGTTGCCCGGCAACGAGCGCATATTGCGCGTGCGAAACACATCGCGCACCAGGCCATGGGCCTTGTACATGCTGAAGAATTGGTCATGCGAGGTCGAAATGCCGGAGGCATCCTGGCCACGGTGCTGCAAAAGCAGCAAGCTGTCATAGATCAACTGATTGACGGGGGCGGTCGCTACGACCCCCACGATTCCACACATTTCGATGCCCCTGTTTTGACTTTGAATCGACTCTGATGATGAACCGCCCGACAGATGCGTACGGTTGCGAAGAATAAAAAAGACCGCCCGCTTACTCCATATCGGGAAGCCAGGACGATATCGCGGGTGGCAACATCGTTTTGGATTGTTGGACGGCCATGACTACGGCATTGGAGAGCTTGGCTTCACTCCACCACTTCTCCTGAGGGAGCTGGGTGTAACCTGCCAGACCAACCAAGACAAAAATTATGAGTGCACCACGCGCCAGACCAAAAACAGCTCCCAGGCCATGATCGGCAGGTGTCAGCCCGGTGCGCTCCACCAGCCCGGCCAGCGTCACATTCAGCAGGCCCACCAATAACAAAACAGCGATGAAGGTTCCGCCGTAAGCCGCCGCAGCGCGGAGAAAATCATTGGCAATGAGGTCGGACAAGGAGGCTGCGATGGAGCCCCCCCACCACACGGCGGCAGCCACAGCCACCACGAAGGCAACCAGCGAGAGTACTTCTTTGATCAAGCCACGTATCATGCCGAGCAGGGCCGAAAAGCCCAGTATGGCCAGCACGATATAGTCGAACCCTGTCACTTAGTAAAAATCAGACCGTTGTTATAACCAAGCTGGCGCAGGCGGGCCTGAGCAGCATCGGCGGCTTCGCGAGTAGGGAAAGGCCCGACACGTAAGCGATAGGCCGTTTTACCGTTGGCGATGGCCTCTTCCACGTATGCGTTGGTGACTCCTGCCTCGATGAGCTTATCGCGACGCCCCTGGGCATCCATTTGAGTCGTATAGGCGGCGACTTGCAGAACAAAATTTCCTGAAGCGGCCTGTGGAGCAGATGCAGACTGAGGCGGGATACGCCCTTCAAGCAGAGCCAGAGCGAGGGAGCCATCGTCTGTGCGGGCTCTTTGCTGTGTGGTCGGAGCGGGCTTTTCGGCAGGCGGTTTAGGCGATTCTGCTGGAGGCTCAGGCTTGGCGGCAGACGTTTCAGCAGGTTTGGATTCCTGTGGCGCAGCGGGCTGTTCGACCGGGGTTTCGGCTGCCTGAGGTGCGCCGGATGGCTGCACAGGCTGAGGCTGTTGCACCAGCCCGGCATCAGCTGGCGGCTGCCCGGGTTCCGGTGCCAACGCCACTTGTGGCTCTGAGGGGATGGGCGGAATGATTTCCGGCATGACCACCGGCACCGGCATCTCTTCTTCGGGCGGTGAGTCAAACAGCATTGGAACGAAGATGACGGCGGTCAGCACGAGCACCAAGGCCCCAATAAGACGGCGCCGTGCTCGGACACGCAACTCTGCCGCCTGAGCTTCGCTGCTGGTCCGTGCTGAACTGCCCTGGCCGCCCTTGGCGGAGGATTCTTTGCGCGAAAACAATCCCATGGACGCTAAGACCTCGCGTTTAACTGAATTTTGCGTATGTAAGACTGCTGGACGAACCCTGACTAGAAAGCATCTCGCCCGAGCTCGCTGAGCACCGGGCCAACCGTGGAAAACGACCCGAACACCACAATTCTATCATTGTCACTGACCCGCTTCCTGGCTTCTTGAAAGGCTGTAACAGGGTCTGACCAACAGCTGATTTCGACTTGGCGCTGCGACGACGCAGGGCGTGGCGCAGGTTTCACTCCTGGCCCGGAAGAGGCCGGCTGATCTGGCGTAATGGCGGGCACGACAATCGGCGATGCAGGGGCTTGAGAAGCTGACTGAGCGGCACTGCTTGCCGCTGCACCACGTTCGGCCAGCACTTTACGCACGATTTCAGCCAAAGCTTCCGCAGACAACCCGCGCCCGCCTTCTAGGCCGGCACAATACCAATGCGTGATACGGGAAGCCATGCGCTTCACCACACCCTCAACATCTTTATCGGCATACATACCCACAACGGCGTGAGTTTCGGGGCAGGACGGCATTGCATCCAGGCCCTGCCCTAATGCCCCGGCGGCATGGGGGTTGTGAGCGACGTCCAGCACGATAGAAGGCAAGCCCGGTAATATTTGCATGCGGCCCGGCAGCTCCACCCGCGACAAGCCAATACGAACTGCCTGCTGTGGCACGGCCAAGCTGCTGCGCAAGGCCTCGATGGCTGCCAGAGCCGCCGACGCGTTCAGCAATTGGTTGGCTCCCCGTAACGATGGGTAGGCCAGGCTGTTACGGCGTTGTTCGCGGCCGCCGTAAGACCATTGCAGGCGGTCGCCCGAATAGTTGAAGTCTCGCCCGAACAACCAGAGATCCGCGCCTATCGAAGCGGCGTAATCAATGAGTTTCTGTGGCGGCACGGGGTCGCTGCATATGGCCGGCCTGCCTTTGCGGAAAACATGAGCCTTTTCCCAGCCCACTTGTTCGCGGTCATTGCCAAGGTACTCCTGGTGATCGAGGTCGACACTGGTGATGATGGCGCAATCTGCATCCAGCATATTGACAGCATCCAGCCGCCCGCCCAACCCGACTTCAAGAATGGCGACATCCACCCCGCGCGCCTCAAATAGCAACATGGCGGCAAGCGTGGAAAACTCGAAATAGCTCAGCGTAATATCGCCTCGCGCGTCTTCAATGCGAACAAACTGTTCTACGATGTCAGCATCTTGCGCATTCTCGCCGTTCAGGCGAATTCTCTCGTTGTAGCTAACAAGGTGCGGAGAACTATAGGTTCCCACCTTGTAGCCAGCCGCCAGATAAATGGCTTCAAGCGTAGCGCAAGTCGAGCCTTTGCCGTTGGTGCCCCCCACTGTGATGCGCACACATGGCAGCTTCAGCTCCAACCGCTTTGCTACTTCTGTAATACGAGCCAGCCCCATGTCGATAGCCGTAGGGTGCAAGGTTTCCAAGTAGGATAGCCACTCAGAAAGCGGCGCTGAAGAACGGGGGGATGGGGTGGGCATTTTGATGACAACCAATGAGTACGGCGGAAGGTTCTATTGTAAGGGATACAGAACTACGCCTTGCTAGTACTTCCGTACCGTCGCCCCGTCTATGCCGAGGACTTGGCCAACTGGTTTATGGCCGCCGACCTGCTTCGACAAATAATCCCGAACCACTTTGGGTTGAGGTTACTCGCACTGCCAGCTCATTGAAAACACCCCAAAAGTGAGGACGGTGTCCAAACTTTTGGGGTGCAGTTCAACACTCTTGCGGCGCTTTTTGTGCAGATTGATAAAGCCCGCAACTTACAACAGGCCCTACTTCTTGCGCTGGGCGGGTAAGTCTGTGCAACTCCCTAGAGCAACGGCCGCGGCCATGCCGACGGATTCGCCCAAGGTGGGATGCGGGTGGATGCTGCTACCGATATCCACGGCGTCGGCGCCCATTTCGACCGCCAGTACGACTTCACTGATGAGATCTCCGGCTCCGGTACCCACGATGCCGCCGCCCAGAATACGACCCGTGTCGGCATCAAACAGCAGCTTGGTAAAGCCTTCGTCGCGGCCGTTGGCAATGGCCCGACCTGATGCAGCCCAGGGGAAGACGCCTTTATCGAACTTAATGCCCTGCTTGCGGGCCTCTTCTTCGGTCAGGCCTACCCAGGCGATTTCCGGGTCGGTGTACGCCACGGATGGAATGACGCGGGCGTCGAAAAAGCTCTTCTGCCCTGCAATGACTTCCGCAGCAACATGCGCTTCGTGAACAGCCTTATGCGCCAGCATGGGCTGGCCCACGATGTCGCCAATCGCGTAAATATGCGGGACATTGGTACGCATCTGGCGGTCAACAGCGATAAAGCCGCGTTCGTCCACCTGCACGCCGGCAGCATCGGCTCCGATACGCTTGCCGTTGGGTGCGCGCCCCACAGCCTGCAAGACCAGATCGTAGCGCTGGGGTTCTTTGGGGGCATTCTTGCCTTCGAATGTCACCCAAATACCATCGTCCCGGGCTTCCGCAGAAACGGTACGGGTTTCGAGCATGACATGGTCGAAACGCTTGGCGTTGAATTTTTCCCACACCTTAACCAGGTCGCGGTCGGCACCCGGCATCAGGCCCGGCAACATCTCTACGACATCCAGGCGAGCCCCCAGCGAGGAATACACCGTGCCCATTTCCAGGCCGATGATGCCCCCACCGATAATAAGCATGCGTTCCGGTATGGATTTGAGTTCAAGCGCGCCAGTGGAGTCAATAATGCGTTCGTCTTGCGGCAAGAACGGCAGTTTTACGGATTCACTACCTGCAGCGATGATGGCCGAAGAGAATTTCACTACTCTGGAACCGGAGTCACCTTCCACACGCAGGTGGTGGGGGTCGAGGAAAGCCCCGTTACCCTGCACAACTTCTACCTTGCGCGCTTTGGCCATGCCGGCCAGGCCGCCCGTCAGCTTGCCAATAACGCCATCTTTGTAAGCACGCAGTTTGTCCAGATCAATGCTGGGTTCGCCGAAAGAAATGCCGTTTTCAGCCAACTTGCGGGCTTCGTCCAGCACAGCCACGTTATGCAGCAATGCTTTGGATGGAATGCAACCGACGTTCAGGCAAACCCCACCCAAGGTTGAATAGCGTTCAACCAGCACTACTTTAAGGCCGAGGTCGGCAGCACGGAAGGCGGCTGAGTAGCCGCCGGGCCCTGCTCCCAGCACTAGCACGTCACATTGCAAATCAGCTTGGCCGGAATAGGAAGCGGCTTGTGTCACCGATGCAGAGGAAACCGCTGCACTGGGTGCCGGAGATGCAGGGGCTGCAGGCGTTGACTGCGGCGCCGCTTTCGCGTCGTTTTGAGCGGGGTTCGCGCCCTGAGTCGCAGGCTCGATCTCAACCAGGGGCGTGCCCTGGTTGATCTTGTCGCCCACTTTGACCAGCACCTTCACGACTTTGCCGGGCTGATCGGCCGGCAGCTCCATGGAGGCCTTATCCGATTCCACCGTGACAATGCCTTGCTCTAATTCGAGCTCATCGCCTTCGGAAACCAGCACTTCGATGACTTCAACATCGGCAAAGTCGCCAATGTCGGGGACGGTGATTTGAACAGTCATGCCCGGCTCCTATAGCGTAATGCGACGGAAATCCGCCAACAGCGAGGCCAGGTAGACGTTGAACCGCGCGGCGGCCGCACCGTCGATGACTCGATGGTCGTAGGACAGCGACAGCGGCAGCATCAGGCGTGGCTTGAACTTTTTACCGTTCCAGACAGGCTGCATAGTGGAGCGCGACACACCCAAGATGGCGACTTCAGGTGCGTTGATAATGGGGGTGAAATCCGTACCGCCAATACCACCGAGCGAAGAGATGGAGAAACATCCGCCCTGCATTTGTGCAGGAGCCAGTTTGCCTTCGCGCGCTAGCTTGGCAAGCTCAGAGGTTTCTTCAGCGATTTCCAGAATACCCTTGCGATCGGCATCGCGGATCACAGGCACTACCAGACCGTTGGGGGTATCTGCGGCAAAGCCAATGTGGAAGTATTTTTTCAGAACTAAGCTGTCGCCATCTAGCGAAGCGTTGAATTCCGGGAACTTCTTCAATGCGGCGACCACCGCCTTGATCAGGAAGGCCAGCATGGTCAGCTTGACGCCCGACTTGGCTTTTTCCTGCTCTTTGTTCAGTTCCTGGCGGAACGCTTCCAAGCCTGTGATATCGGCCACATCGTTATTGGTGACATGGGGGATCATTACCCAATTGCGATGCAGGTTGGCCCCGGAGATCTTCTTGATGCGTGACAGCGGCTGGACTTCGACTTCACCAAACTTGGTGAAATCGACTTTCGGCCACGGCAATACGTTGAAACCGCCCTCGCCCATCGACACGCTGGTTGTGACGGTCGCATCGCTGCCTTGCGCCAGCGCCTGCTTGACGTAGTTGCGGACATCGTCGGGGGTAATGCGGCTTTTGGCGCCCGAACCTTTGACCTTGGTGAGGTCCACGCCCAATTCGCGCGCAAACTTGCGCACTGATGGGGAAGCGTGTGGCAGAGTGCGCATAGGAACATCCGCACTGGCAAAGGCTTCTGTCGGCGAATGGCGCTCGGGGGGCGCAGAGGCCAACTGCCCGGTTCCTCCACTGACCACCGGAGCGGAGGACGTGGCTACGGGCCGCTCCACACCGCCCGTCGGCGCTTCGGGCGCAACATCGGGCTCGCGCTCAGCAGCTGTAGGAGCCGGAGCGCTGTCTGCGGCGGCTTCACCTTTGGGGCTGGCAACGCCTTCAAGAATGACGATTTCGCTGCCTTGGTTGACTTTGTCACCCAACTTGACGCGAACCTCCTTGACGACGCCCCCATGGGAAGACGGCACTTCCATTGACGCCTTGTCGGACTCCACCGTAATCAGGCTTTGCTCGGGTTCGACCTGATCGCCGACCGACACCATGATTTCGATCACTTCGACATCGGTGGCGTCGCCGATATCCGGCACCACAACGGTGGCTCGTTCGGCTTGACCGCCTGCCGGGGCAGGCTTAGACGGTGCGGCATCAGCGGCTTGCTGCGCAGGCGCTTCGGCATCTGGCGCCCTGGCCGTTGGGGCTGCGACAGCCGGCGGCTGCGCAGAAGCACTTGCGTCGTCAGCCAGTTCCAAAATCACAGAGCCTTCGCTGACTTTGTCACCCACTTTGACCTTCAGCAGTTTCACCACACCAGCTGCGGTGGAGGGAATTTCCATGGAGGCTTTGTCAGACTCCACAGTGATCAGGCTTTGCTCTTGTGCAACGGTATCGCCTTCCGCCACCAGCACCTCAATGACATCGACTTCCGCTACGTCGCCGATATCGGGTACTTTGATTTCAATGATGTTGCTCATCGTACTGTCTCCCCTCAGGCGTAGTGCGGATTCGCTTTGTCCGGATTGATGCCGTATTTTTTGATGGCCTCGCTCACCTTGGACAACGGGATGGAGCCTTCGTCGGCCAAGCTGCGCAAGGCAGCCAGCACCACAAAGTGGCGATCGACTTCAAAGTGTTCACGCAGCTTGTAGCGGAAATCGGAACGGCCATAGCCGTCGGTTCCCAATACGCGGTATTCACGCCCTTTGGGAATGAATTGGCGAATTTGATCGGCATAGGATTTGACGTAGTCGGTAGAGGCCACAATGGGGCCGGTCGAACGCTCAAGCTGCTGAGTCACGTAAGGCACACGTTGATTCGGCTCTTCAGGGTGCAACAGGTTGTGTCGTTCGCAATCCAGGCCTTCGCGCCGAAGCTCGGTAAAGCTGGTCACGCTCCAGACATCGGCTGCAACGCCCCAGTCTTGCTCCAGCAGCTTTTGAGCCTCAATCACTTCACGCAAAATCGTGCCCGAGCCCAGCAATTGCACGCGCTGTTTGGATTCCCCGCCTTCCCGCAAGCGATACATGCCGCGAATAATGCCTTCCTCGTCGCCTTCCTTGATGCCGGGGTGCGCATAGTTCTCGTTCATGACCGTGATGTAGTAGAAAACGTTGTCCTGGTTTTCCACCATGCGCTTGAGGCCATCGTGAATAATGACAGCCAGCTCATAAGCAAAAGTCGGGTCGTAGGAAACGCAGTTCGGAATCAGGCCAGACATCACGTGGCTGTGGCCGTCTTGGTGTTGCAGCCCTTCCCCGTTCAACGTGGTACGGCCAGCGGTGCCACCCAGCAGGAAGCCACGCGCCTGCATGTCGCCAGCGGCCCAGGCCAAGTCGCCCACGCGCTGGAAACCGAACATCGAGTAGTAGATGAAGAAGGGAATCATGATGCGGTTGTTCGTCGAGTATGACGTCGACGCCGCAATCCAGGAGCTGAACGCCCCGGCCTCATTAATACCTTCTTGCAGCAGCTGACCGTTTTCGGTTTCGCGGTAGTACATGACCTGGTCTTTATCGACCGGCGTGTACTTCTGCCCTTCCGGAGAATAGATACCAATTTGGCGGAACAGGCCTTCCATACCAAACGTGCGGGATTCGTCCGCCAAGATGGGCACAACGCGCGGGCCCAGCTGCTTGTCGCGCAGGACTTGGTTCAGAATGCGCACAAACGCCTGTGTGGTGGAGATTTCGCGCCCTTCTGCCGTGGGCTCCAACACCGGCTTGAAAATTTCCAGGCCGGGAACCGGCAGGTGTTCATCCGCCTTGGGGCGTCGTTTGGGCAGATACCCGCCCAGCGCTTTACGGCGCTCGTGCAGGTACTTCATTTCCGGAGAGTCTTCCGCCGGCTTGAAATACGGCAGCTCTTCCAGCTTGTCGTCGGGAATCGGGATATTGAAGCGGTCGCGGAATTCGCGCACGGCATCCATATCGAGTTTTTTCTGCTGGTGGGTGGGGTTTTTGGCCTGACCCACATGCCCCATGCCATAACCCTTAATGGTTTTAGCCAGGATGACGGTCGGCTGTCCTTCATGATTCGCCGCTGCATTGAAGGCGGCATATACCTTGTAGGGGTCGTGCCCCCCACGGTTCAGACGCCAGACGTCTTCATCGCTCATGCGGCTGACCATTTCCAGCAGCTTGGGGTGCTTGCCGAAAAAGTGTTCACGCACATAAGCACCGTCGTGGGCCTTGTAGGCCTGGTATTCGCCGTCGACGGACTCTTCCATAATGCGGCGCAGAATGCCTTCCTTATCGCGCTGCAAGAGAGGATCCCAATACCCGCCCCAGATCAGTTTAATAACGTTCCAACCTGAACCACGGAAGTCGCCTTCAAGTTCTTGAATGATTTTGCCGTTACCGCGCACCGGGCCATCCAGCCTCTGCAGGTTGCAGTTGATGACAAAAATCAGGTTGTCGAGTTTTTCGCGCGAAGCCAGGCTGATGGCGCCCAGGGATTCGGGCTCATCCATTTCGCCGTCGCCACAAAACACCCAGACCTTACGTTTACTGGTGTCGGCAATGCCACGCGCATGCAGGTACTTAAGAAAACGGGCCTGATAAATGGCCATCAGCGGCCCAAGCCCCATGGAAACCGTGGGGAACTGCCAGAACTCCGGCATCAACTTAGGGTGCGGGTAAGAAGACAGGCCTTTACCGTCGACTTCCTGGCGGAAATGATCGAGCTGTTCTTCAGTAATGCGGCCCTCAAGGTAGGCGCGACCATAGATGCCGGGCGACGAGTGACCTTGGAAGTACACCAAATCACCGCCGTGGTCTTCGGTTTCAGCGTGCCAGAAATGGTTTTGGCCGCAGCCGATCATCGTTGCCAGCGAAGCAAAAGAAGCAATATGACCGCCGAGATCGCCGCCGTCGGCCGGGTGCTTGCCATTGGCTTTCACCACCATGGCCATGGCGTTCCAGCGCACGTAGGAGCGCAGACGCTCTTCCAGAACCAGGTTGCCGGGGTGTGGAGGCTCAAGGCCGGGAGGAATCGTGTTCACATAGGCGGTATTCGCTGAGAACGGAATATATGCGCCGGAGCGCCGGGCAAGGTCGATCAGCCGTTCAAGCAGGTGATGCGCGCGTTCCGGACCTTCACGGTCGAGCACCGCTTCGAGCGCTTCCAGCCATTCTTGTTCTTCAAGGAGTGCATCATCGACCTCCGTGGCCGAAGACTGTGCGTGTGCAAGAGAGGACATGCGGGGGTCTCCTGTTGATTCAATTGTTCGATGCCCAATGGATGCGGAAGGAACCGACCTGGTCTCCAGGCAGAGACAACATAAGGCGCCTGCCTGCCAGGCAAGAGTGATGCCAAGCCGCGACTCTCGTCCATTCTATGTAGAAGGTGCGCCATCGGCAAGCTATATTTCATTTTATGGGAATCTATTTCGTAATATGAAATAGGTTGGCCATTTTCGGCCATTCTGGAGCCGGTAAAGTCCTCTAAACACCGCCCGCCTCTGCCACAGACTACAATTGATACTGCGTGCGTTTTCCGGCTTGGTTCCATGGCTAGTCACTCAAAAAAAACCCTGATTCCTACTACGTTCTACGACCAGGCTCATCATCCGCGCCGGGGCCTGTACTGGCTGACGCCGGTCATTGTTCTGATCCTGTATTTGTGCGTCATGGGTGCATTTATATGGCTGCAGCGCCTGCACCATGACAGCGTCATGTTTGTGACGATTGATCAGGAAACCCGCCAACAGCGCTTGATGATGATTATTGTCGCGCTGTCATTTGTGATTGTTCTCAACCTGCTGGCCTTGTGGCGTTATACCCGCTTCCGCACTCAGGCAGAAGCTGCTCTTATTGCCGAGACCGGGTTTCGTCGCGCCATGGAAAACTCCATGTCCACCGGCATGCGGGTCTTTGACATGCAAGGGCGCATTGCCTACGTCAACCCGGCTTTTTGCCGCATGATAGGCTGGAACGAAGCCGACCTGATTGGTCGTACCGCCCCCTTCCCCTATTGGATACCGGGGCGTCATGCCCAACACCGCGAAACGCTGGACTTGCTGCTTTCTGGCCGAACCCCTAGTTCAGGCCTGGAAGTCGAGGCCCAGCGGCGTGACGGCTCGCGCTTTACCGCCCGTCTGTATGTGTCGCCTCTACGTGACCCCAACGGCGAACAGATCGGCTGGATGACTTCCATGACCGATATCACCGAACCCAAACGGATCCGCGAAGCGTTGACTGCCGCGCACGAGCGTTTCATGACCGTTCTGGAAGGCCTGGATGACGCGATTTCCGTGGTGGCAGACACCACAGAAGGCTTGGAGCTGCTGTTTGCCAACCGCACCTACCGGCGGTTTTTTGGTGCCCAGTCCAGCGGGCACGCAGAATTGCTTGGCGGGCGACTTGGCCGTTTCACTGATGAAACGGTAGAAATCTATTCGGATTCGGCGCAGCGTTGGTTTGAGGTTCACCATCGCATTCTGGCCTGGACGGACGGCCGCCGCGTACGACTGCAAGTGGCGCGCGACATTACCGAACGCCGCATGCATGAAGAGGCTTCCCAGCGTCAGCAGGAAAAAGTCCAGCTCACCAGCCGCCTGACTACCATGGGAGAAATGGCTTCATCGCTGGCCCATGAACTTAACCAGCCGCTTACGGCTATCGCCAACTACAACATGGCGGCTGTTGCCATGCTGAAGGCAGACAGTACCAATACCGACAGGCTGTTGGAGGCGCTGGAAAAATCGGCAGCCCAAGCGGAACGTGCCGGTAAAATCATTAGCCGCATCCGCGAATTCGTGAAGCGCAGCGAACCACGGCGGCAATATGTCAATGTGCAAGGCATATTAGATAACGCCGTCGCTTTCGCGGAAATCGACGCTCGCAAGCGGCAAATCGAAATCCAGCAGCAGCTTCCAGACCCCATGCCAGACGTCCTGGCCGACCCGATTTTGATCGAGCAGGTATTATTAAACCTTTTGAAAAACGGCGTGGAGTCGATGGAAAGAAGCGACTACCACATTCTGCATGTCAATGTCACGCAGCGGGCATCCATGCTGGAAATCGCCGTTATTGACCGTGGGCACGGGCTGGATAATCCCGAACGCCTGTTCGAACCGTTCTACAGTACCAAATCGGAGGGCCTGGGCATGGGTCTGAACATCTGCCGTACCATCATAGAGTCTCATCATGGCCGACTCTGGGCTGAAGAGAACCCGGAGGGCGGCACGATATTTCGCTTTACCCTGCCTTGCGCACCGCAAGGCACCTCAGGAACACAAGAAGAACTTCAGGAGCAAAGTGCATGACACCCCCCCAAGCAACTGGCACGATTTTTATTGTCGACGATGACGAGGCAGTACGCGACTCTCTACGCTGGCTGCTGGAGGCGAATGGCTATCGCGTTAAAAGCTTCAGTGGCGCAGAAGAATTCTTGCATGCTTACGACCCCGATCAAGTTGGCGTACTCATTGTGGATGTGCGGATGCCCGGAATGAGCGGCCTGGAACTTCAGGAAGTTCTCATTGCCCGCGAGGCGCCCCTGCCCATCGTCTTTATTACGGGTCATGGTGATGTGCCGATGGCAGTTTCCACCATGAAGAAGGGAGCCGTCGATTTTCTTGAAAAGCCTTTCAATGAAGCCGAACTGCGCCAAATCGTAGCGCGCATGCTGGAAGACGCCAACGAACGAGTCACCCAAGCGCGCGCTAAGCGAGACCAGCAGGCGGTGCTTAGTCGACTGACCGCCCGCGAACAGCAAGTGCTGGAACGCATCGTGGCCGGCCGCCTTAACAAGCAAATTGCCGGCGATTTGAATATCAGCATTAAAACGGTCGAGGCGCACCGCGCCAACATTATGGAAAAACTTGAAGTCACTACTGTGGCCGATCTCATGAAGATCGCCCTTACCCACCCCGAAGGAGCAGCATGACAGCTCGCATTATTGATGGCAAGGCACTGTCGGACACGGTGCGCGCCGAAGTCGCCGAACGCGTCAAAGCGCTGAGCGCGCAAAATATTCAACCCGGCCTGGCCGTCGTTCTCGTGGGCGAAGACCCCGCCTCGCAAGTCTATGTACGTAACAAAGCCGCAGCGTGCGAGAAAGCGGGGCTGCTGTCGCGTGTTATCCGCATGGGCCAAGACAGCACCGAAGCGGAACTGCTGGACATGATTCAGCAACTCAACGAAGACCCTGCCATTCATGGCATTCTGGTGCAGCTTCCCCTGCCCGGACATATGAATGCCGCCAAGGTGATCGAGGCGATTTCTGCCGAAAAAGACGTCGACGGTTTTCACGTGAATAACGCCGGCCTCCTCATGACAGGCAAGCCGCTGTTCCGCCCTTGCACGCCTTACGGTGTGATGCGCATGCTGGAATCCGAGAATGTGGAAATTCGCGGCGCTGAAGCCGTCGTTGTGGGCGCCAGCAATATTGTTGGAAAGCCCATGGCCTTGTTGCTGTTAGCAGCAGGTGCCACTGTCACCCTGTGCAACTCCAAAACGCGCGACTTGGCTGCTCAAACACGGCGGGCCGATATTCTGGTGGTCGCTACCGGCAAACCGGGTATGGTGACCGGAGACATGGTCAAGCCAGGCGCGGTGGTGATCGACGTAGGCATTAATCGGCTGGAAGACGGCCGTTTGGTGGGTGACGTCGAATTTGAAGAGGCGCGCAAGGTTGCAGCCGCTATTACTCCCGTCCCGGGTGGCGTTGGCCCCATGACGATTGCCATGCTGCTGGTCAACACCCTGGAAGCCGCGGAGCGCAGCGCCGCCCGTCAACACCAGGCCTCTCTCTAACCCAGATTTAAGATTCCCAAGAAAAGTATGTCCGATAACCCCTTGCTGGCTCCCATTTCTTCGCTTATCGACTACGCGGCGATCCGCCCCGAGCATATCGAAGCCGCTATTCCCGCTCTCATTGACGAGGCGCGTGCAGCGGTCGAGCTCGTGGCAGTCTCTTCCGAACCGCCATCTTGGCAAACCATAGTCGATCCACTCGAAGATGCGTCCGAGCGGTTATGGCGCGCCTGGTCTGTGGCTGGACATCTTAACGGGGTTCTGAATACACCGGAGATTCGCAGCGCCTATAACGCGTGCCTGCCTGCCATTACGGCCTATTCCACATGGGTGGGCCTGCACCAGGGGCTCTACGGCCAGTACCGGCGTCTGCGCGACTCAGCTGACTTTGCTAAGCTGCCCCCTGCTCGACAGCGCATTGTTGAGCTTGCTTTGCGAGACTTTCGCCTGAGTGGGGTTGAGCTCGAAGGCGAAGCCCGCACACGCTATACGGAAATTTCCGACCTCGCCGCGCAGGTATCGCAGAAGTTCTCGGAAAACACGCTAGACGCTGTAGATCAGTGGGAATTACTGATTACCGACGAGACGAAACTGGAAGGCATCCCCGCCGATGTCGTGGCGGCCGCGCGTACAGCGGCGGCAGACAGCGGCCGAGAAGGCTGGAAGCTGACCCTGAAAATGCCCTGCTATCTGCCGGTTATGCAGCATGCGCGTGACCGCTCCGTGCGCCAACAACTGTACCGGGGCTATGCCACCATCGCGTCCGAGCAGGGCGACACGCGCTACGATAACTCCGGCAATATCGAACAATTGCTGGCTTTGCGGGCTGAAGAGGCGGCATTGTTGGGCTTTGACAGCTTTGCCGACATGCGACTGGAAACCCGCATGGCCGACTCGCCGGCACAAGTGCTGGAATTCCTGCGCAAGCTGGCTGCCCGCGCCAAACCTCATGGCCAACGCGATCTTGCAGAACTTCAGGCCTTCGCACAGGAGCACTTGGGTATTGCAGACATGCAGCCTTGGGACGTCGCGTTTGTCTCAGAACGCCTGCGTGAAGCACGCTACGCCTATTCCGAAGAAGACGTACGTCAGTATTTCACCGAAGAACGGGTTCTGAATGGCTTGTTTGAAGTGGTTGGCCGCTTGTTTGGTGTCAGCCTTCACAATATAGATGCCTCCGTCTGGCATGAAGACGTCCGTGTGTGTGATGTGCGCAATGAACAAGGCGAATCCCTGGGTACGCTCTACCTTGACCTCTACGCCCGCCAAGGCAAGCAAAGCGGCGCATGGGTGGATAGCGAACGCGCTCGACGCCGCAGCGCAAGCAGGCTGCAGACACCCGTGGTCTACCTGACCTGCAACTTCTCTGCGCCTCAAGGCGAGCGCCCCAGCCTGCTGACCCACGACGATGTCATCACGCTATTCCACGAAAGCGGCCATGCCTTGCACGCCCTGCTTTCCCAAGTTGATGACCCGGCCGCTTCACCGTTTGCCAGCGTTGAATGGGATGCCATTGAGCTGCCATCTCAGTTTATGGAGAACTTTTGCTGGGAATGGACGGTCATACAGTCATTGAGCGCCCATGTAGATACTGGAGAACCCCTGCCACGCTCACTGTATGACAAGATGCTGGCCGCGAAAAATTACCAAAGCGGCATGCAGATGCTGCGGCAGGTTGAATTCGCGCTGTTCGATATGCTGATTCACCACCGTAACAGCGGCTTGTCAATTACTGAAGTCCTGGCCACACTTGACGAAGTGCGCCAAGAAGTTGCCGTACTGTTGCCGCCCTCCTGGCACCGCTTTCCGCACAACTTCTCACACTTGTTTGCCGGGGGCTACGGGGCCGGGTACTACAGTTATAAATGGGCAGAAGTGCTTTCAGCCGACGCGTATGCCGCTTTTGAAGAGGCTGTCGAAGTTGCCGGCGATGGCACCCGCGATACTCTGGACGCGGCCACAGGGCGCCGTTTTCTGGAAGAGATTCTGGCCGTGGGCGGCACGCGCCCGGCAGCAGAATCCTTTAAAGCGTTTCGTGGCCGTGAGCCCTCGCTGGAGGCGCTGCTACGCCATAGCGGTATGGACGAAGAAATCGCCCTGCATTGATATGTCCCGAGGCTGCGCGGTCTGGCGACATTTTCTGGAGTTGCAATGAATCTCAACACTAAGACTCTCCTATGCCCGTCCGCACTGGCGGGCTGGCTGCGCCGGTTCGCCTTGCCCGGCCTGACAGCAGGGCTGGTCATTGCGGCTGCAGCCGTGCCCAACGCTCCCACTTATGCGCAGGCAATCGACCCAAACACACTCCCCGGCTCCGCTCAGGGTGAAACAGCCCGCCATGCGGCAGGCGCGGATTCCACGATTCACCCTATACGCGGTTTTCTGCCGGATCTGAACTTTGAGCTCGTCGCTGCGGGCGATAGAACCGTTACAGAGAAAGACTTCGACGGCAAAATCGTCTTGATGTTTTTCGGCTATGCCAGTTGCCCCGATATCTGCCCCACCACCATGGCGCAGTTATCGCAAGTCATGGTGAATCTCGGTGTGGAAGCCGAGCAAGTACGCATTGTGTTTGTCAGTGTTGACCCGCATCGCGATACCCCGGAGATTCTGCAAGCCTATGTGGATGCCTTCAGCACGCATGCCATCGGCCTGACTGGCACGGAGCGGCAGATATCCCGGCTGGCGCGGCGCTACCGCGTGGCCTACCAGATCGAGAAACCGCGCAGTGACGATATTAACGATTACGAAGTCGCCCACAGCCGCGGCATTTATATTTTTGACCAGCGCGGTAAAGCCCGTATGCTGGCATCAGACGGCGAATCGGTAGAAAAGCTCACCGCCGCCGTACGCGACCTGCTTTCCTGAAAAAACGGCCTGTCTCAGGCCTATCAGAAAAACTTCGAGCAGGTGGACATTCCGGGGCGGCCAGGCGTCGCCCCCCGACAGCTTGAACAACAGAGGTGTCATGACTCAATCAACTGAATACCAGCCCCCGAAAGTCTGGAGCGCGCCGCAAGAAAGTAACGGCCGGTTTTCCAACATTAATCGTCCTGAAGCCGGGGCGCGCTTCGAGGCTGATCTGCCGCGCGGCAAGCACGTCTTGCAGCTTTATTCATTAGCGACACCGAACGGCCAGAAAGTCACCATTATGTTGGAAGAACTGTTGGCTGCAGGGGTAATGGAAGCCGAATACGACGCCCACCTGATCCGCATCATGGATCAAGAGCAGTTTTCCAGCGGCTTTGTCGCTATCAACCCTAACTCCAAGATTCCCGCTCTCATCGATTACAGCGCCGCCACTCCGCAGCGCGTGTTTGAATCCGGCGCTATCTTGCTGTATTTGGCTGACAAATTCGGGCACTTTCTACCCAGCGACTTTGCTGGACGTACCGAAGCCCTCAATTGGCTGTTCTGGCTACAAGGTTCAGCGCCTTTCGTCGGCGGCGGTTTTGGCCATTTCTATGCCTACGCGCCCTTCAAGCAGGAATACCCCATCAACCGTTACACCATGGAAACTAAACGGCTGCTGGATGTTCTGGACCAGCGGCTGGCGCAAGCCCCTTATCTCGCTGGCGATGAATACAGCATTGCCGATATGGCGTCCTGGCCCTGGTTCGGCGGGTTGATGAATAACACCGTCTACGGCGCTGCTGAATTCCTCAATGCGGAAAGCTATACCCATGTGCGGCGCTGGGTGGATGAAATCTCCGCCCGCCCGGCCGTGCAGCGTGGCATTATTGTCAACAGCGTAACCGGCGAACCCGAGCATCAACTGCACTCCAGGCATCAGGCGGCAGACATCGACGCCGTTTTGGAAGCGCGTCGCAAAGCGGCTGAATAAACACCACTTCCAAGCAGGCGCTGTACACCTTTCAGCGCCTGTGTTTTTGGCTACTTTCAGGTTCTAGCATGAGCTATATTCTGCAGGTTGATTTCCCCTACTCCGGCCCCTGGGGCGACGAAATGGTCACGGCTATGGAAGGGCTGGCCCAATCTAAACCCCGCTTAGTTGGCCAACGCTTTGGCCAGGTTCTGTAGAGCGGTGCGTACACCCTCTTCCACCACTGGGTGGTAGAAAGGCATGGCAAGCATCTGATCAACCGTCAGCTTCTGCTGGGCGGCCCAAGCCAGCAGGTGGCTGATATGCTCCATGGCCGGGCCGGCCATTTCTGCGCCCAAGAATAAGCCACTGCCACGTTCGGCATATACCCGCAGCTTGCCGCGATTTTTCAGCATGATGCGCGAACGGCCCTGGTTGGAAAAATCAACTTCACCGATGGCGACGTCTTCCGGCAATTCGTTAAAGCGCAAACCCACAGCGGCCAGTTGGGGGTCGGAAAACACAATGGAGAGTGGCGCCCGACGGCTGCCTGGTGTGACGTTGGCAGGGTAGCCCGCCGCATTGGCGCCGGCGATGCGGCCATCATCGGCGGCCTCGTGCAGCAGAGGCAACACGCCATTGACATCGCCTGCGATGAAAATTGGTGTGTCGCCGATTTGCAAGGTTGCCGCATCAAAAAGAGGACGGCCCCTGTCATCTAAAGCAATGCTGGTGTTCTCAAGGCCCATATCGTCGAGATTGGGCACCCGCCCTGCGGCGAGTAGCACGTAATCAAAGCGTTCGGTCACTTCCGGAGTTCCGGGCACCTGATAGCGGATTTCCGCCTCATTTCCCACCCTGCGCACACCCAATATGGCGGCTTCTAAGCAGAGATCCAGTTCCTGTTGGAAGGCAGCGACAGCACTTTCAAAAACCTCGGGGTCGCGTAACCCACCCAGGTGCTTACTGCGTTGCAAAATGCGGGTACGCACCCCCAGACGGCTGAGCGCCTGGCCTAACTCCAAGCCGATCACCCCTGCACCGACCACTGCGACGCTTTCCGGGAGCTCTTCCCAGTTGAATACATCGTCGTTGACGATGGCGCGATCAGCCAGGGGCTGATATTGGGGTGGAATGTTTGGCCGCGTACCCGTGGCTATGATCACACTGCGCGCTTGCACTTGTGTATGGTCATCCACCTGCAAAACCGTATCCGATAGAAAACGGGCGCGCCCGCGCAGTTTTTCTTCTTCGGGGATGCGTTCTACATCGCGCAGTACGAAGTCCACGAAACGGTCTCGCTCGCGCCGCACACGCTCCATGACTTCACGGCCATCCACCCTCACGCCGTCAATATGGACCCCAAACGGGGCTGCATGAGCTGCTGTATAAGCCGCATCGGCGGCGGCAATCAGTAGTTTGGACGGCATGCAACCCACGCGTGCGCAGGTTGTGCCGTAAGGGCCGTCCTCTATCATGACTGTGCTGGCGCCCGCCCTGCTCGCAACACGCCGGGCCGCCAGGCCTGCCGTGCCTGAACCAATGATGGCTACATCGACCTTGAGCGTCTTCATGGTCGATACTCCTTCACAAACTGCTGGTAATCAGGACGGGTGATGGGAAAGACATCGTCAATCGGCGTGCCGATAGCCAGAAAACCCATGAAACGGTAGTCGAGCGGGTCGAAACCGAGCATTTCATTGACTTCATCAATATACGTGCCCAAGCCGGTGCTCCAGAAGGCTCCGAACCCCAACATGTGGGCGGCGTTCAGCATATTCATTGCTGCGGCGCCCACGGCCAGCAGACGCTCATGCTCGGGAATTTTCGTGACACTATGATCAAGATGGCTGGCCATGGCGATCAGCAGCGGGACATCCTTCAACCAACGACGGGCATTCTCTTCTTTCTGGGCTGGAATCGGCTTGTCAGACGCTTGAGCGGTGGCAAACAGCTTATCGACAAACTCCTGCATCACTTCCTGGCGTATCAAGGAGAAACGCCAGGGGCGCAACTTGCCGTGATCAGGCGCCGACATGGCAGCCCGCAATATGAGGTCCAACTGCTGTTCATTGGGGCCAGGCGCCTTAACAAACTTAACGGATTGACGATTGAGCAAGAACTGCAAAGCGTTTTCAGACATATTCTTTCCAGGTGAACTTGAGGTCGTGTAACAAGGCGTACGTCGCCTGCGCCTGAGCCGAGACCAAAGCGCAACGCGACGCGATCAACACGAAGCGTTTTGCCGGGCGATGATCATTTCCGCCTTCATGTCGCGAATGGCTTTTTCCCAGCCATCAAAAACAGCCCGCGCCACAATGGCATGACCGATATTGAGTTCAGCGATACCGTGGAGGGCGGCAATCGCCTGCACATTGGTGTAATGCAGGCCATGGCCGGCATTCACACGAAAACCTAAGGAAACACCGTGTGCCACGCCCTTGCGCAAACGTTCCAGCTCGGCTGCCTGGACGGTTTCGTTGTTGTCAGCCTGTGCGTACGCGCCGGTATGCAATTCAACCACTGTGGCGCCGGCACGTTGGGCGGCTTCAAGTTGCTGTTCTTCGGGGTCGATAAACAGCGATACGCGGATGCCGGCATCGTGCAGGCGAGAAACGGCATTGCGAACGGAATCGAAATGGCTAACGACGTCCAGCCCCCCTTCCGTCGTCAGTTCTTCACGACGTTCAGGTACCAGGCAGACATCTTCCGGCCGCAAGCGGCAGGCGATCTCCAACATAGCCGGCGTAATGGCGCACTCCAGATTCATGCGAGTACGCAATACGGGTTTGATGGCATCGAGATCGGCATCCTGAATGTGGCGTCGATCTTCGCGCAGGTGCAAGGTGATGAGATCAGCACCAGCCTCTTCCGCCCGGCGGGCGGCTTCCACAGGGTCAGGGTATGTCGTATGACGCTGCTGCCGCAGAGTAGCGACGTGATCAATATTCACGCCCAGTTCTATCATGATAAAACCTCCAAAACTCCTATTATGGGCTTTTTGGAGGTTTTCAGCAGGCAAGGCCGTTGCGGCGGCTATTTTTCCTGGGGGTCGACGGGCGGAATACGGTCAGCGGAGTTTTCCAGCCAGCCTCCGCCCAGCGCTTTATACAGCGCTACACGGTTGAGCAGTGATTCCATACCCACCTGCAGGAAGGCCTGCTGCACGCCGTAGAGGTTTACCTCTGCGTTCTGAACCTGAAGGAAGCTGTCCACGCCGGTTTCGTAGCGCAGATTGGCCAGCCGCAAAGCTTCCGCAGCGGTGGCTTCAAGGGCACGCATGGCTTCCAACTGATCCCAGTAAGTCGCTTCGCCCGCCAAGGCATCAGCCACTTCACGGAACGCTCCCTGAATGGTTTTCTCGTATTCAGCCACAGCGATATTCTTGCGTGCTTCTGCAAGATCAAGCCCGCCCGCTATGCCGCTGTTGAAGATCGGTATCTGGATCTGAGGTGCATACTGCCAGTAGCGGTTGCCACTGGAGAACAGGCCGCCCAATTGAGGGCTGGCAAAGCCCAACATGCCTGTAATCGAGATGTTGGGGAAGAAAGCTGCCCGCGCAGCGCCGATATTGGCGTTGGCGCCCATAAGGGCGTGTTCGGCGCCGATGATGTCCGGCCTCCTGATGAGCAGATCGGACGGCAAACCGACAGGAATTGAAGCCAACACCTGATCGCGCCCGAATACTGCTGGGGGCGGCAGGTCGTCAGGAATCGGCGTTCCCACCAGCAATTGCAGCGCATTCAAGGCCTGTGCCTCCATCCGCTTAGTGGCCTGCTGATCGGCGCGCACCGTTTCAACCTGCCCCTTCGCCTGCTGAAGGTCAAGTGCAGACGCCACACCGATATCGTAGCGCGCCTGCACCAAACGATAAGTGGCTTGGCGGGACTCCAAGGTCTTTTCCATCAGCGCCTGTAACTGCTGCGCCATGCGTAGTTGGAAATACGCTTCGGCCACCTGGCTGACCAGATTGATATGCACGGTGCGTTGTGCTTCAGCCGTTGCCAGAAATTGCTGTCGCGCAGCTTCACTGAGATTGCGGATGCGACCGAAAAAATCCAGCTCGAACGTAGTCATGGCAACACCTGCCATGTAGGCACGTGTCACACTGGGGCTTTGCGGCCCGCCCATGCGCATGTCTTCCGGGTTGCGTGTAATCTGTGCATTGCCTCCTACTCCGAAAGTGGGCAGACGATCGCTGTCGGCAATACCGTACTGCGCCCTGGCCTCTTCTACCCGGGCCAGAGCAATACGCATGTCACGGTTGTTTTCCAGTGCCAAGCCGATCAGTTCTCGCAGCCGCGCATCGGAGAAAAACTCCTGCCAGCCGAGGTCGGCTGCATACTGGGCGCCGACTTCTTCGCCGCTCATCGCGCCCGCATAGGGGAACACGGCAGGAACAGGTGCAACCGGACGCTCATATTCAGGCGCCAGCGAACAACCCGCCAAAGTCACAGCGAGAAGCACCGGGAGCGCCTTGCGGTGGAATCGCTGAACGGGCGCGACGGTAAACAGTCGCCCGCACGGCTGAGTCAGGACTTTTGCAGGAAAGGAGTCAACAATCATGGTGTGTTCTTATCAGTAGGCTGCGAAGCGTGCCCACCCGCAGCGGTTTCCGCAACAGGGACATGCGCAGGCTGAGCGCCCAGCAATTTGGAGCGTGTCTTGAAAATGGACAAGATAACGACGAAGAAGGTCGGCACGAACAGAACGGCCAGAGGGGTAGCTGCCAGCATACCGCCTAGCACGCCGAAACCCACTGCGTTCTGACTTGCTGCGCCAGCACCTGTCGCCATGGCCAGCGGCACCACCCCAAGAATAAACGCGAAGGATGTCATGAGAATCGGACGGAAGCGCAGTCGCGCCGCTTCAACTGTAGCGTCCAACAGGTTTGCACCTGCTGCGTAGGAGTCTTTGGCGAACTCCACAATCAGAATGGCGTTCTTGGCCGACAAGCCAATCACCGTCACCATCCCCACCTGGAAGTAAACATCGTTGGCCAAGCCGACGCCCGCCACCATGAGGACTGCGCCCAACATGCCCAACGGCACAGCCAGCATAACGGACAAGGGAATCGCCCAGCTCTCGTAGAGAGCGGCCAGAATCATGAACACGACCAGCACCGCCAGGCCAAGCAGAATGGCCGTCTGGTTACCCGCCTGAATTTCCTGATAGGACAAGCCCGTCCAGTCGGCGAAATAGCCTTCCGGCAGTTCGCTCACCAGGCGTTCCATTTCAGCCATGGCCTGACCCGATGTATAGCCGGGAGCAGGATTACCGCCGATACGGGTGGCTTCATAGCTGTTGTAGCGCACGATTTGGGTCGCGCCCGGCGCCCATTCCAGTGTCACAAACGACGACAGCGGCACCATGCCGCCCTGGTTGTTCATGGCGTTCAGGTTCAGGATTTGCTCCGTGGACATGCGGTGCTCCTGTTCGGCCTGCACCCACACGTTCTGCACCCAACCCTGGTTGGTGAACTTCCCAACAAAAGACGAACCCAGCGCCGTGCTGATCAGCGTAGCCGCTTCGGAGAAATCCACGCCCAAGGCGGCCGCTTTATCGCGGTCAATGGTAATTTCCAGCTGTGAACCCGCCGATAACCCAGTCAGGCGAACGCCATCCAGGATGGGGCTGGCATTTGCCTTGGCCAACAACTCCTGGGTGGCCTGCATTAGGGCATCGTGCCCCATGGCGCCTCGGTCTTCAAGCCGCATATCAAAGCCCGAAGCATTGCCTAAAGCGGAAATAGCCGGCGGCACGATGGAAAACACCATGGCGTCTGGAATACCAAAAAGCAGGTTCTGCACCGCCTTGGCCGACAAGGCCTGAGCAGAGTTCTCGTAGCCCGGTCGTTCAGAAAAGTCTTTTAGCGGTACAAAGGCAATCGCGGAGTTCAAGCCGTTGCCGTTAAAGCTGAAGCCTTGCACCGTGATGATGTTCTCCACTTGAGGCTGCTGGCTGAAGAATTTCTCGACTTTCTCGATCACTTCAACCGTGCGGTTGGCCGTGGCCCCTGCAGGCAGCTCAATATTGGCAATGACATAACCCTGATCTTCTTCCGGCAAAAAGCCGGTCGGCAGGCGGAAGTACATCCAACCTAGCAGCACCACCATCATAAGAAACAGCAGCATCATCCGCCCGCCCCGCTTCAGGCTGCGCGCGACCCAAGACTCATACCGCTTGGTAATGCGGTCGAAAACGCGGTTGAAAGCCCCGAAAAAGCCGCGCTTGGATTCGTGATGGCCTTTTGGAATCGGTTTGAGGAAAGATGCGCACAAGGCGGGGGTAAACGACAGCGCCAAAAAGCCGGAGAACATGATGGACACGGCCATGGCCACCGCGAACTGCCGGTAGATGACTCCAACCGACCCACTCATAAAGGCCAGCGGCAAGAAGACCGCCGACAGCACCAGCGTGATCCCCACAATAGCGCCGGAAATTTGCGGCATGGCTTTATGGGTCGCTTCGCGAGGCGGCAAACCTTCTTCCACCATGATGCGCTCAACGTTTTCAACCACCACAATGGCATCGTCGACGAGAATACCAATGGCCAGCACCATGGCAAACATGGTGAGCACGTTGACCGACATGCCTAGCGCGTGCATGACGGCGAATGCGCCAAGCATGGCAACGGGAACGACCAGCGCAGGAATAATGGTGTAGCGGACGTTCTGCAGGAACAAGTACATCACCACAAACACCAAGAGCATGGCCTCGATAAGGGTGTACAAGACCTGCTCAATGGATAGCGACACATACGGCGATGTGTCGTAAGGAATGGCGTAAGTGATGTTTTCCGGGAAGAGCGCCGCAAGCTCTTCCATCTTTGCCTTCACCCCTTTCGCGGTAGACAAGGCATTCGCCTCGGGCGTCAGGGAAATCGCAAAGGCGGCGGTGGGCTTACCATTCAGGCGAGCGCCGAACATGTAGTTATCGGAGCCCACTTCAATACGAGCCACATCGGATAGCTTTACCGTCGAGCCATCCAGATTGGATCTCAGAATAATATTGCTGAATTCTTCAACGGTCGCCAGCTCGCCATTGACAACAATGGGTGCGGACGTACGCTGGCTGTCCGGGTTGGGCGGAGCGCCGAGCACGCCCCCGGGAACCAGACGGTTCTGCGCTGAAATCGCAGCATTGACTTGTGCCATGCTGAGGTTAAAGCCCACCAGTTTGTCGGGGTCCACCCAAATACGCATGGCTCGGGGCGACTCAAACAGCTGGAAGCGCCCCACCCCTTCAACACGGGATAATGGGTTTTGCAGATTACGCGTGATGTAATCTGCCAGAGCCTGTGAACTGACTGAGCCGTCGGTCGATGACATAGTCACAACCAGCAAAAAGCCCGTATTCACCTGCGAAACCTTCAGGCCTTGCTGCACCACTGCTGAAGGCAGCGATGAGGTGACATTCGACATGCGGTTCTGCACGTCCACCTGCGCCATGTCCGGGTCAGTGCCCGGCTCAAAGGTTACGTTCAGCTCCATCTGCCCGTTGGAATCACTGACAGACTCGTAATACAGCAGCCCCTTGGCCCCATTCAGCTCGTTTTCGATCACACTGGCGACAGAAGTGGAGACATCCTGGGCTGAAGCGCCTGGATACGTAGCACGAATATTGATGGTGGGCGGTGCAACATCCGGGTATTGCGCGACCGGCATGTTGGGAAGCGCTAACAAGCCCGCCAAAACAATGCCCAGGGCGACAACCCAGGCGAAAATCGGACGCTCAATGAAGAACAACGGCATGTGCGCTCCTCAACCCTGCGAAGTCGTATCGGCGGACTGTTCTGCGCCATCACCGGCAGGGCCTGCGCCCTGCGCACCTGCTTTTGGCTGGCCGCCGGGCTGCCAGGGCATGGGCTGCACCGGAGCCCCCGGACGGATTTTCTGGAAACCTTCGACCACTACGACATCACCCGGCGCCAGGCCTTTGTAGATCAAGGCATTACCGCCTATTTCAGGCCCCACGGCCACGGCCACGGGGTTAACCACCCCATCACGCACCACCATCAGCGTGTTGAGACCATCGGGTGTCCGCTGGATAGCCTGCATGGGCACCAGCAACGCATCTTCGTCAGTGCCCTGCTGCACTCGGACCCGAACATACATTCCAGGCAGAAGAATTTCGTCTGGGTTGTCGAACTCGGCGCGTAAGGTGACCTGCCCGGTGGATGGATCGACCGCAACACCTGAGAACAGCAATGTTCCTTCATGCGGGTAAATAGAGCCATCTTCAAGCAGCACTTGAACCGCAACGCGGCCATCACCATTTTGCTTCAGAATACCTTCCTGCAAGGCTTTGCGCAACATGAATAATTCTGTTGTTGAACGCGTGATGTCCACATAGACTCGGCTCAGCTGCTGAACCACTGCCATCTGAGTGGCATTCTGGGCGCTGACCAGCGCGCCTTCCGTCACCAAGGATTTGCCAATGCGGCCATCAATCGGTGAATCCACGCGGGTATACCCAAGATTAATCTCGGCCGTCTGCACGGCTGCCTGTGCCGCAGCGATGGCGGCGTTGGCCTGTTTGGCCGCAGCCATCGCGTTATCGTATTCCTGACGGCTGACAGCGTTAGATTGAATTAGTTTTGTGTAGCGTTCAGCCAATAAGCGGGCGCTGCCTGCATCAGCCTGCGCACGTTGTAGATCAGCACGTGCCCTGGCCAGATCCGCCTCATAAGGGGCCGGGTCTATCGTGAATAACGGCTGGCCTTCCTTGACCTCGCTGCCCTGGTCGAAGTTGATTTCCTTGACGATGCCGGTTACTCGAGCCCGTATCTGCGCATCTTTGATTGCTTCCACCCGCCCGGGCAGTTGCGCATAGACTTCTGTTGGTGTCGGTTCGACCGTCACAACGCTGACCGGCACCTTCATGCCTGCCATGTTCTGCTGGGCCGGCTGATCGCCGCACGCAGCCAGTGTTCCTGTTGCGATCACGGACAAGGCCATAATTATCTGTCTGTATGACAGGCCGAGCAAGGACATACACCCCCCTATGTTTCCAACCCACTAAGGTTGAGGAAAACCATTTCTGCACGCAGCACACGCTACCGCAGCACACACGGAAAAAGGAGCAGTATAAAGCGAAAATGTTACGCCGCCGCATGAAAGATGGCTTGAAAGGGTTTGCCGCGGTTCCGGCCTCATGATCGCGAGTCGATATTCTGAGGTATGGGCGCTTCCAGGGGGTCAAAATCTTCCCATTGTCCGTTCTTCCAGCGCCCATGCGCACGCTCCACCTCGCGCCCGCCCGACTCCACCAGCATCGATGCAATTTCAGCGGCCCGCTCGCCGGTGGTATTTACTGCCAAAAGTACCCCTGCCGGCCGCCCTTCGCCGTTTTTTTCAACACCATGAGGCTGTGCGACGCTGTGCCGCCGCCTGTCCATGCCGCGCATCGCACCGGCCAACGAGCCGATGTATGCCCCGACGCCTGTACCCGCAATAATGGGAATGAAAGAGTCCGTGACTGTGGCGACCAAGACGCCGCCCGCCACTGCGCCAAGGGCACCCAGAACGGCCGCTGTACCCAGCGCCTTGCGGGGTGCGCCGCGTGTACCCGGGTCCACCGCCTGATCGCCCCCGATTGGATAGTTATCGTGCTCCCCTGGCGGATTCACGTAGAAGACGTGCAGGGTTTCTTCGGGCAACCCGGCATCCATTAAGCGTTGAGCCGCCTTGCCTGCCGCGTCAAAAGTTGAAAATCGGGCTGCAACAATAAGTGCCATCTCAAAACTCCTTGCCAAGGGTGGAGGTCGCGCAACTCATCACTCAGGCAATCTTCGTGCCGCGCGACATCGTTGATGAAGAGCGCGTCTCAAGGATGAGATAACAAATGCCAGCCAGCAGCACGGGAGCCAGATAGTAAAGCGCCCGATAAACAAGAATCGCTCCCAGGACTTGATGGCGAGGAACTTCTGGCGCGAGCATGGTGATGAAAACATATTCTGTCACCCCAAGGCCGCCCGGAATATGGGCAACCGCGCCGACAATCGATCCGATCAGCAAGGTGCCTAGAATGGCGGCGTAACCAATGTCCCCTGGCATCACGGTATATACCACCCATCCCATCACGGACCAATTCATCATGGCAAGCACCAATTGCAGAACAGCGATACGAGCTTCCGGAAGGACAATCTTATGGTCGCGCACTGTCCAGCTGCGGCGAGTGGAAAAGGCGCACAGTGCCAGATAGCCCACCGCCACAAAAACCATCAGCACTCCAATCACTCGCAAAGGGCCGGTGCTGATCTCCCAGTCAGACGGTGGTTGAACGGCTCCTGCCGCGAATATCCCCCCGGCCAATAAGCAATAGCCCATCCAGTTGGTGGTGATGCTCAGGCCCATGATGCGCATGATTTGCCCTGGGTCCAGCCCATGTTTGCCATACAGACGCAGGCGCAACGCCAGCCCACCGACTGCAGCGCTAAAGTTCATGGTGAACGCGTAGCTGATAAAAGCCACCAACATGGTTCGCCACCAGGCAACATCATGGCCTACATACCTGCGCCCCAATAAATCAAAACAACTGTAGAGCACGTAACTCGCAGCCACCAAAGGAACTGCCATCCATAACGACGAGCGTGGTGTCTCTAGTATGGCCTGCATCACTTCGCTCCACTCAATCGTCAGCCCGACTCTTATTAGCAGCGCAATGATGAAACACACAAATACGCCGGTGGCCACCCGCTTCAACTTCGCTTTATGACGCCCGAACCAGCGGCGAGCGGTAGTGAGGGCCCTCATGACTCGCCCTTCTGAAGGTCTTCCAGATCGCCTTCGAGTGTGGTCAATTGCGGTTGTTTAGCGGGAAACTTGTTGGCCCATGCTGGAAAGCGGCGTAAAAAATGAAAAACGAACACGCCCACGAGCATTCTTTGAATTCGTCTGCGTGGGCGGCTACCTCTTTCCACCGGCCGACATTGTGACTCCAGCAAACAGTCAAGGCGCTCTTGGAGGCATGCGGAGAACGCAGCGTCACGGATAATGACATTGCCCTCAATATTCAGTGCCAGACTTAGCGGGTCGAGATTGCTGGAGCCGACTGTTGCCCACTGCCCATCCACCGTCGCCACTTTGCCGTGGAATGGGCGTTCACAATATTCGTAGATCTGCACCCCGCCGGAGAGCAAATAGTCATAGAGCATCGTTGCTGCAAACTGCGCCCACCGCATGTCAGGCTCTCCTTGCAGGATCAGCCTGACCTTCACACCTCGCTTAGCCGCGCGACGCAAATCACGCAGAAGCGAATAACCGGGAAAGAAATACGCGTTCGCTAAGGTGATTTCACGCTGTGCGGCACGTATCGCGTGCCGGTAATGGCGCTCAATATCGTTGGTGTGCTCATCGTTGTCGCGTATCACCCAGGCCGCAACTATCCCACCAGGCTGTGCACTCGGAGGCCGGCGACGCCAGCGCAATCGTTTCCATAGTGAGCTTTTTTTCTGAGCCGCCTCCAACAGACGCAAGGTATCCCGTTCAATATCAGCCACTATCGGGCCAGTGATCTTGACGGCATAATCCTGTTTAGCCAACGGGCCGCTTTTAATGAGATGATCAACAGAAAAGTTAATACCGCCCACGAAGGCAAGCTCACTATCAATGAGCACTATTTTTCGGTGCAACCGCCTGAAAAGATTAGTTCTTAGCCCGAAACGGCGCGGTTTAAGGTCGAAAAAATGCAGGCGTACGCCCGCTTGCACTAACTCGTTCACGTAGGCGTCGGGCAAGTCGGCCGTGCCGTAGCCGTCTACCGTAACTTCTACATGCACACCTCGCTGGGCAGCATTAATAAGGGCTTGCGCCAGCTCCTGGCCAACAAGGTCATCGAAAATAATGAATGTCTCAATAATGACGCTGCTGCGAGCCGCAGCGATCGCGTCAAAAACAGCGGGAAAGAATTCCTCGCCATTTTCCAAGAGTTCAAACGCATTGCCTTCGGTCCATTTCACCGGCATAGCGATACCTCCGCCGCCAAGGGTGCGTGGTCTGACAGCTTGGCCCAAGGGTGTCTGGAGAGTTTGACCGGCTGATAACTCTCTACATTACGAACATAAATTCGATCCAGCCGAAACAGGGGGAAACTCGCCGGAAACGTGCGTGGCAAGCGTCCATGTCGTTCGTAGTGAATCTCCTTCAGGCCCGCACAGCGGCCCAAGCGTCGCTGCCCTCTTTGAAGCCAGTCATTGAAATCGCCCGCCACGAATAGCGGCGCCCTAGGCGGAATCTTCTCTTTGATGAATGCGCACAAGCGATCAAGTTGGGGGGAGCGGTGCCCTTCTCGCAGCCCAAGATGCACACATATCGCATGCAGGTCCGTCTCTAGGCGAGGCGGCCTAAGCACACAATGCAATAAACCGCGGCGCTCATGATTCCCAACCGATACGTCAATATTGTCGTAGGTGGCGATGGGAAACTTGGACAGTAAAGCATTGCCATGATGGCCATGGGGATAGACCGCATTACGGCCATATGCGAATTCCGGCCAGATTGTGTCGGCTAGAAACTCGTAATGGCTGAGGGTCGGCCAACGCGCTAGGCGGCGAGCGTGACGGTGATGCTCACCCAGCACCTCCTGCAAAAAAACAATATCTGCGTGTGTGGAGCGGATCGCGTCACGCAGCTCGTTCAAGATGAAGCGCCGATTGAAAACGGTGAAACCCTTATGGGTATTCACCGTCAAAATTCGCAAAGTATCCTGAGGGGCGTCCGTATGCATGCATGGTCTGCCAAAGCGATGACATCGCATGCTTCAGCAATTGTCATGCCGCCCCTTGAAATACGGCTCTTTAGCTTAGTAGCAAAGCATCATCCGCAAGCTCTTCACCCCGCACCCGCTCAAACATATGCAGCAGATCTTCCACCTGCATGCCACGGCGCTGCTCTCCCGCCACATCAAGCACCACTTTGCCCTGATGCAGCATGACGGTGCGCTCGCCGACATCCAATGCCTGGCGCATGCTGTGTGTCACCATCATGGTGGTGAGCTGGTTTTCCTCAACGATACGCACCGTCTGCTTCAAGACGAAATCGGCAGTACGTGGGTCAAGAGCCGCTGTATGTTCATCCAGAAGCAAGATACGGGAAGGCTGAAGTGCAGCCATCAGCAGGCTGACGGCCTGTCGCTGGCCACCCGATAACAAGCCGATGCGGTCAGTCAACCGGTTTTCCAGCCCCAGCCCCAGAGTCGCCAGACGTGCGCGAAAATCTTCACGCATGGAGGCCTTCACGGCTTTGCCCAACCCGCGCCTCTGCCCCCTGGCATGAGCCAGCGCCATGTTTTCCTCGATTGTGAGGTCTTCACATGTTCCCGCCATCGGGTCCTGAAATACGCGTGCCACCTGATTGGCGCGTTCCCACACCGGTTGGCGGGTGACGTCATTGCCGTTGATGAGAATACTGCCTTCATCCACCGGAATATCGCCCGATACAGCGTTCAAGAGCGTAGACTTACCCGCCCCGTTGGAACCGATTACTGTGACAAACTGGCCTTCGGGAATATGCACCGACATGCCCCGCAAGGCACGAGTTTCGATCGGCGTGCCGGCGTTGAAAGTAATGTGGAGATCCTTGGCATTTAACATGATCAGTTCCCTTTCTTACGCCGCAGACGCTGCTTGATCATGGGCATGACCAAGGCGAATGTAACCAGCAAGGCTGTCACCAGGTTGAGGTCTTGGGCATGCAGGCCGATAAAGTCCGCATTCAGCGCCAAGGCAACGAACAACCGGTACAGTACAGCGCCGATGATGACTGCAAGGGTAATGATGAAGAAGCGGCGTGAAGGCATAATGCTTTCGCCAATAATGACCGCAGCCAAGCCAATCACAATGGTGCCTATGCCCATGGAAATGTCCGCACCGCCTTGCGACTGCGCGAACAAAGCACCGGCCAAAGCGCAGAGTGCGTTGGAGATGGCCATGCCCACCAGTACGCGACGGCCTGTGGCCACCCCTTGAGCACGCGCCATACGTGGGTTGGAGCCTGTGGCGCGCATGGCCAGACCAGCCTGAGTTGAAAAATACCAATCCAACAAGAATTTGGCCGCCACCAGCAACACCACCAACATCAAAGGTCGGAAGATGTAGTCGGAAACGCCGTCCGGTTGCAGCACATTAAAAACCGTGGGCTCCATGATAAGCGGCACATTCGGCCCACCCATGATGCGCAGATTGATAGAATACAGAGCAATCATCATCAGGATGCTGGCCAGCAGATCCATAATGCGCAGCTTAACGTTCAACCAGCCGGTAATCATGCCTGCAAACGCACCAGCGGCCATCGCTGCCAACGTGGCGGAAAAGGGATCCATGCCCACACTGATCAGCGTCGCTGCAGTGGCGCCCCCAAGGGGGAAACTGCCATCGACGGTGAGATCAGGAAAGCGCAGGATGCGAAAGGAGATCAGCACACCCAGAGCGACCAGGCCAAAAATCAGGCCGATCTCCAGGGCACCCCATAAAGCATAAATGGACATGGAAAACTAAATTACTCAATAACCTTGGTAGCAGATTTTACGAACTCTTCATCCAATGTGACGCCTTGCTGCTGCGCCGCACCCGGATTAACGAAAAGCTCCAGGTTGTCGCTGCTTTCAGAAGCAATATCACCTGGCTTCTCGCCCTTCAGAATACGCGCCACCATACGGCCTGTCTGCAGGCCCAAGTCATAATAATTAATGCCTATGGCTGCGATTGCGCCGCGCACCACACTGTCAGTGTCAGACGCAATCAGCGGCAATTTGGCATCGGTGCCGACTTTTACCAGCGCCTCGTAGGCCGACACCACGTTGTTATCTGTGTTGGTGTAGATGACGTCTACTTTTCCAACCAGACTGCGTGCCGCCGCGCCAACATCAACCGTGCGGGGCGCTGTCGCCTCAACCAGCGTCATACCGTGTTCCGGCAGAAGTTCGCGCATGGCTTTTACCACCACCACCGAATTGGCTTCTGCGGGGTTATAGACCATGCCGACCCGTTTGGCGTCTGGCACGACTTTTTTAATCAGTTCGACCTGACGTTCTAGTGACAGTCGATCAGAGACCCCGCTGACATTGGTGCCGGACGCTTCCATGGTCGGCACAAGTTGAGCCGCGACCGGATCGGTAACTGCGGAATAAACGACGGGAATATCCCGGGTGGCAGAGACGACAGCCTGTGCCGATGGGGTAGCGATGGCGACAATGACGTCGACACGATCGCCTACGAACTTGCGAGCAATCTGTGCTGCAATGGCATTATTGCCTTGAGCGGTCTGGTATTGCCATTTCAGGCCTGTCTCTTCTGTGTAACCTGCTTCAGCTAGACTGGCCTTGACGCCATCCCGGACGGAATCCAGTGCGGGATGTTCTACGATGGAGGTTACCGCAACAGATTGCGCCCATGATGGTGCATGCGCCAGCAGGCCTGCAGCAAGCAAGCCCGCAACCAGGGTACGAACAGAGAGTTTCGACTTCATGGAAAGCTCCTTGGCAACATTGATAAACGGCGGTCAGTCGTGACTGCGCGTAAGTGTATGTGAGAAATGCAGCTGTTGCAGCATGTCGCGCGCCCATCTTACGGCAGGCAGGCGATAGCGGCGTTCAATCATTTCAGCCCGTTCGATAAAGGCGCCGACGGACACATCAAGCAAATCTCCCTTTACCCCTATAGCGATGCGGTTACCCGCGTCGATTTCCGGCAACACCAGCATGCCATCGGGAAAAGCAGCCCGCAGCCCTTCAAGATTCGGCTCGAAGCTGGCGTGATCGCCAAAGAGGTTCACAGTGATTACGCCCGGGTCAGTGAGTACGCGGGCGCAGTCCTGGTAAAACTCGGGCGAACCGCACACCGGGCCCTGAGCCGTCGCATCATAGAGATCAACCATTAAGGCTGTATAGCAGCCAATATTTTCAGGTCGGCGCACCCAGTCGGCGGCATCGCAATGGTCAATATCCGAACGCTCTGACTCGGGCAGGCGGAAATGGCTGCGACACACAGCCGTGACCATAGGGTTCCATTCGACCGTTGTGATTTGCACCGGCGTATTGCGCAAGGTGTACCGCAAAAGCGAACCCGCGCCTAACCCTAATATGCCGACATGATGCTCTGCCTCAGGCTCAAGCAACAACAGCCAGGCCATCATTTGCTGGGTATAGGCGAGAACCAGATCGTTGGGGCGACGCAATCGCATGGCCCCTTGCACCCATTCGGTACCGAAATGCAGATAGCGTATGCCCGAGGATTCGGAGACGGTAGGCTCATCCATTTCCCAGGGGCGATACGCTTCTTTGGCGGATTCAAACGCTTCAGACACGCTCGAAGATCGCCGCAATACCCTGCCCCCCGCCTATGCACATGGTCACCAGTGCATAGCGGCCCTGAATACGCTCAAGCTCGTATAACGCTTTGGTGGTGATGATGGCGCCGGTCGCGCCGATGGGGTGGCCCAGGCTGATGCCGCTGCCGTTCGGGTTGACTTTGGCCGGATCCATGCCGAGCTCTTTAATCACGGCGCAGGCTTGAGCGGCGAAGGCTTCGTTGGATTCGATGACATCCATCTGATCGAGTGTCAGGCCGGCGCGTTCCAGCGCCAGTCGCGTGGCCGGAACAGGGCCAATGCCCATGTAAAGCGGCTCGACCCCTGCGTGGCCATACGACACCAGACGCGCCATCGGCTTGACGCCGCGCTTTTGCGCATGGGAAGCGCTCATCAGCAACACCGCACCCGCGCCATCGTTCAGGCCCGATGCATTGCCTGCTGTTACCGTGCCGTCTTCTTTGACAAATACCGGCTTCAGGCCCTCGAAATCTTCAGCCTTGGCCCCCATGCGTACGTGCTCGTCGGTATCAAACACAACTTCGCCTTTGCGAGTTTTCTGCACGACGGGCACGATCTGCGACTTGAAATAACCTTGTTTAATGGCGTTTTCAGCACGTTGGTGTGAAGACACAGCAAGAGCGTCTTGATCGGCGCGGCTGATTTCGTGACGCTTGGCGACGTTTTCTGCGGTCACACCCATATGCACGTTAGCCAGTGGGTCGGACAAAGCGCCGGTCATCATATCGATGAGAGCCGCATCGCCCATGCGCGCACCCCAGCGTTGCGCAGGGGCGAGATAAGGCGCGCAGCTCATGCTTTCGGCGCCTGCGCCGATCGCCACCTGCGCATCGCCCAACTTGATAGCCTGAGCCGCGCTAATGATGGCCTGCAGGCCTGAGCCGCACAGGCGGTTAACGTTCATGGCGACCGCGCTGTCGGGAATGCCGGCGTTCAGTGACGCCACACGCGACAAATACATGTCTTTGGGCTCAGTATTGACCACCTGACCGAACACGACGTGCTGCACCTCGGAAGGCTCCACCCCAGCCCGCTCCAAGACAGCCCGCACAACGGTTGTGCCCAACTCTGTTGGGCGCACATTTTTCAGGGAGCCCCCGAAATCACCAATAGCCGTTCTGCAGGCGGCAACGACAACAACGTCTTCCATGCTCGAATCTCCTGTGTATTTATAGGTACTGCGATGTGAATTAGAAGATCATACCGCGCCCCGAGACTCGCTGTCGCCCGGCGTCTTACGGAGCGCGTCAGCCGTTTCCCGCTCTCACTGATATCATGACCCCTTTGCTCCACCACATCTTTTACACTGTGAAATTAGCCACCTGGAACGTCAATTCTCTAAAAGTCCGCTTGCCACAAGTTGTCAACTGGCTGCGCAATAACCCCGTTGATGCTTTGTGCTTGCAAGAGCTCAAACTGGCCGACGAATTCTTCCCCCTAGATGCCTTCACTGAAATCGGTTACCACGCAGTCTGGGCAGGCCAAAAAACCTATAACGGCGTAGCCATTATTTCGCGGCAACCCGGTACCGACACGCACCGCAATTTGCCCGGCTTGGAAGACCCTCAGCAGCGAGTGATCGCCACGACCTTGCCTTCGCCCGCCGGCCCAGTGCGCGTTATTAGCGCCTATTGCCCCAACGGCCAGTCGCTCGACAGCGACAAATATCAATACAAGCTGCGCTGGTTCCAGGCTTTGCATGAATGGCTGCAAGAAGAGCTGCAATCCTACCCGCGCTTGGCGATATTGGGAGACTACAACGTCGCGCCTGCCGACGAAGATGTACACGACCCGGCCAAATGGGAAGGAGATGTCCTGGTGTCGGAGCCCGAACGCGCTGCGTTCCAGGCGTTGCTCGACCTCGGCCTGACCGACGCCTTCCGTCTATTCCCGCAAGAAGAGAAATCCTTCTCGTGGTGGGATTACCGGCGGATGGCCTTCCGCCGCAATGCCGGGCTGCGCATTGACCACGTCTTGCTGTCAGAGGCTTTACGCCCCCTATGTACAGAATGCGTGATCGACAAAGAGCCTCGCGGTTGGGAACAGCCCTCCGATCACACCCCCGTAATCGCCACGCTTAATTTCGGCCAGGAACCTTAACCTTATGCAAGTCACCAGCCATGTAGTGAATCGCTTCGATACCGGCGTCGTACTTGACGTCAACGCCGACGGCCTGCCTGTGCGGGCCTATGTGGCCATCAGCGCCCCCGACCCCGAAGCCGTGACTGCCTTCGTGCCGCCCGAACAATTCGAAAGTGGTTCCAGCCTGCATGTCGCGGCCATCAGCACGGCCGATGAAGCAAGCGCCACACTTGAGGACGTGCTGTTTAACATGGAGGCGGATGACGCAGTGGCTTTTTTGTGCGCCGACCCGGAAAGCTGGTTAGCCACGCTTGAGCAACTCGGTTGCGACCCCGACTCCGACTCGAGTCCGCTAGAATAACGGTTTTTCTTCGCATAGACCTATGTCGCAACGCCCTGGTAACGTATTCATGATTGTCGCCCCCAGTGGCGCCGGGAAATCCAGTCTCGTCAATGCCTTGCTCGAAAAAGAGCCTGACATGATGCTGTCGATTTCCTGTACGACACGCCCTCCTCGCCCCGGCGAAGAACATGAAAAACATTATCGCTTCGTGAGCGTCGAAGAATTCCAAGCCTTGCGCGACGCCGGCTCCATGCTTGAATGGGCCGAAGTGCACGGCAATTTTTATGGCACCCCGCGCGACAGAATCGATGAAGCCCTGCAATCCGGGCGCGATGTCCTGCTGGAGATCGACTGGCAAGGCGCCCGGCAGGTCCGCCAGTTTCTGCCCGACGCCATTGGCGTATTCATTCTGCCCCCTTCCATCGAAGCGCTTGAGTTGCGATTGAAGAAGCGCGGCCAAGATGAACCGCATGTGATCGCACGGCGCCTGCTCGCCGCAGGCGGCGAAATGTCGCATGTATCAGAGTGTCAATATGTTATTATTAATCAAGAATTTAGCACTGCATTAAGCGAGCTTTGCAGCATCGTTGCGGCTGCCAGGTTGCGGTATGCCTCGCAGGCCGCCCGGCACGCCGAACTCTTTAATCAGTTGGGCATTCGTTCTGGCACGTAAGCCCGCTGCTCCATCGCATCACGCATTGCGCCATAAAAGCGTTACCCGCCTTCACTAATAACCAATTAACTCAAGGATTCTCATGGCCCGCATCACCGTCGAAGACTGCCTCGAAAAAATCCCCAATCGCTTCCAGCTCACGCTGGCTGCTACCTATCGCGCGCGCGAACTCGCCCAGGGCCACGAGCCCCGCATCGAAAGCAAGAACAAGCCCACGGTTACTGCTTTGCGAGAAATCGCCCAAGGGCTGACCGGCCTTGAAATGTTGCGCAAGGTACCAACCTGAATCTGACGAGGCGGTACGATGGCTTTCACCACCTTGCGCGGCGCTTCTTCAGGCCTGCTGGCAGTCCTTAAAAAAGGCTCCCGGCTCAGGCGTCGTCGCAACGCGTCGCCGGCCGCTAAGGCGGATACACCGGCGACCGGCAGCACCATTGCATCGCTTGCACCGCTGATTGAAGCCATCAAGCCCTACCTTGATGCCAAAGAAATTGAGCGGGTCAAGGAAGCCTATCGCTTCTCCGATCGGGCTCATTTGGGTCAGTTCCGCGCCAGCGGCGAACCTTACATCACACATCCAATAGCCGTTACTGAGATCTGTGCGGGCTGGAAGCTCGATGCCGAATCTCTGATGGCGGCCCTGCTGCACGACGTCATCGAAGACCAAGACGTCTCCAAACAGGAACTGGCCGAGAATTTCGGCACCGATGTGGCTGAGATCGTCGATGGTCTGACCAAACTGCATCGGCTTGAGTACGCCTCAAAAGCTGAGCAGCAGGCTGAAAGCTTCCGCAAAATGCTGCTGGCCATGGCGCGCGATGTCCGCGTCATTCTCATCAAGCTGGCTGACCGCCTGCACAATATGCGCACCCTGGGTGCGGTATCCCCTGAGAAAAGTCGCCGCATTGCCCGCGAAACGCTTGAAATCTACACGCCTATCGCACACCGGCTGGGGTTGAACGCTCTATTTCGCGAGCTTCAAGACCTCTGTTTTCAGGCCATGCACCCCAACCGTTACCGGGTCTTGCATAAAGCCATGTTGGCCGCTCGCGGCAACCGCCGTGAAGTCCTGGGGAAAATCCACGAAGCCGTGAGCGCCGCTCTGCCCGCCGCTGGCATCGAAGCAGAAATCAGCGGCCGCGAAAAATCCCTTTACAGCATCTATAAAAAGATGCTCGAACAGAAAAAGTCGTTTTCCGATGTTCTCGACATCTACGGCTTTCGTATTGTCGTGCACACCCTGCCAGAGTGTTATCTGGCGATGGGCACCTTGCATCAGCTTTACCGACCCGTGCCGGGTAAGTTCAAGGATTACATCGCTATTCCCAAGCTGAATGGCTACCAATCCCTGCACACAACACTTATCGGCCCCTATGGCACCCCTGTGGAGTTCCAGTTCCGCACTCGCGACATGGACCACGTTGCCGAAGAAGGTGTGGCATCACACTGGCTCTACAAAGACCCTAACGTCTCTCTTAACGACTTACAGAAACGCACCCACCAGTGGCTGCAGTCCCTGCTCGATATCCAGAGCCAGACTGGCGACTCGGGTGAATTTCTTGAACACGTCAAGGTCGACCTCTTCCCCGACGCTGTGTATGTCTTTACGCCCCGGGGCAAGATCATCTCGCTGCCCAAGGGTGCTACGCCGGTCGATTTCGCATACGCCATTCATACCGACATCGGGAATCAGGCTGTTGCAGCCAAGATCAACGACGACTTCGCACCGTTGCGCACGGAGCTCAAAAGTGGTGATACGGTCGAAATTGTTACCTCTAGTGCCTCGCGGCCCAGTGCGCAATGGCTTAACTATGTGCGAACCGGCCGGGCGCGTTCCGAAATCCGTCATTACCTGCGTACCGTCAAGTACGAAGAGTCCGTCGCCTTTGGCCGGCGTCTGCTTCAACAGGCTTTCAACCAGCTTAACCTGAGCTACCCGGCCGACGACGACCCTGAATGGGAAAAACTTGCCAAAAGCTCGGGAGCGGTTTCCCGCGACGAAATCCTTGCTGATATAGGTCTGGGTAAACGGCTGGCGGCTGTGGTGGCAAGACGTTTCGGCCCCGAAGAAAACACCTTGGTTTCTACTACGGCTGCGGTATTCGACGAAATTTCCAGCACCAAATCTGCGCCTATCCTTATCCACGGCAACGAAGGCCAAGCCGTGCAATTGGCACCCTGCTGCGGCCCCCTTCCAGGCGATGCCATTATCGGCGGCATCCGTCTGGGCCACGGCCTGGTTGTGCACATGGCCGATTGCTCAGTGGCGCAACGACAGCGCTCCCGCGAACCCGAGCGCTGGATTCCCGTCGCATGGGACATCAAAACCGCGCGTCACCTCACCACCCGCCTGGATGTCACCGCACTCAATGAGCGCGGCGTGCTGGGCCGTCTGGCTGCGGAAATTACCGAAGCAGATTCCAATATCTTGCATCTCACCATGCAGGAAGCGGTAGGCTCGACCACCGTGCTGCACCTGACATTGCAGGTGGACAGTCGTAATCACCTGGCGCAAGTCATTCGTGCCATCCGCCATGTGCCGCAAGTGAAGAAAATTGTGCGGGTAAAAGGCTGACGGTTCATACACCCGTACAGCTCACCAAATAAACGCCTGCGTTCTCCAGGCGTTTATTTTCCTTTCAGGAAGATTGCCGGGTCCACCCGGTTGCCATTCAGGCTGACATTCCAGTGCAGATGAGGGCCGGTCGCGCGGCCCGTCGCGCCCACCTTCCCCAACACATCACCCCGTTTAAGTTCCTGGCCTTTTCGCACCAGAATCTCATCCAGATGACAATACATGGTGATGAAGCCCTGGCCATGGTCTACGAACACCGTGCGGCCATTGAAGAAATAATCGCCCACAATTGTGACCACGCCGTTGGCCGGCACGTGGACAGGAGTTCCCTTTGGCACGGCGAAATCCAGGCCTGAGTGGGGGTTACGCTCTTGGCCATTGAAGAACCGGCGCAGGCCGAATGGGCTGGACGTCCGTCCTTTGACCGGAGCGTCTAAAAGCACATTGCTGGGGCCGCTCTCCCTAAAGCTCCCATAAGCTGCCATCTGCTCGGCGTATTCGCGCTCATAGCGTTTGAGCTGCTCCGGCGCAGGAGTGACATGCGCTTGATTCTTAAGCTTGATGTGTTGACTGGCATATTCCTTGTGGCCCACATCAAAAGCCAATTGGCGTAGGTTCGGGCCTTCTTTTACTTGTGCCTCATGCCGCCCTGGCCGGGCTTTGAGATCAATGCCCAGCACAGCGACCCAGCTACCGTCGCTATCCTTTACCACCATGACCTGCGCGCCTTCGTAGTGCACAACAGGCGCTGTCGCACCCGACCCAAGCGACAATACCGCCACACCACCTGGCACCGGTTGGTGCAAAGAGCGTGCGATATAGCCGGCGCCTTGGGCCCAGGCTGCGCCAACAGTCAGCGCCGCTGCAAACAGCCCAACCAACATACGATTAACCATTGAAAACCCTGACATAGCCACTTTCTGATTGCACAGGATAGAAAGTGTACCTTTCTTCAACCGGGTTTCTACTGCTCATGGATTTCCCTGAAGCATGGCTGTCAGGCATTGATTGTGTCGCCCAGCTCTCTACAATCAATTGCGAGACAACATTCCGCAAAAGAAGCGCACACAAAAGGAATTCATAATGAAACAGATTTTCATGCTGTCGGCCTGCGCAGCAGCTCTGGCTTTTTCCGCACCGGCTTTCACCGCCCCCGCGAAATGGGATCTTCCCACCGCCTATCCCGCTTCCAATCTGCACACTGAAAACCTCCAGCAGTTCGTGAAAGACGTCAAGGAATTTTCCAACGGCGAATTTGATATCACCCTGCACATCAACGCATCGCTTTTCAAAGCCCCGGAAATCAAACGCGCTGTGCAATCTAACCAGGCTCAGGCGGGAGAAATCCTGTTAACCAACTTCGCCAACGAAGACCCCATCTACGCCCTGGACGGCCTGCCCTTCCTGGCAACCGGCTACGACGCAGCCTGGAAGCTATACCAAGCTCAAAAGCCGGTACTAAGCAAAAAGCTCGAATCCCAGGGCATGATGTTGTTATTCAGCGTGGCCTGGCCGCCTCAGGGCATTTACGTAAATAAAGAAATCAACACGGTTGACGACCTCAAAGGCCTGAAGTGGCGCGCCTACAGCCCTGTCACTGCGCGCATTGCCGACCTGGTCGGTGCACAACCCGTCACGATTCAGCAAGCTGAACTGGCTCAGGCCATGGCTACAGGTGTCGTGAATGCCTTCATGACATCCGGCTCTACTGGCTGGGATACCAAGGTGTATGAATACATGGAGCGCTTCTACGATACACAAGCCTGGCTGCCGAAGAACGCCATTCTGGTGAACAAGCGCGCTTTCGATGCACTGGATAAAGCCAACCAAGATGCACTTCTGAAAGCAGCGGAAATCGCCGAGAAAAGGGGCTGGGAACTGTCTCGTGAGAAAACCCAGTGGTATTTGGATAGCCTTGAAAAAAATGGCATGGAAATCGTCAAGCCCTCAGCTGAACTGATGGACGGCCTGAGCAAAGTAGGCGAAACCATGTTGGACGAATGGCTGAAAAGTGCAGGTGCCGACGGAAAGCAAATCATTGACACATACCGGGCGCAATAAACATGCGCAAGTGGCTTGATGGGTTGTACATGGCGGCGGGCGTGCTCGCCGCCCTCGCCATGATAGGTGTGCTCGTCTGTATCGCTGCTGCAATTGCCGTGCGGCAGCTGGCCATGCATGTCCCTGGCTTAGATTCCTACGCGGGGTATTGCATGGCTGCGGCGGGCTTTCTGGCCCTGGCCCATACTTTGAAAAAAGGCGAACACATCCGCGTCACGTTGTTGTTGTCATCCCTGCCCGAGCGTTTGCGCAGGCGGTTAGACACCTTCGCCTTCATTATCGGTGCCATTATTGCGGCCAACCTTGCATGGTTCAGCTGCAAGCTGGCACTGGATTCCTACACGTTCAACGACATTTCCACCGGCGAAGACGCCACCCCACTGTGGATTCCCCAACTTACTATGGCGGCAGGCACGGTCATCTTCTTTATCGCCATGGTGGATGAAACCCTCTGCCGCCTGCTTGGCCGGCCTCATAGCAACACCCAGGAAGCTGCACTGCATGAATGAAATCTTTGTTATCACCATGCTGGTGGTTTCCATCATCGGCTTTCTGGCCAGCGGCGTATGGGTGGGCCTGACTCTGGCAGGCGCCGCCTGGCTTGGCATGGAGATCTTTTCCGCGCGCTCTGCAGGCGATGCGATGGCCATCAGTATCTGGGGAGCGGCATCAAGCTGGACACTGACCGCCTTGCCGCTGTTTTTATGGATGGGGGAAATCCTTTTTCGAACCCGGCTGTCGCAAGACCTCTTCAGCGGTTTAGCTCCCTGGTTGAACCGGATTCCTGGCCGCCTGCTGCATACGAATGTCATAGGCTGTGCAATTTTTGCGGCAGTTTCGGGTTCATCCGCTGCTACCGTTGCGACCATAGGAAAAATGACGATTCCAGAGCTGGGCCGCCGTGGTTATCCGCAGGACAAGGTATTGGGCACCCTTGCCGGTGCGGGTACGCTGGGTCTGCTGATTCCGCCCTCGATTATCGTAATTGTCTATGGCGTAGCCGCAGACGTTTCCATTTCCCGCCTGTTTATCGCAGGTGTCTTGCCGGGCATCATGCTGGCCGTGCTGTTCATGGGCTATATCGCTGTATGGGCCATCATGAACCCGACGGAGGTTCCCGCCTCTGACGAGAACATGCCTTTCATGCAAAAGCTTAAAGCATCGGGCAGCCTGATTCCCGTCGTCCTGCTGATCGGTGCTGTGCTGGGTGCTATCTATACCGGCTTTGCCACCGCCACTGAAGCTGCCGCGATAGGGGTGATTGGCGCCCTGGCGCTTTCTCTGCTGCAAGGCTCGCTGACTTGGAGTTCCTTTACAGAATCACTGATGGGGGCAACCCGGCTGTACTGCATGATCGCACTGATTCTGGCGGGCGCTCAGTTTCTGACATTATCTATGGGCTATATCGGCCTGCCTCGTGCTCTGGCAGAATGGATAGGTTCCTTGGGCTTGTCACAATTCGGCCTCATCCTCGCGCTCATGGTGTTTTTCATCATTCTCGGTTGCTTGCTGGATGGCATTTCCATTGTGGTGCTCACCATGGGGGTTCTGCTACCCACCGTACAAGCGGCCGGCATCGACCTGATCTGGTTTGGCATCTTCCTGGTTCTGGTTATTGAGATGGCTCAGATCACCCCACCTGTGGGCTTCAACCTGTTTGTGCTGTCGGGCATGACCAAAAAAGAGCTCCCTTACCTGGCCCGGGTTTCGCTGCCCATGTTCTTATTGATGATTGCCGCCACGCTGCTGCTGTATTTCATTCCGGAACTCGCCACCTGGCTGCCTTCGCAGATGCGCATGCGAGGCATGTAGCACTGCCTTCCCTCAAGCGGCGCTAACGCAGCCAGCCTGCGTTAGCGGTCTGCAGGCAGTGCTTCCAGGAGCTTTCCACCCGCTAACCGTAATTCTCGATTGCAACGCGCTGCAAGCTTCGGGTCGTGTGTCACAAGAACGAGTGAAGTACCGTGTTCCTGGTGCAGACCAAACATTAAGTCGGTCACCATGCGACCGGTCTGCTCATCCAGACTCCCAGTTGGCTCATCGGCGAACAGAATTGCAGGCTTCTGCACAAAGGCACGAGCCAGGGAAACACGCTGCTGCTCCCCACCGGAGAGCGTTCGGGGGTAATGATTCAGGCGGTCTTTCAGGCCCACCCTTTCAAGCATGGAGCGTGCTGCGTCCTGGGCCGGCTCACCGCGCAGTTCCAGCGGAAGCATGACATTTTCCAGGGCCGTGAAGTTAGGCAAAAGATGGAAAGCTTGAAAAACAAACCCCACATAGCGCGCCCTAATCTGGGCGCGGGCTTCTTCATCCAGCGCGAACAAGTCATGCCCGAGCAACTTGACCGAACCAGATGTCGGCACGTCCAGCCCTGCCATCAGCCCCAGCAAGGTACTCTTTCCAGAACCTGAGCTGCCGGTGATAGCGACGGCCTCGCCGCTTTCCACCGTGAAACTGATCATGCTTAAAATGTCCAGCATGCCGGAGCTGTCAGCCACGCGCTGGCAGAGGTCTAACACTTCAATACTGGGAGCTGATTGCATGCGCTGGGGAAAGTCGATAGCCTTGTTGTTTGGGTTGGTGTTGCTGTTGGCGTGGCGTGCAGGCTCTGCTGCGCAGAGTGAGCAAGCCGCTAATCAGGCAAGCGCCGACGCCCCCATCCAACGTATTTTGATACTGGGCGACAGCCTCTCAGCTGAGTATGGCCTGGCCCGGGGTAGCGGTTGGGTTACTCTGGTTGAACAGCGCCTCGCGCACCGCAACCAAGCATACCAGATACGCAATGCCAGTATCAGCGGTGACACCACAATCAGCGGCCTGCAACGCCTGCCCTCCATCCTGAAAGAGTTTGATGCAGACATCTTGGTATTGCAGTTAGGTGCCAACGATGGCTTGCGGGGCTTGCCCATACCCGAGATGAAGAACAACCTTCAGAAAATGGTGGAGCTTGCACACAGCCACGGTGCCCAAGTGCTCCTGGTCGGCCAGCATATCCCGCCTAACTATGGGCAGCGTTACACACAGGCATTTCATAACGCCTATGCCGACGTGGCTAAGAATACGGGCGGCGAGCTGGTGCCTTTCATGCTGGAAGGCATCGCCACCAATACTTCACTGTTTCAGGCCGACGGCCTGCACCCCACGGAACAAGCCCAACCAACTATCGCTGACACGATCTGGCAGCATCTGGAACCCATGTTGCCGCCCATGGTGGGCCAAGCCCCTGACCACCCTCCAGTCAACTCCGATTCGGCTGGCTAAAGCTGCCCCCGCGCCGGCTCCGCTCTGCATCATAAAAATTTGAGCGGCTCATCAGGCTTCACCATGAAAAACACCCCAAAAGTCGGATTCGAGTCCAACTTTTGGGGTGTCGTTCAACCGCAGAAGCGATTATTTTTATGGAGGAGCGGATCAGCCCTCTTCGCCGGCCAGCACAGCTTCTGCGTCGGAGGTGCGGCTCACACCCAAACGCTGACGCATTTGTTGCAACACAGCTGCTTCTTCCGCCATGCCCCAAGTGCGAGCCAGTTCCATTGCCAGGCCTGCGGCCAGCAGCTCTTTGGTTTCACCCTCGCCTGCCTTCACGGCTTCAACCCGTGCCACGGCGTAGCCTTGCGGCCCTTCCACGCCAACGTAAGCGGGTAGTGCATTGGGGTCGGCTGCAAACACGGCATCCAATACTGCTTTGGCCAGGCCCTGGTCGTCAATGCGACTCACCGTCATGGCGTCGCCGAAACCATCGCTAAGGTCAGAGTCTGCGGCGGAATCGCGCAACGCAGCCAAAGCCTTTTCTCCTGCTTGTATGGTGGCCTCTTGTGCCCGTTCGGCCACGAGCGTACTTTCAACCAGCCCTTTTACCTGTTCAAGTGGCGGTACATGGGCAGGCTCAAAGGCGGCGACGCGAACCACTACCAGTGTATCAGGTGAAATTTCGATCACACCTGAATTGGCTTTTTCCTGCAGCAGCGAGGCTGAAAACAGCGTGCTTCGAACGCGCGGGTCTTCAAAAATAGCTGCGTCGGCGCTGGCGGCTGCGGCCTGGTTGCCGACAATGTCAGCATCCAGCAGGTTGTTGCGTGTCACCCCAGCAACGGTGCGAGGCTCCAGGCCCAGCTCTTGGGCGGCGGGCTCCAGACTATTGGGGTTGTCGTACACCAGATCGGTCAAGCGCATAGCTAGCTCGGCAAACCGCTCGGAAGCCAGTTGGCGGCGTACTTCGGTTTCCACCTGTTCGCGGGCTTCTTGGAATGATTCCCCTCTTTCAGCCTCAACCTGATTGGCCAAAAACACATGGAAGCCGTCCGGCCCGGCCACCACATCGGAAATGCCGCCTTCCTGCAAGGCGAACACAGCCTGCTCCAGAACGGCAGGCCAGCTGCCCGGCCGGACCCAGCCTAATTGGCCGCCATCACGAGCAGAGCCGACATCTTGGGATTCTTCGCGAGCAATCTCCGCAAAGCGGGCCGGTTCGGCCTTAACACGCTGTGCGATAGATTCCGCTTTCGCACGGGCAGCCTCGCGCTCTTCCTGGGAAGCGCCGGGCGCTACACTGACCTGAATGTGGCTCACATTGACACGCGGTGGCGTGACATAACGGGCTTTGTTCTGCTCATAGTAAGCCTGCAGATCAGTTTCGCTGATTTCTCCGACGGATTGAACCGCGACCTCTTCATCCAGCAGCAGGTACTGCACTGCGACCTGGTCGGGCACAGTCAGGCTTTCTTTATTCGCCTCGTACCACGCCTGGATGTCTGCATCGGAAACCACGATGTCTTTCAACTGTTCAGACACCGGAAAGGTCTGTAAGCGCACCGTACGCTCTTCTGTGAGAGCGGCGACTATGCTTTGCACAACAGGTTCGGGCAACACAGCGCTACCGCCCACAGGGCCTAAGACACGCCGCAACGCCAGCTCTCCCCGTTGACCCTGCTCGAAATCTCGTGCGCTCAGGCCGGACGCTGCCAGCAGTTGGTTGTAGCGTTCGGCGGAGAAGTTACCGTTTTCCTGAAACTCAGGCATTTGGGCGATTTCGTTACGCAGCGCCGCATCAGACACGCTGAAACGCTCTGCTGTAGCGACATCCACCAGCACGCGCCGGTCAACCAAGGATTCCAACAGCATTTCCCGCGCAGGACGGGTGTTGAGTACTTCCGGGTCGAAGCGCCCCATGGCGCTACGCTGGAGTTGCTCTAGCTGATTGCGCCGCGCCATTTCAAACTCTTGCAGGGTCACAGCGGAATCACCCACTTTAACAAGCTCTTTGTCGCCCGATACGTAGTTGGTATAGCCGCTAAAACCGATCAATACGAACGATGGAAGGACGAGTACCAGCAATATAAACATCATGAACCGCTGGTTCGTGCGTATAAAATCGAACATTCATCACCTGGATTCAGTTGCGAAACCTCAAGGGCTCCGGAAAATCATTTTGAAAACCCAAGGCCCACCGACCCCAGATTTTCACTTTGCGGAAGTTTACCACCAGCGACAAAAGCATCTTGTCCTATTCGCGACAGACTCCGCCCTTGCATTTTGATTCTTTCTGATGAGTAAAATGCCACCCTTGCCAACGCACAGGTGACGATCACTGGGAACCCTTGCATGCCTAGACATTTTTCAGCCTGGCCCTACCCCCAATGGGTTGCCCATCGCGGTGCCGGCCGCTCCGCTCCCGAAAACACCCTTGCAGCCTTTCGGCTAGGCTATTCTCGTGGCTTTCGTATGATGGAATACGACGTCAAGCTAACGGCGGACGACGTGCCCGTATTGCTGCATGACGACACGCTGGAACGCACATCAAACGGCCAGGGGCGAGCGGCGAACTTACGCTATGCCGAACTGGCCCGCCACGATTTCGGCGCGTGGCATTCGTCCGCTTATGCCGGTGAGCCGATTGCCACACTCTATAGTATTGCCGCTTATACGCACGCCAACTCAATACACAGCAATATAGAGATCAAGCCGACTGCCGGCATGGAAACCCACACAGGCGAGCGCATTGCTTTGCTGGCGCGGCAACTGTGGGAAGGCGCTGAACTTCCGCCTTTGCTGTCCTCATTTTCAGAAACCGCCCTGGCAGCGGCCCGTGATGCCGCGCCGGAACTGCCTCGCGCTCTGCTGATTGAAGGTGCGCTCCCTCCCGATTGGCGCGAACGCGCAATGTGGCTGAAGTGCACCGGGCTAAACCTGAACCATCGCCATGTCACGCGCGATGAGGTTCGCCAAATACGCGATGCAGGCCTGAGCCTGGCAATCTGGACGGTCAACGACCCTCAGCGGGCGCTTGAGCTTCTGGAATGGGGCTGCAACGCCATCATCACCGACGAAGTCGATACCATGGCCCCCGGCCAACTCTGAAAGAGAATTCCTTTGTTTAGCTACCGACACGCCTTTCACGCCGGCAATCATGCCGATGTGCTCAAGCACGCCATTCTGGTTCATGTGCTGGATCACTTCAATCGCAAAGACAACCCGTATTGGGTGATTGACACGCATGCGGGGGCCGGCATTTACGACCTGGAAGGGAAATGGTCGTCTGCACGGCCTTCACAAAACCCAACTACAGACAGCCTTGAAGCGCCTAAGGAGCGAAGGCCGGAGTATCTGGACGGTGTGATGCGGCTGCACACTGCAGACCACCCCCCTGAATTGATTACACGTTACTTGGAAGCTTTAGAAGCCTTCAACGCGCCGGACGAATTACGCTACTACCCCGGCTCGCCCTGGCTGACAATGGAAGCGATGCGGGACCGCGACCGCCTGCGGCTATTTGAACTGCACCCCAGCGAGGTGGATGTACTGGCTCAGAACTTGTCGCATCATGCGCGAGGCCGTTCGCGGCAGGTGGTTCTCGAGCAGGCGGATGGTTTTGCGGGCATCAAAGCCTTGTTGCCGCCTCCCACCCGGCGTGGCATGGTCCTGATAGACCCATCCTACGAAAACAAAAACGATTACAAGTACACACTGAGTGCGGTTCAGGAAGGCCTCAAGCGTTTTGCCACCGGCACTTTTATTGTGTGGTACCCCTTGGTGCAGCGGCGCGAGGTACAAAACCTAACCCGTGCCCTGGAACGCCTGGACACGGTATGGGTGCATGCTGCATTACAAGTGAAACGCCCTGCTTCAGATGGCTTTGGCCTGCACGGCAGCGGAATGTTTGTGGTGAACCCGCCTTGGACACTCCATGACAGCCTGGCCCAGGCCCTGCCCTGGTTAGCTAAAACCCTAGGGCAAGACCAACGGGCAGGCTTTACACTGACCCGAAGCGCCCGCAGCTGACCACATGCATATGCGCCAACCCCGTTCTCCAGAGCGGGGCCAAGCGACACAGCTTTAAAAAAAGATATCAGAGGCGCCTATCGCTTCAGGGGGTAAAAGCCCCGACCGATAGCAACGCCTTTCGTCCTTTAGAGAAAGCTTTCGCCTTCGCGCAGGTAGCGCCATTTGCCCTGGGGCAGATCACCTAGCACGACGCGCCCCATACGCACGCGTTTCAAGCCCACCACCTTCAGGCCCACCTGTTCACACATGCGGCGAATTTGCCGCTTTTTGCCTTCACGCAGCAGAAAGCGCAGCTGATCTTCGTTCTGCCATTCGACATGGGCACGCTTGAGCGGCGCACCATCCAGTGACAGGCCAAAGCGCAGTTTTTCCAGGCCATTGGCGGCGATGCGGCCTTCCACACGCACCAGATATTCTTTTTCGATTTCGCTGTCTTCAGCGATAAGCTGGCGAGCAATGCGCCCGTCTTGAGTCAGTACCAGCAGCCCCTGAGAATCGATATCCAGGCGGCCGGCCGGCGCCAGGCCACGCAAATGGCCGGGGTCAAACTGAAGCGGCTGCTTTTGCGGCCGATACAGATTTTCAGGCGTGATGAGCGACACCGCCCGCTTATACCCCTGCTCTGACTGATGGGAAACATAGCCCACCGGCTTATTGAGAATAATGGTGACGCGCGATGTCTGGCGCTGTCGAGCCTGCCGTTCCAGCGTGATCTTCTGGTGCGGCCAGGCCTTACTGCCCAGTTCCGACACCACAACGCCATCGACGCGCACCCAGCCGCGTTCAATGTAAGCGTCAGCCTCGCGCCGGGAACATAGGCCTTGTTGAGCCATGAGCTTGGAGATTCGTATTTTTTCCATGGGCAGTATTGTATGACTTTGGCGATAATATACCCATGGAAATTACACCCAGCAGACACAGCGGCTGGCAGTGCGCCGCTCCCCCTTCCCTGACTCCTCATCAAAAGTTCTGGCTGTTCCGCCCCAATGCGCTCACTGCTGGGCTGCGCCAGTTGGGTCGCCTGGATTTGCGCGTAGAGCGCGAGAAAGTAGATGGCCTGCATGAGCAGGAAGCCTGGATGCTGGCCCGCCCTGCCCGCAGCGAGATCTGGCTGCGTGAAATCTGCATGTCAATTGACGGCATTGACTGTGTGCTGGCCCGCAGTTTCACGCCATTAAGCGCCTCGCACGCCCTTTGGCAGGGTATGCGGCGCTTGCGCACACGGCCGTTAGCGGACATGCTTTACCACGACCCGCAAATTATCCGTTCGCCTTTTTTCGTATGCCGACTGCATAGCCAGCACCCTTTGTATCGCAGCATGCGTCTGCATCTGGGCAAGGCCTGCCCAGATGCCAGGCTTGTTCTGGCACGCTGTTCCGTATTCTGGCGGCTCGGTCAGCCCCTGCTGGTAGCCGAAGCCTTTCTGCCGCAATTCTGGGAGGTCGCAGGCGCTGCCAGGCCGTGAATGGCGCCCTCAGCAGTTCTGCAGCAGCAATAGCCGCCGGCCGCGCCTGACACGTTCATTTTTCAGGCCTGCTGTTTGCTTTACAGCGCATCAATGCCGCTTTCTCCCGTACGAATGCGCACCACCTGCTCAACCGGAGTCACAAAAATTTTTCCGTCACCAATCTTGCCCGTGTAAGCCGCTTTGATGATGGAATCAATGGCGGCCTCGACCATGACGGCTGGCAGCACAACATCGACCCGCAGCTTGGGAAGAAAATCCACCACGTATTCCGCACCGCGATACAGCTCGGTATGCCCTTTCTGCCGACCAAAGCCCCTCACCTCCGTGACGGTAACGCCCGTAGCGCCAATATCCGCCAGGGCCTCGCGCACCTCATCGAGCTTAAAGGGCTTGATAATGGCCGAGATCATCTTCATTGTTCGTTCCTTGTGATGTTTTGCAGTCGTGAAAGGTCGCTGCCTGCAGGGGCTTGGTAAAGCCGCAGCCAGAACTCGGGCAGAATAGCGAGCAGATGATCGAAGATATCACCTTGGATACGTTCGTATTCGACCCACGCCGTATTATTAGTGAAGCAATACACCTCCACCGGTATGCCTTCTGACTGCGGCTCCATCATTCTCACAATCATCAGCATGCCTTTGTGGATTTCCGGGTGATTCTCAATATACGCCTTGGCATAAGCCCTGAATGTGCCGATATTTGTCAGGCGGCGGCGGTTGGCAGGCACAGCGGTCAGTTCGCCTAATTTGCGATTCGTTTCTTCCAACTCCACCTGTTTGCCATCCAGATAATCGCGTATCAGTGCGTAGCGGCGTAAATCAGAAATTTCCGCCTCATCAAGAAAACGCACTGTGCTGGCATCAATACGCAGGGTTCTTTTAATCCGCCTGCCACCCGATTCGAACATGTGTCGCCAGTTGCGAAAGCTTTCTGAAAACAGCTTGTAGGTAGGGATGGTGGTGACGGTTTTATCCCAGTTCTGAACTTTGACCGTATGCAAGGCCATGTCAATGACAAAACCATCGGCGCCGGCCTGCGGCATTTCTATCCAGTCACCCAGGCGCAACATGTCGTAGTTGCTCATCTGCGTACTGGCCACCAGTGACAGCAAGGTGTCTTTGAATACTAATAGCAGCACCGCTGACAGCGCGCCCAAGCCGGAAAGCATCAGCAGCGGGGAACGATCCATCATGACTGACAGCACCAAAATGGCGCAAATCAACCACAAGAGAATGCGGGCCAGTTCCACATACCCCTTGATGGAACGAATCTGGCCCCGACGGCTGGACGAATAAATATCTTCCCAGGTGCGCAAAATACCAATCAGCGACATGAAGATGAACACCACGCCCGCCGAGGTAAATACGCGCGTGAGCAACACGGCCAGCTCGGGCCGGATCGCCAATTGGGGTAAATTACTTAGCACGGCCAATAAAGGCAGCGCGAAACCAATGTTGCGAAATACGTTTCGGGAGATCAGGCCCGCCGCCCATTCTGGGCGACCTACCACGCGCAAGGTGCGGCGCGCCACGCCTGCGAGCGCCCGCGCGATCAACATGGCCACACCCACGAAAACCAGCACAGCCGCCACCACCAGCAAAGCGATGCCCAGCCATTCGGCATCACGCAGCAGCTCGTTAACCAAGCCGTACCCGGAAGAGCTTAATACTTGAGAGATAGAAGTTTCGTTCTGCATAACCGTGTAAATATACCGTAGGGGCGCATTGTGCCATCGACTCGTGCCCTGTGCAGCGGCTACTCCTTTATAATTGCACGCACTATGTCGAACCCTAATTCCCCTTCCGCACAAGATCAGTTCGCCAACAAGGCAAACGCATGGTCGGCCCGCTTTTCAGAGCCTGTCTCCGACCTTGTCAAACGCTATACGGCGTCCGTCAACTTTGATAAGCGCATGGCGCGCTTCGATGTTCAAGGCTCGTTGGCCCACGCCGAAATGTTGGCGGCTGCCGGAGTCATCAGCGCAGCAGACCGCGAAGCCATCGAACGAGGCATGGAGCGCATTCTTCAAGAAATTGAAGAAGATCTCTTCACCTGGTCGCTCGATCTCGAAGACGTTCACCTCAACATCGAAAAGCGATTGGTCGAACTCGTGGGCGACGCAGGCAAGCGGCTGCACACCGGCCGTTCCCGCAATGATCAGGTCGCGACTGATATCCGTCTGTGGTTGCGCAACGAAATCGATATTGCCATCGAGTTGCTGCAACAGTTGCGCGCCGCACTGGCCCGCTTGGCCCTGGAGCACGCCGACACCATCATGCCGGGCTTCACCCACCTGCAAGTGGCACAGCCGGTCACCTTCGGCCACCATTTGCTCGCCTATGCAGAAATGTTCAGCCGCGACGCCGAACGTCTGGCCGACTGCCGTAAACGTGTTAACCGGCTGCCCTTAGGCGCCGCAGCGCTGGCAGGGACTTCCTTTCCCATTGACCGCGAACGCGTAGCCCGTACTCTGGGGTTCGACGGCGTATGCCGCAACTCGCTGGACGCCGTTTCCGACCGTGATTTCGCGATTGAGTTCTGCGCGGCAGCCGCCCTCATCATGACTCACATTTCCAGGCTATCTGAAGAGCTGGTGCTTTGGATGAGCCCGCGTGTGGGCTTTATCGACTTGGCTGACCGCTTCTGCACCGGCAGCTCCATCATGCCGCAGAAGAAAAACCCAGATGTCCCCGAGCTGGCGCGCGGAAAAACGGGCCGGGTCAATGGCCACCTGATCGCCCTGCTTACGCTCATGAAAGGCCAGCCGCTGGCCTACAACAAAGATAATCAGGAAGATAAAGAAGGCCTGTTCGATTCCGCCGACACGGTGCGCGATACGCTCACCATATTTGTCGACATGATTCCCGGCATTCAGGTCAAGCCCAAGGCGATGCGCGAAGCGGCTCTGCAAGGTTATGCCACCGCCACGGATTTAGCCGACTACTTGGTCAAAAAAGGCCTGCCTTTCCGCGATGCCCACGAAATCGTGGCCCATGCGGTGCTCGAATGCGAAAAACGCGGTTGCGATCTGGCAGACCTCAGCCTGGCGGAATTGCAGGCCTTCCATGCCTCCATCGAAGCCGACATCCACGACGTGCTGACTCTGGAAGGCAGTGTGGCTGCCCGTAATCACATTGGCGGCACCGCCCCAGCACGGGTGCGCGAAGAAGCACAACGCATACTGGCTGAGTCACCCGCTGCCTAGCCAGCGAGGCAATAAGCCGCTCTACAGCTAACCCGCTGGAAGCCGGACATACCCCCGGTTTCCAGCGGGATTTTTATTTCCGCCTAGTCGTGCTCGTTTTGCTCGCCTCGCGCTTCCTGGGCTTGCAGTTCTTCCGGTGTAAGCGCCCTCCCCGGCTCAAACACGGCAATGGATTCCACATGGCCGGTATGCGGAAACATATTCACCACACCAGCAGCCTGCAGAACATAACCGCCCTTGTGCTTCATGATGGCCGCATCACGGGCCAGCGTGGCCGGATTACAGGACACATACACAATGCGGGCCGGACGCTCGTCGTCTGCCAAGGCTGACAAGGCGCGCACCACCGCTTCCGCACCTTCCCGAGGAGGGTCAATGAGTATGCGGTCAAAATGGCCCAGCGCCCGCAACCACTCAACATCCACTTCAAACAGATTCAGTGTGGTAAAGCTGGTTTTTTCTTGTAAGCCATGCGCCTGGGCGCCTTCGAGTGCGCGCTTGGTCAGGGTGCTACTGCCTTCTATACCCACCACTTCGCGGGCATCCGTTGCCAACGGCAGGGTAAAGTTACCCAGGCCACAGAACAGATCCGCTACTCTGTCATTAGGCTGCACCTCCAATAAAGAAAGCGCCCGCGCGACCAGGCTACGGTTAATGTGCGGGTTGACCTGGGTGAAGTCGGTCGGCCTGTATTGCATACGCAAGCCGAAGTCAGGCAAGGTATAAGCCAACAAGCCTTCATCCGCAGGGTTAAGCAAATGCACGCTGTCCGGCCCCTTGGGCTGTAGCCACCACGACACATTCCAGCGTTCGGCAAAGGCGCGCAGAATGCTGAGATCTTGACCAGTGAGGGGCTCCATATGGCGCAACACCAGTGCAGTGCATTGGTCACCCACCGCCACCTCAATCTGTGGAATGCGGTTGGGTGTCGACATTGTTTCTACCATACGCCGCAAGGGCACTAGCATGTCGGACACATGCTGAGGCATGACATGGCATTCCGTCATGTCGGCAACGTAGCTGCTGTGACGCTCCCGAAAGCCCACCAGCACGCCGCCCTTGCGAGGCACCAACCGCACAGACAAGCGGGCCCGATAGCGGTAGCCCCAGGTGGGGCCGTGCATGGCAGGCAAGATGAGCGCCGGCTTCAGCTTGCCAATATGCCCGAACGCGTCTTCCAACACTCGCTGCTTGATCGCCACCTGAGCCTGGGCGTCAAGATGCTGCATGGCGCACCCACCGCAAACGCCGTAATGGGGGCAACGCGGTTCCACCCGTTGCGAGGACGCTCGCAATATACGCTGAGCCCGTGCTTTTTCGTATGAAGGCTTGCGCCGCACAATGCTCGCTTCAACGCGCTCGCCGGGCAATGCCCCTTCCACGAAAACAACTTTGCCATCGCGATGAGCCACGCCGCGCGCTTCAAGATCTAGCGACTCGATATCTAATACTTCTAAAGTCATGATGGGAAGAGAGATTCTGGTATGCAGTCGGGCATTTTACCTTGCTCTCGGCACCGATCTGGCTATCGAGCCTGGCCATAGAAAAACCGGCCTTTCTGTAAAAGAAAAAGCCGGTCGAAACTCACAAGCGGGGGTTGTGGAAAGGAGAAGCTCTACGCTGGCGGGAAATCAGGACGCAGTTCTTCCTGCAGCACGCTCCGCACGGGCCGACTCACGTTGTTGTTTGCGCTCTTGGATCGCTTCAGCACGTTTTTGCGCTTTCTCAGCCCCATTCTTTAGGTGCTCAGCCACCCGGGCCTGCTGCCCCGCATCCAGAGCATTCCAGACGGCAATCCATTTTTCATCAATCTGACGGCGCTCTGCCTGCCACTTGGCACGTTGTTCGTCCGCCTGCTTCAGGGCTTGTGCGGGGTCGAAAGAATCTGCCTTGAAAAGATCATTACGCGCCTCGCGCGCTTCTTTCATGCGCTCCTTACGGTTTTCCCGAAGTTCCTTGGCGGCATTGCGCGCATCTTCAATTAGTTTCAGTTGGTCTTCATTCAGACCCATGCCATCAACAAAATCGCCGCTAACCACGCCATAGCCTGGCACGATCAGACCGGCGCGGTGCATCTGGCCATGACGATGGCCATGCATACCTTTTCCGCCATGCCCAAACCCGTGCATCTGATGGCAAGCGGCGTGGCCATGATGGTGCTGATGAAAGCCGTGATGATGACCGCCACGATCATGAGAGCGGGAAGGCGTGTCGGCAAACACGGCCCCGGACATGGCCAGGGCAGCGCCAAGAACAGCCAACTTGATGCCTTGAGAAGTGTGTGTTTTGTTCATGACAGGTCCTTTGTTGCTTACGATGTTTGGAACCTGCATTGTGCAGCTTGGCCGGTTACCTTGATGTTTCGCGTCAGCCCGCGTTCTTTTCAGATGGTTTCACACGCAGTTGGCTTTACGCTTGCCAAAGCTCAAGGTACTCGCGCCATTGTTCGCCCTCAATCTGCTGAAGCGAGTTGCGCACCAGCTCGATTTCCGCCTCATAGGCCTGGGCATCCAGTTCGCCGCGCATCAACCTGAAGCGGCAGTACACCAACCAGGTATTGACGACATCGGTTTCACAATAGGCCCGCACTTCAGCACGCTGCCCTTGCGACCAGGCTTTCCAAACCTGGCTGCCGTCCATACCCATTTTCCCGGGAAACCCGCACAGCTTGGCGAGATCGTCCAGCGGCGCGTTGGCTCGCCCGTTGTACTTGGCCAGGAGATCCATGAGGTCGATATGCCGTTGATGGTATCGGCCAATGTAATTATTGAACTTGAAATCGCGGTCGTCTTCACCGAGATCCCAATAGCGGGCTGCCTGCACGCCGTGAATCAGGCAGCGGTAATGCAGAACAGGAAGATCGAAGCCCGACCCGTTCCAACTGATCAAGCGCGGTGTGTAACGCTCGATCGTCTTGAAAAAACCATTGAGCAAGACGGGTTCGGGGTCGTCTTCCTTGCCTAGCGACCGGACACGGAAACCGTTGTCGTCCCGAAACACACAGCCAATCGCCACCACTTTGTGGAGGTGCAGCGGCAAAAAATCATTGCCATGCGATTCGCGCCGCGCGGCAAGAGCGAGCTCGATGACCGCATCGTCTTCCAGCCCCTGCCACTCCGGATTCAGCGTGCGTAGGGCCACCGCATCCGGAATGGTTTCGAGATCGAAGACTAGGCAGGGAATCATCGTGCCGGCAGATAGGAAAGCGGGTTCACAGCCGTGCCACTGCGACGAATCTCAAAGTGCAGGCGTGGCGAGGTGGTGTCGGTCTGCCCTAGCAGAGCAATACGACTGCCCTTCTTCACGGTTTGGCCTGCTTTCACCAAACGCTCTTGGTTGTGAGCATAGGCGGTGATAAAACCGTTGGAATGTTCCAGCAGCACTAGATTACCCAAGCCACGTATGCCGTCACCGGAGTACAGAACCTTGCCATCAGCCGCCGCGACAACGGGATCGCCAACCTTGCCTTCAATATCTATGCCCTTGGTGTTGCTATTGAAGCCTTGAATAATCTTGCCCGACGCCGGCCACCCCCAACTAATGACGTTGGCATCGGCGGCTCTTGCCGCACTGGTTGCAGGCGCCGGCGTTGTGGGCTTGACTGTAGATGTCGCAGACGGCGCCGACGCCACCGCTGCGGGCTGCTGTGGCATTGACGTTGCACCATCCAAGCGCAACACCTGCCCGATTCGCAACTGCGTGGGGTCGCTGATATTGTTCAGACGCGCCAAAGTGGGGACGTCCGTGCCATGCATCTGAGCAATTTTATAAAGCGTATCGCCCGCACGCACCGTATACGTGCCGGTGGCCGCATAGCGCGGCTGACTCTTTGATGACATGTCGGTGACAGGCGCCCGCGTGCCGCTCGTGCCGCAACCGGCGAGCAGCGTCAATACGCTCAAGGCCAGCAAAGCATGTCGTGAGCCGCTAACCAGCGAACGGACTCTGGAATAGGCAGGGTGCAGATACCCTCCGTGCATAAGATTCTCCTGTCAATACTGTGTGCCCGGACGCAGGGGCACGAAGCGTACTGCATCAAGCTCCTGGCGCTTCCAGGATGCGACGCCCGTGCGCTCAATCAAAATGAGTCGCTGCTCAACACCGCCCTCAGGGGCGATTAGGCGCCCGCCTGGCGCCAGTTGCTCAAGCAACGCCTGAGGAATTTTAAGCCCTGCTGCTGCAATGGTAATCGCATCGAACGGTGCGCTGCCAGGCAGACCCGCCATGCCATCGCCAAAAACGACTCGCACACGCCCCGGAACCCGCAGCTTCTGCAGATTATGCCGGGCCATTTCGTAGAGCCCATGAATTCGTTCTATGGTGTGTACTTCGCGTGCCACGTGGGCCAGCACCGCAGCTTGATACCCACAACCGGCACCCACTTCCAGCACTTTATCAAGTTCGCGGCCCTCGGCCAGCACAGAAATCATGCGCGCCACCACCCAGGGCTGGGAAATAGTCTGCTCGTAGCCGATGGGCAGCGCGGCGTCGTCATAAGCGCGGCTGGCCAAGCCTTCATCGACGAATAAATGACGCGATACGGCGCGCATAGCGGCCAACACGCGTTCGTCGTTTATGCCCTGTTCGCGCAAGCGGCTGACCATGCGTTCACGCGAACGCTGAGAACTCAGACCGAGGTTATCTGCGGTACCGGCCGCCATACTCGAGCTTGCCGCCGCGCCTGGTGCGCTACCGATGGAAAAGGGTTTGACCGCAAACGGCGGGGCCGCCTTGGCTTTTGGCCCGGCGCCCAGAATGCGTGTATTGCTGTTAGCCGGAGACGGCCCACCACCCAGACTGGAGCGCCCGAACCGGTTGATGGTCCCGGAAGCAAACGGCGAAGGGTTCAGCGGTTTACGCATATCGGATCAGCCCAATCCCCTAGCTGTGGCAATTGATCGTAGTGAGTGAGGTCTAGCCTTAACGGCGTGATGGAAGCCATGCCCTGCTCGGTTGCGCCAAAGTCGGTGTCATCAGCGAAGTCGGAAGCGCTGCCCGCCGGACCGATCCAGTATACAGGCTCGCCATAGGGCGTGCTGCTGCGCACCACCGGCTCGGATGGATGCCGCTTGCCCAGCCGGGTCACCCGGAGACCTTGCAGCGCGTCAAGGGGAACGGAAGGAACGTTGACGTTCAACAGCATGGCCGGCCCCAGAGGCTGGGCCATATGCCGCTCGACGACCCGTCGCGCAACATGAGCAGCGGTATCCAGGTGATGCCAGCCCCTTTTAACCAGAGAAAACGCAATGGAGGGAATACCGAAAAGAAACCCTTCGGTAGCGGCTGCAACGGTGCCGGAATAAAGGGTGTCATCCCCCATATTCGCCCCGTTGTTAATCCCCGACACCACGATGTCTGGACGGAAATCCAGCAAGCCGGTCAGCGCAATATGCACGCAGTCGGAAGGCGTGCCATTTACATAATAAAACCCATTGGCCGCCTGCCGTACCGATAGCGGCCGGTTTAGCGTAAGTGAATTCGATGCCCCGCTGCAATTGGTTTCCGGCGCCACTACGGTGAGTTCGCCCAGGCCTTTCAAGGCATCAACCAGGGCTTCAATCCCGGGGGCGCTGTAACCGTCGTCGTTGCTCACCAGTATGCGCATTCAACCCTCAGAAACATTCCAACAGAAAGTAGCTGATTGTACCCGTTCATTTTGGCTATCGCCGTCGCAGCCGGTAGAATCGTGCCTCAATGAACTGGAGACCATGAACCATGGATGTTGTCTTGCCCGCCGTCGTTTCTCTCGGCCTTATTCTCTTGTCCTACCTGCTGGGCTCCATACCGTTTGCCGTGGTTATCAGCCGCTTGATGGGCCTGCAGGACCCTCGCAGCTTTGGCTCCGGCAACCCGGGAGCTACTAACGTGCTGCGCACGGGTAACAAGAAAGCCGCTGTGCTGACGCTGTTTGGCGACGCTTTCAAAGGGTGGCTGGCCGTTGTGTTGGCCGCCTATATCAGCCAACGCTTGGGGTTATCTGTTGCTGTGGTGGCGGCATGCGCGGTAGCGGCCTTTATAGGCCATGTGTATTCGTTATTCCTGAAATTCAAGGGTGGCAAAGGCGTAGCCACAGCACTGGGTGTGTTGCTGGCGCTTGAACCTTGGCTGGCTTTCGTAGTGGCGGGCTCATGGCTGGTCATTGCTTTTGCCAGCCGCTATTCTTCGCTTGCATCGGTAATGGCAGCCGCGCTGGCTCCCATTTACTACATCATGGGCGGCAAGGTCATCTGGCCTTTGCACATATCGTACGCGGCCGCCATTTTGCTGATTTCCGTCCTCGTGCTTTACCGCCACAAACAGAATATTGCGCGTTTGCTGCAAGGCAAAGAAAGCCGCATTGGCGGCGGCAAATCACAGGTTCCGCCTCCGCCGCCGGCTGGCCGCAAGAAAGGGCGCCGCTAGGCTGGTGTCGCTTACCTCACAGGCGTCGTGTTAGAGGCACCGCACAGGTGCCTCGCAACGCCTACTGTTTGCTGCATTCGCTCTGGATGCAGACATCTTCGAGGTTCCACCGCGGACGGATCGTAAAGGCATGACTGTCGTCGGATAAATCCACCAGCCCCGCCTTCACTCTCTGTGCGGCGGCAAAGGCAATCATGGCGCCATTATCAGTACAGAATTCCAATGGTGGAAAAAACACTTCCCCACCCTTGCGACGCATGGCTTCAGTCAGGTGCTGACGCAAGTGCCGGTTAGCGCCCACCCCGCCAGCCACCACCAGCCGTTTGACGCCTGCCTGCGACACCGCCTTTAGCGATTTAGCTGCCAAGACATCGACGATGGCAGATTCAGTCGCGGCGGCCAGATCGGCCAAATGCGTGTCGGACAGTGCACCGTGCTCCCTTTCAAGCGCACGCACGCGTGTCAACACAGCGGTTTTAAGGCCGCTGAAGCTAAAGTCGAGATCGCCGCTGTGCAGCATGGGGCGCGGTAATTCATGCAATGCCGCGTTCCCCTGTTCGGCCAAACGCGACAACGCCGGCCCGCCTGGGTAGCCAAGCCCCATCAGTTTGGCGCTTTTATCGAAGGCTTCGCCCGCTGCATCATCCAAGGTTTCGCCCAATAAGCTGTATCGACCTACCCCGTCGACCTGCATCAGCTGCGTATGCCCGCCTGACACCAGCAAGGCCACAAAAGGGAACTCAGGACGCGGCTGAGCCAGTAAAGGAGACAGTAAGTGGCCTTCCAGGTGATGCACGGGAATCGCCGGCCGCTGCAATGACCAGGCGATGGCCTGAGCCACACTGGCGCCCACGAGCAAGGCGCCTGCCAGCCCCGGGCCTGCGGTATAAGCCACCGCCCCGATGTCTTCCAGACGGACTCCTGCCTGCCTCAATACCTGACGAGTCAGGGGAATGACACGGCGGATATGGTCACGCGATGCCAGCTCGGGAACAACGCCACCGTACTCACGGTGCATGTCAATCTGACTGTGCAAAGCATGGGCAAGCAAACCACGCTCCGTGCAAACCAGGGCAACACCGGTTTCATCGCAGGAGCTTTCAAAGCCAAGAATAATCATGATTTAGTGTCGACAGGCCAGCGCCCTGCCTGATTGATTGCGCGTTTACACGCTGCTGTCAAGCGAATCCGCAACGCAGCATGGCGAGCGCAGGCGCCGTAGGTCAATGTGCGATTCAGTTCAACAGAACCCTGAGGAAAGCCGTAGAATTCAGTCTGCATTTTACCGCCTACCTTCTGATTCGCTATCCGGAGTCTCTTTTCATGCTCGAACGACTATTCAGGCTGCGTGAGCACGGTACCGATGCCCGCACCGAAGTGCTGGCCGGTGTCACCACCTTCCTGACCATGGCCTACATTATTTTCGTCAACCCCGAGATTCTGTCGAGCACCGGCATGGACAGAGATGCCGTATTCGTAGCGACTTGCCTGGCGGCCGCCTTGGGTTCGCTGATTATGGCTTTTGTGGCCAACTGGCCGGTCGGCATGGCCCCGGGTATGGGTCTCAATGCTTTTTTCGCTTTCACCGTCGTAGGTGCCCTGGGCTACAGTTGGCAGCAAGCGCTGGGAGCCGTCTTTATTTCCGGCGTCATCTTTCTCATCATCACGATTACAGGCATCAGGACCTGGCTGATTGCAGGCATTCCTTCTTCCCTGCGTTCGGCCATTGCTGCCGGTATCGGGCTTTTTCTGGCCATTATCGCCCTGACCACATCCGGCATTGTAGTGGCCAACCCCGCTACCAAAATCGCGCTGGGCGACCTGACTCAACCCGCCCCACTCTACACAATTTTAGGGTTCTTCATTATTGCCTCGCTCGACGCGCTACGCATTAAAGGAGCGATTCTGATCGGTATTCTGGTGGTCACTGTACTTTCCATGATTCTGGGCCACAACACCTTCTCCGGGTTGTTGTCAGCGCCACCCAGCCTGGCGCCCACTTTTCTACAACTGGACATTGTTGGCGCACTGCACACCGGCTTTGTCCATGTCATTCTGGTGCTTGTACTGGTTGAGGTGTTCGATGCCACCGGCACAATGATAGGCGTAGCAAAACGTGCTGGCCTGATTTCCGATGGCCACCCCGGCCGCCTGAACCGCGCCTTGCTGGCCGACAGCACAGCCATTGTGACGGGTTCCATGTTGGGTACTAGCAGTACCACAGCCTATGCTGAAAGCGCCGCAGGCGTTCAGGCGGGTGGGCGCACCGGCCTGACAGCGCTTACTGTCGCACTATTATTCTTGCTCGCTTTGTTCTTTTCGCCGCTAGCAGGTTCAGTACCCTCTTACGCTACCGCTCCTGCCCTGCTATACGTGGCCGGCCTGATGATGCGGGAAATTACTTACATCGATTGGGATGATGTGACGGAAGCCACCCCCGCGGCGCTTACCGCTCTTATGATGCCGTTTACCTATTCCATCGCTAATGGGCTGGCTTTCGGCTTTATCAGTTATGTCATGTTGAAGGTGGCCACCGGGCGCTGGCGCGATGCTCACCCTGCCAGTTACACGGTTGCGTTGTTATTTGCAATCAAGTTTTCTTTATTTCCAGACTGATTACACCGTCACCTTTTTGCAATCGTTAGATACAATGTCGAAGCTTTTGCTTTTTTAGCTAAAAACACTATAAGAATTTTATTGTGCCGCCAGTACTTTCTCCGGTAGGCCGGAACTACAAGGGTCTCTGGCTTCCAATCATTTTTTTGGCGCTCGGTCTGCTCCTGACGACCGCCGCTTTCCACCAAACACAGCGACTGGTCGGGCAGGAACAGCAAACGGTATTGAATGCGCAAGCCTATCGCATGCGCAATATCCTGACCATGCACATCCTGCAGCACGCCGACGCCCTGCGTGCATATCAGGCCGAATTCGCAGCCCGGCCACTGATATCTGATGATGCGTTTAAGCGCATGGCTGGGGCGCTCAAGCTGCAAGAGCGCTTGCCCGGCCTTTACGCCATCGGTTATGTTCGGCGCAATGACGGGAAAGATAACACCAACAAGAGCTTTCTCTGTCATTATCTGTTCTTGCATGGCCCCTCAGCACTGCAACTCAGCCCAGGCATTCCCATTGACGACCCCGTGCGGGAAGAAGCGCTGATTCGCGCGCGCAATACGGGAAAAATGGCGGCGACCGCCCCGGTACACTCGGCGGTTGACCCTAGCCACCCCGACACCTTGATGATATTTCTGCCGCTGTATTACGGTGGTGTGATACCGGATACACTGGCCGCACGCCAGCGTAATTTTTCAGGAGCGGTGTTTGCTTCGATACAGCCCGACCTGCTGCTGGCCTCCATGCTCGATCAGAGCGGTGAAACCAGCGCCACCGCCCGGCTGCGGTTCGACGACTACACCGACGGCACTTTGCTCGACATCCCCATGGCGACGTTTGCGGAAAGCATCGAGCCCGAACCTGTTTCTCTACAGCAAGCACAAGTCCAGTTACCCCTTTTCCTGGCTGGCACCCGTTGGATACTCGACATCACCATGGAGCCCACCGCGTCGCGTTCGCAACGGTGGCTCCCTTGGAGCATACTGGCTATTGGCATACTGCTGTCGCTGCTAGGAGCCCTGATTATCGTCAGGCTGCAAAAAGCCCGTGAAAGAAGCATGCATAGCGCCACACAGGATAGAAGCCTGCGTCGCCAGGCGGAAGCCGCCTTGCACCTGAGGCAGCGTGCCATCGAAGCGAGCGCCAATGCCATCCTTATCACGAGCGCAACGAAGCTTGGTTATCCGGTCGAGTATGTAAACCCCGCCTTTGAACGCATGACAGGCTACTCAGCCGATGAAATCATCGGTCAGAGCCTGCGTATCATGCATGGTTCTGATACGGAGCAAGAGGGCCTGGAAGAGCTGCAACGCATTCTGGCCGAACAGCGGGAAGGCCAAGCGACACTGCGTAACTACCACAAAAACGGGCAGCTTTACTGGACACGCGTTCACATTGCTCCGGTACGCGACGAAACGGGCGTAGTCACGCATTTCGTGGCAGCCAAGTACGATATCACTCAGGCCCGTCGCTACCGCGAAAGTCTGGAGTTCCAGGCCTGGCACGATGCTCTGACCCAGTTGCCTAACCGTCATGCCCTACGTGCGCGACTCACCGAAGCCATCCAGAACTACAAGCCGGGCGACCCGCCTTTCTGGGTTGCTTTTCTGGATCTCGACAATTTCAAACTGATGAACGATTCTCTGGGCCACACACTGGGTGACCTTGCCTTGCAACAGATTGCCAAGCGACTCCAGGAGACCCTGCATGACGGCGACATGGTGGCGCGTCGTGGGGGCGATGAGTTCGTTTTCATCCTGTTTGATAATGCCCCGCCCCGCAATGCGGTGGCAACGCTAAGCCGCATCATGTCGGCCATAACGCGCCCACTATCTTTGAACGATCAGCGCTTCTACCCGTCGGGCAGTGTAGGAATCGCCATTCACCCCAAAGACGGCAATGACCCGGAAATTCTGATCAAACACGCCGACATGGCTATGTATCAAGCCAAGCAGCAAGGGCGCAACAACTATCAGTTTTTCAGCTCAGCCTTGCACGAACAGGCCATGGAACGCGTCCAACTGGAGGCCGATCTCCGGGCTGCGCTAGACAATAACGAATTCGAGCTTCACTATCAGCCACAGCTAAACCTGCACGACGGTGAAATGCGAAGTATGGAAGCACTGGTGCGTTGGCGCCACCCTACTCGCGGTCTTATTCCTCCAGGCAGTTTCATTCCTCTGGCGGAAGAAACCGGGCTCATCGTGCGCCTGGGCGAATGGGTGCTGCGTACGGCATGCCAACAAATTGCTGCATGGCGTGAAGCTGGCCTGCCGCCCCTACGCGTGGCGGTCAACCTTTCGGCCCGCCAATTCAACCATCGCGATCTTCCCATAATGATTCGCTGCGTCTTGCAAGACAACATGCTTGACCCGCAACAGCTGGAACTTGAAGTCACTGAGTCTTTGCTTGTCGACGACGTCAAGGCCGCCAGCGCCATTCTGGAGCGCCTCAAGCGATTGGGAGTGATGCTATCGCTCGATGATTTTGGCACGGGTTATTCCAGCTTGGCGCAACTCAAGCGCTTTCCCATCGACATCTTGAAGATTGATCGTTCCTTCGTTTCCGATATCTCGGACAGCGGCGACACCATTGTGCGCACCATTATCAAGCTGGCGCACAATCTGGGCCTGACCGCAGTGGCCGAGGGCGTTGAGACGGCAGAACAAAAAGCGTTCTTAAAAGAACATGGGTGTGATGTGATACAGGGTTACTACATCAGCCGCCCCTTGCCCGCCGAAGAGTTCGAGACATGGATGCGCCAGCATTATGCTGCATCGTGAAATGTGTTCAGAATATCAGCCTCGCCATTCACCACCTTTTACCGTCGGAATACGATTTGCACCTAGGCGCGTGGTCAAGTCCTGTTGCACTACGCAGGTTTCCGTTATGGCGGCAGATGCCTGAGCGTATACACTGGCAGTTGACATGAACAGGCGGCATGCTTTCATGCCGCCTTTTTTTATGAGGACAGACTGCCCATGACAACCATTGATTTGAACAAAGACACATTCCAGGAGGCCATTGACGGCGACAAACCGTTGATCGTGGACTTCTGGGCGCCATGGTGCGGGCCGTGCAAGACCTTTGGTCCTATCTTTGAAGCTGAAGCTGCAGAGCACCCAGACATCACATTCGCCAAGATCAATACCGAAGACCAGCCTGAAATCGCCGAGGCCTTGGGTATCCGTTCAATTCCCACACTTATGGTATTCCGCGAGCGCGTTCTGCTGTTCCGTCAGGCAGGCGCCCTGGCCCGCCAGCAACTCTCGCAGTTGGTCAGCCAGATCAAGGAGGTGGACATGGAGAAGGTCCACGCTGAGATGGCTGCTGCACAGAACAACGCGCCTGACCGCGAGTAAGGTCGATAATCAGTGCCGCCACCTCGGCGGCACGTTCTTGAGGAACGGCCAGCAGCCAGTTGGCCCCTTCGCCATCGAATGACTCTTCAGCAATTCGCACACCCTGTGCAGCGAAACGCGACTGCAGCAGCGCCACATCAGAAAACGGGCAACTGCACTTCAGCAAGGTTTCTTCGACGATTTCGACCTTATCCGCCAGGCGCAGGCATTGCGCCGCCACCCCGCCGTAGGCGCGCACCAGCCCGCCCGAACCCAGTTTGATACCGCCGAACCAGCGTATTACCAGCACCGCAACCTGATCGCATTGCTGGCCTTCTATGGCCTGCAACATAGGGCGCCCCGCCGTGCCCCCCGGTTCGCCGTCGTCGTTAAAACGATATTCTTGACCGATACGATACGCCCAACAGTTATGCGTGGCGTCGGGCACTTGGTGTTCGGCAAAAAACGCCATGGCCTCGGCAGCAGTCTGCACTGGTGCGGCCAGCGCCAGGAAGCGACTCTTTTTAATGAGTTCTTCATAACGGGCAATTCCAGTGAGGGTATATGTCATAGGCAATGCAGCATGCGGCTACGACTCAATGCCGCGTGAGCTGAGGTAATCTTCGTAACCGCCCATGTAGTCGACAATTTCGCCATCCGGCAAAATTTCGATCACACGAGTGGCCAGCCCGGAAACAAACTCGCGGTCATGCGAGACAAAAAACAGCGTACCCTTGTAGAGATCCAGCGCGTACTGCAAAGACTCGATGGATTCCATATCCAGATGGTTGGTGGGCTCGTCCAGCAGCATGACATTATGGCGCCCCAACATCAGCCTTCCAAACGTCATGCGGTTTTTTTCACCGCCCGACAGCACCGAAACCGATTTGCTAATGTCATCACCCGAAAACAGCAAGCGGCCCAGCACCGAACGCAAGGCTTGATCGTCGTCGCCTGGCTGGCGGTATTCTCCCAGCCAGTCGAATAGATTGAGATCGGTCTCGAATTGGTCGGAGACATCCTGCGCCATGTAGCCCAAATCGGCCGCATCAGACCATTTCACACTGCCGGAATCCGGCTGAAGGTCGCCCGCCAACAAGCGCAGCAACGTGGTTTTACCCACACCATTGGCACCAATGATGGCCACTTTCTGTCCCGCCTCCAATGTCAGCGAGAAGTTTTTGATGACCTGATGGCTGTCATAGCCCTTGCTCAGGTCTTTCACCGTTACCGCCTGACGATGCAGAACCTTGTTTTGTTCAAAACGAATATAGGGATGAACACGGGAAGATGGCTTGACCTCAACCGTGGATGCCTTAATGCGGTCGATCTGCTTCAAACGCGATGTCGCCTGGCGCGACTTGGACTTGTTGGCAGCAAAGCGGCGCACAAAATCCTGTAGTTCAGCCACCCTCTCTTTGGCCCGTGAGTTGGCGGCGGAAACGCGCTCACGGGCTTCGGCCGCCGCCAGCATGTATTCATCGTAATTCCCAGGGTACAGACGCAGTTCCCGGTAATCCAGATCGGCCATGTGTGTGCAGACTTCGTTCAAGAAGTGGCGGTCGTGGCTAATGATGATCATGGTGCTCTGATACGAGTTAAGCACGCCTTCCAGCCAGCGGATGGTATTGATGTCCAGGTTGTTAGTGGGCTCGTCCAGCAGCAGGACATCGGGGTTGGAGAACAAAGCCTGGGCCAGAAGCACACGCAGTTTCCAACCAGGCGCCACCTCGCTCATGGGCACATTATGCTGCTCAACCGGAATTTCCAGGCCCAACAACAGTTCACCCGCACGCGCTTCGGCGGTATAGCCGTCGTATTCCGCGAATTTAGCCTCCAATTCGGCGGCCCGCATGTAGTCGTCTTCGGTGGCCTCAAGGTTGGCATAAATGGCGTCGCGCTCAGACATCGCGGCCCACATCTCCTCATGCCCCATCATGACGACGTCCAGCACCCGCACGTCTTCGTAGGCGAATTGATCTTGCCGCAACTTACCCAGCCGCACGCCGGGGTCAAGCGCAACATTACCGGCGGAAGGCTCAAGGTCGCCACCGATAATCTTCATAAAGGTCGATTTGCCCGAACCATTGGCGCCAATCAGGCCATAACGATTTCCCTCCCCGAACTTGACGCTGACATTCTCGAATAAGGGCTTGGCGCCGAATTGAATGGTGAGGTTGGAAGTGGTGATCACTGGATGCTGGACTCTAGAAAAAAGGGGTAAAACCTTCTATTTTACTCCCTTAGTTAAAAATTCCGAATCACAGCACGAGACGTGCCTACACAGCCGCGCTGTCAGTGATGTTCCTGCAAAAGCAAATAAGCCATGCCATCTTCCGTGGCCACACCCACCAGCGCGCCGACGGGCAAGGTTGCCTTGAGCTTGACGTGGCCATAAGGTAGCCCCGTCACCACGGGTACCCGGCATGACGCACGCAACCACGCTATGACCGCATCCATGTTGTAGCCGTTGTCATGGGCGACGGTGCGATATTCGGTAAAGCGGCCCAGCACAATGGCTTTTTGTTTCGCCAGCACGCCTGAATGCAGCAGTTGCGCAAGCATGCGCTCAATACGGTAGGGGTGCTCACCCACATCTTCCAAAAACAGCACGCCACCCGAGATATTTGGAAAGTATGGCGTACCCACCAATGACGCCAACATGGCCAAGTTACCGCCCCACAGCACGCCCCGCTCATCTACTGCGTCGGACCCAGGTGATTCAAAGCTCAGCACCTCCAGTTGGTCGCGCATCACTTCGGCGAACAGATCAGCGGTCAGGTCATCTACCTTGCTTTGGCCAAAATCGGGAATCGCTGCCGGGCCGGTATAGCTGATTGCGCCGGTTTGCGACAGCAAAGCCAAGTTGAAAGCCGTAAAGTCGCTGTGACCAACGAATATCTTGCCGCTATCGGCAACCGCCTTCCAGTCAATCTTATGCAAAAGCCGGCTCAAGCCGTAGCCACCCCGTGTGGCCATCACGATAGGGTGTTTTTGCTTCAGGGATCGTTGGACGGCAGCCAGGCGCTGTGCGTCCGTGCCGGCGAACCGCTCATGCACGGCCAGTGCGGTTCGATCCACGGTACTTTTAAACCCTAGCTCACTGAGGCGCTCACGCGCCAGTTCGAGGGTCGCAGGGTCAGCCACCGCACTGGACGGCGAGAAAAGGTAGATGCCTTCTGGGTTGCGGTGCGTATGCGCATGGTGATGGTCAAGGTCAGCGCACGAGTGAGAGGGTTGATCGCCGCTTGTGGTGTCGGGCTTTTGAGTGGGCATGATTTAAAAAATTTAGAAAATAAAAGAGAAGGCGTCGCAGCAACGCGCAACCTAGTCTTAGCTGCCCGAATTCTGGGCGGCTCGCAAAAGTCGCGCCTCACGCGCAGCTTGGCGACGCCCCTTAAAGAATTCTTGCAGGCGCGTCGCACATTCGTCGGCCATCACACCGCCGACTACGGTAGTGTGATGGTTAAAGCTTGCCGCCGGAATGTCGAGCACACTGCCGCAAGCCCCCGTTTTGGGGTCGCTGGCGCCATACACCACACGCGCCAACCGCGCATGCAGCATCGCCCCCATGCACATTACACAAGGCTCCAGAGTCACGTATAGCGCCAGCCCCGGCAGCCGGTAATTACCGACATTCGCTGCCGCATCGCGCAGCGCCACAATTTCCGCATGGCCAGTAGGGTCGTGATCGAGAATGCAGCGGTTATAGCCGCGCCCTAACACATTGCCCGCGGCATCCAGCACAACCGCCCCGACCGGCACCTCGCCAGCCTGTTCCGCAACATGCGCCATTTCCAACGCGGCTCTCATGCCAATGGCGTCCAGTGCTTCCAATGCGGCTGGGTCAGCATGATCAAAGCACAAAACAGGGGCATTCCCGGCAGACATACACTACACTCTCAAGCAGCAAAGGGGGAGACCAACGAATTATTCAGCAACAAACGACCTACAGTTTAGCGCCGGATCTTCGCTATACAGCACCCGCCCCTGCATTGCTTGATGTAACATTCAGACACCTAAAGTAAAATCTCACAGGAGGGTTCCCTATGCTGGGCCGTATCGCCATTCATCTTAGCAACGACGATGCTTGCACGCGTCGCATCGACGCAGGCCTGCAACTCGCCAAGGAACACGGCGCTGAAGTCATTGGCGTATATCCCGCCGATGGTGTTGCAGGTCATTACTACGACGAATCCATCATTCCCCAGGACATCCGCAAAGTGTTACGCAACCGCCGCGACGAGTTCCGGGAAATTGTGCGGACAAAGTTTCTTGAGCGTGCCGCATCTGCAGGCGTCAAAGCCGAATGGCGTGCCCCCAAAGGGGAAGCCGACGAAGTTCTGGCTCTGCATGCCCGCTACTGCGACCTGCTGGTCATGAGCAAGGCGGAACGCGTTGACTCCGTCGCGTCGATTATTCCCAACCTGCCTGAATCAGTCGTGATGGCAGCCGGCCGCCCCGTTCTGATGATTCCCAACGCCGGCAGCTTTGAAACGATTGGCCGTCGCGTCCTGTACTGCTGGGACCAGCGCCGCGAAGCCGCCCGTGCCTTCACTGACGCCACACCTTTCTTCAAGCGTTGCGAAGAACTCGCTGTGCTTGAAATTGATCGTGACGAGCGTGCTTTCCAGGACAACGACCTGCACGAAGACGATTTCATCAATTTTTGTGTCAGCCAGGGCTATCCCAAACCCAAGCACTTGGTCAAAAACAGCGATGACATCGGTGTCGGCAACATCATCCTCAACACCGCCAGCGATCTGGGCAGCGACCTCATCGTCATGGGCGCCTACGGCCACAGCCGCATGCGCCAATGGGTAATGGGCGGTGCATCTCGCACCCTGCTTTCTTCCATGACAGTGCCCGTGCTGTTGGCTCACTAAGCCTCACGGGCTCCGTCTAGCCAACGTAGAACTGCCGCAGCACTTGCGGCAACAAGCTTGGCAGGTCTTCCGATATCAAACCGGGGCCTGCCAGGTTGGCCGCCTCCCCATGCATCCAGACCGCTGCGCAAGCCGCTTCAAATACCGGCACACCCTGGGCCAGAAGCCCGGCAACCATACCTGCCAGCACATCACCAGACCCACCAGTCGCCAACCATGCGGGCGCATTAGCATTGAGCACAGCCCTGCCACCGGGTTCCGCCACCACGGTATCCGCCCCTTTCAACACGACAACCGTACCGGAGCGTTGCGCCGCGCTGCGAGCCCGCGAGAGTTTGTCTCCCGAGATTGAAAACAGCCGCGCAAACTCGCCGTCATGCGGTGTCAGCACGCAGGGCCCGCGCAGCGCGGAAAACAGCGTAGATGGCTGATCGGCAAACACGCTCAAGGCATCTGCGTCCAACACCAAAGCACGCCCTGTAGCAGCCGCGGCCAGCACATTGCGCTTGGTTTGCTCAGTAACTCCTGCACCAGGCCCCAGCACCAGAGCATTGCGACGCTTGTCTATCAAGGCAGGCGCCAGATCGTCACCCGGCAGAGCCTCCACCATGACGCTCGTCATGGCTGCGGCATAGACGGCCCAGGCTTGCGGTGGCGTCGCAATCGTAACCAGCCCCGCTCCGATCCTGGCCGCCCCCAATGCGGCCAAACGCGCCGCACCCGTCATATTGGCGCCGCCATTAACGAGTACGTGCCCACGCTTGTACTTATGCATATCAGCATTAGGACGGAGCAGCCGGGCCGACCACAGCGCCGGAGCATTCTCAAAAGTACGCGCATCCACCGTTTGCTGAACCGTGGCGGGAAAACCGATATCGGCAAGAACGATTTCTCCGCATAGCTCCCGCCCAGGCAATAGCAGATGCCCTGGCTTTTTCCGAAAAAAAGTGACAGTCAGCGCCGCTTTCACCGCCATGCCACGTACTTGCCCGGTGGCGCCATCCAGGCCGCTGGGCACGTCAACCGCGCAAACAGGCAGATTCCGCTTGGCGACTTCGCCCAATATTTCAGCTGCAAGGCCATCCACATCGCGCGACAACCCTGCGCCGAACAAAGCGTCGACGACGAGATCCACTCCATCTAGCAGGCGGGGGTCGAGGGCATGAATTTCATTGCGCCATTGGTGTGCATGCCAAGCAGCGTCGCCCTGTAGATTTCCCAGCTCGCCCAACAACGCGACTCTGACTCGCCACCCTTCTGCCAACAGGCGTCGCGCCACCACGAAACCATCACCGCCGTTGTTGCCCGGGCCACATAACACCAGAACCGTACCAACCAGCCACCGTGCCTGAATGGCATCCGCCACAGCCTGACCGGCCGCCGCCATCAACTCGACGCCGGGCACGCCGGCAGCAATGGCGGCATGATCTGCCCGCGCCATCTCGTCAGGCGTGAGCAAAACGTGAGAAAAGGAATCAGCCACGGTGACCTCCTACCGCTTAAATCGTGCATGAATGCAAAAAGTGATATGTTATCGTGCCGCATTGTCCACGGATGGTAAGCATGAATCCCATTCTCAATGTCTCGGGGCTCACCAAGACCTACGCTTCGGGTTTTCAAGCCTTGAAAGGCGTTGATCTTTCCATACAGGCAGGCGAAATCTTCGCCTTGCTTGGCCCCAATGGCGCAGGCAAGACCACGCTAATCAGCATTATCTGCGGTTTGGTGAACCCCTCAGGCGGCAGCGTAACAGTGGATGGCCACGACATCATCCGCGATTTCCGCAAGGCACGCGCCCTCATTGGCCTGGTGCCACAAGAACTCACCACTGACGCCTTTTCAACCGTCTGGCAAACAGTCAGCTTCAGCCGTGGCTTGTTCGGCAAGAAGGCCGACCCAGGCCATATAGAGCATGTGCTAAAAAGCCTTTCCTTATGGGACAAAAAAGACAACCGCTTGATTACTTTATCTGGCGGCATGAAGCGCCGGGTGCTCATTGCTAAGGCGCTGTCGCACGAACCCCGCATTCTATTTCTGGACGAACCCACAGCAGGCGTAGATGTTTCGCTGCGCCAAGATATGTGGGCGCTGGTGCGTTCGCTGCGTGCGACCGGCGTGACCATTATTCTCACTACCCATTACATTGAAGAAGCCGAAGAAATGGCTGATCGCGTAGGCGTGATCAACAAGGGTGAGATCATTCTGGTCCAAGACAAGCACACCCTCATGCAGACGCTGGGCAAGAAAGAGTTAACCCTGATGCTCGACAGCCCGCTTCAAACCATCCCTGAGGCGCTTGCAGCTTTTCGCTTGCGCCAAGGCGATCAACCCAACGAGCTGGTTTATACCTATGACAGCCGGCAAAACGATATTGCCGCCCTGCTGACCGCCATCGACCGCTGCGGTCTGCGGCTGCAAGATCTGCAAACACACCAAAGTTCTCTGGAAGATATCTTTGTCAGGCTGATTGGGAGCACTTCATGAACTGGCAAGCCATCTATGCAATTTATGCCTCTGAAATGGCCCGTACTCGCCGTACCTTGCTGCAAAGCATTGTGGCGCCGGTTATCTCTACTTCACTCTATTTCGTAGTATTCGGCGCCGCCATCGGCCACCGCATCAATGAAATTGACGGAGTGAACTATGGTTCGTTCATCGTGCCGGGGCTGATCATGTTGATGCTGCTCACCCAAAGCGTGTCCAACGCATCGTTTGGGATTTACTTCCCCAAGTTCAACGGCACCATTTATGAAATTCTGTCGGCCCCGATTTCCTCTATGGAAATCGCGCTAGGCTTCGTGGGAGCCGCAGCGACCAAATCTATTTTGCTGGCTTTCATTATTCTGGCCACCGCCTCTGTCTTTGTGCCCGTACGCATCGACCACCCAATATGGATGCTGTTGTTCCTCGTCCTGACAGCCCTCACCTTCAGTCTGTTTGGTTTCATTATTGGTGTGTGGGCGGATGGCTTTGAGAAATTGCAGTTAGTGCCTTTGCTGGTGGTCACACCGCTCACCTTTCTGGGCGGCAGCTTCTATTCCATCGACATGCTGCCACCGTTCTGGCAGACCGTTACGTTGTTCAACCCCGCTGTCTACCTGATCAGCGGCTTTCGCTGGAGTTTTTACAGCATTGCGGATGTCAATGTGGGAATCAGCCTTGGCATGACGGTAGTTTTCCTTCTGCTGTGCCTGGCTGTGACCACTTGGATTTTCCGTACAGGCTACCGGCTGAAGCATTAACCTCGCCCTAATGGGCGAGGCGTGTGCAGCGCCCTGCTCTTAGTCGCGGAAGTTGTTGAACTGCAAAGGCAGATCGACATCCGTTTTGCGCAGTAGCGCCATCGCGGCTTGGAGATCATCGCGCTTCTTGCCCGACACACGCAGCTTGTCGCCGTTAATCTGCGCCTCGACCTTGAGCTTGGCGCCCTTGAGCGCGGCAATGAGCTTTTTGCTCACCGCCTGTTCCAGCCCTTGGCGAACCGTGATTTGGCGCCGCGCCCCAGATACATTCTCGTTAACTTCCCCGAGTTCCAGGCACCGCACGTCGATATTGCGAGCCGACAAGCGCCCGCGCAAGATGTCCATCATCTGTTCCAGCTGGAAAACGCTGGGGGCGGATTGCGTCACGACGTACTCGTTAAGCTCGAAGCTCGCATCAACCCCTTTGAAATCGAAGCGCTTGGACAGTTCGCGGTTGGCCTGATCGACCGCATTAACGAGTTCGTGCTTATCGACCTCGGACACGACGTCGAATGATGGCATGTTGCTGCTCCTGTGCAATGAAAAGGAAATAAAAGACTTATTCTAAGCCACGGCTGCACTTAGCCGCCTTGAAGGCCGACGGAGCACCTGAGGGTGCCCCGCCTTCATGTGGTATTCAGAAAGTGAAAACGTCTGGTCGCAATGCGGCTGGCCTCGCCACTGCCTTCAAACGAAACGCGCACAGACACGTGGTTGCTTAAAGCGCCTCGGCCTGCTTGCGCAACTCGAACTTCTGTATTTTCCCTGTAGAAGTCTTGGGCAATTCGCAAAACACCACGTAGCGCGGCGCCTTATAGCCCGCAAGATGTTGTTTGCAGTGGTCGATGATTTCCTCGGTTGAGGCAGTCAGCCCTTCCTTGAGCTCGACAAAAGCGCAAGGCGTTTCGCCCCAGCGCGCATCGGTCTTGGCCACCACAGCAGCCGCCAGCACAGCGGGGTGGCGATACAGTACATCTTCAACTTCGATGGAAGAGATGTTTTCACCACCGGAAATAATAATGTCCTTGCTGCGGTCTTTGATTTTCATGTAGCCGTCCGGATCGGCCACTGCGAGGTCACCACTACGGAACCAGCCACCCCCCAGAGCCTCTTGAGTGGCTTTGGGGTTCTTCAGATAGCCCTTCATGACAATATTGCCGCGGAACATGATTTCACCCATGGTCTGACCATCTTGCGGCTGGGGAAGCAAAGTGGCTGGGTCCATCACGCAGGCGCTTTGCTGCAATGGCGACGCAACGCCTTGCCGGGAATTCAGGCGAGCCCGTTCGCCGATGTCGAGCTCCTGCCAATGTTCATGTTTGGGGCACACCGTACCCGGGCCATAGGTTTCGGTCAGGCCATAAACGTGCAGCAAGTCGAAACCCAGGCGTTCCATCCCTTCCAGCATCGTGGCGGGCGGCGCGGCGCCGGCCACCATCGCTTTCACACCCGCCGGCACGCCTTCCTTCATGGAAGCCGGCGCATTCACCAACATGCTGTGGACAATGGGCGCCCCACAGTAATGATTGACACCATGTTCGCGGATGGAATCGAAAATGGCTTTAGCATCGACCCGGCGCAGGCAGACGTTCACCCCCGCACGCAAAGCCAGCGCCCAAGGGAAGCACCAACCATTGCAATGAAACATTGGCAAGGTCCATAAATAAACAGCGTGCTTGGGCATGTCCCATTCCAGGGTATTGGAAATTGACGCCAATGCCGCACCACGATGATGGTAGACCACGCCCTTGGGGTTGCCCGTGGTACCGCTGGTGTAGTTCAAGGCGATTGCATCCCATTCGTCGCCGGGAAGTTCCCAGGCGTAGTCGGGGTCACCCTGAGCAATGAAAGCTTCGTATTCGACGCCACCGGCGGAATCGAACTTGCCGTCGAATAAGGGGTCGTGAACATCAATCACCTGGATAGGTGTTGAGGATTCACGCAGAGCCAGAGCCTGGCGCGCCACAGCAGCGAATTCTGAATCGACGATCAGCGTGCCAGCCTCGCCGTGATCCAGTATGAACGCCACAGTCTGAGCGTCAAGACGAGTATTGATGGTGTTGAGCACCGCCCCTGTCATGGGTACCCCGAAATGGGCTTCCACCATGGGGGGCGTATTGGGCAACAGCACAGCAACGGTATCCCCCTTGCCTACCCCGCTCTGGGCCAGTGCACTGGCCAACTGTCGGCTGCGTTGGTAAGTTTGGGACCAAGTGCGTCGAATGGTGTTAGCGCCAAAACCATGCACGATAGCCAGACGATCGGGATACAGCCGCGCCGACCGCTCGATGAAGGATAAGGGTGAAAGCGGCGTGAAATTCGCTTCGGTGCGCGGAAGATCCTGATCGTAGATACTCATAATTTACCTCTGCTTGCCTTTAAAAATCTTTAAACATTCTGTCATAAATTTTAATGAATTGCACCGAGCAGCTCTCCTAGCCCGCCACTGCGATACACCCGTTGGCTGATGGCCTGCGCCAGCACGCCCGGCCCGCCTGGGTTGACCAAAGTGAACCAATGACTGGCACGCGTAATGCCGGTATAGAGGAGCTCCCGGGTCAGTAGCGGCGTCGGAGCCTGAGGCAAAAACAGTACAGCATGTTGGAATTCCGAGCCTTGGGATTTGTGAACCGTCAAAGCATAGACAGTTTCTACGTCATCCAGACGATTGGGCGCAAACCAGCGCACGCCCTCCCCTTCGCCATCCGGGAAAGCCACGCGCAGTACTTCCCCTCGCCCTTGCCCGGCCGGGTACGGTAAGACCACGCCAATATCCCCGTTGGTCAGGCGCAGTGCCGGGTTATTACGCGTCACCATGATCGGGCGGCCTGCATACCAGCCCGATGGTGCGGGAAGCAGGCCTCGCCCGTGAAGAATGCGGGCAATGGCGACATTCAAGCCTTCAACCCCCCAAGGGCCATTACGCACGACGCACAGCACTTGGCAAGCCCGGTGGGCGCGCAGTACCTCGGCGGCCCACACGTCGTAGTCAGCCGGATCATCTGACGTCGGCTGTTGGGCCACCAACGCAAGATAATGCCCGTAACCCTGGCGGTGTATTTCGCCCGTTGAGTCAACCGCAGCCGGACCAACGCTACCTTCGATAATCAGCTTGGCGTAAGCCGCGCTATCGGCTGCCTCGGCCTGCACATAGGAAAGATCGGGCGGAGGGGCACTTAGCAAAGCGCGCGCAGCGGCTACCTCACCTTCATTCACCGCCAGAGCGAGCTTGCCGATTCCGCTGTTTTCGTCAAAGCGATGGCTGACACGCAACATGGCGACAGCTTGATCCAGCGACCTGCCTTGCTCATCTACAAAGTGCGCGGGTAATGCCATGCCCGTGGCCGCGTTCAGCCACTGGGCAGTGTCTGGCAGATAATGCCCCTGAGAGGCTCTACTACAGAGCTCACCAAGCACGGCCCCTGCTTCCACTGAAGCTAGCTGATCTTTATCGCCAATTAGCACCAACTGCGCATGGGGCGGCAAAGCCGCGATGACATCCGCCATGTCGCTGAGCGAGACCATGGATGCCTCATCAATCACCAGCACATCCAAGGGCAGTGGGTTATCGGCGTGATATTGGCGCTGCCGCACATGAGGCCGTCCACCCAGTAAGCGATGCAGGGTCACAACTTGTGTGGGAATCGCTTCAGCCAGATGGGCAGCCCCGCCGAGACGATCCAGCGGCAACTCCCCGACTTTTTCTGCGATAGATTCGCTCAACCGCGCAGCGGCTTTACCGGTGGGAGCCGCCAGGCGTATGCGCAGTGGCTGCCAGGGACGAGCCACTCCTTGCTGTGCACCTGCACCACCAGAACGATGTAAATGCAGCGCCTGCAGCAGGGCCAGCAGACGCACCACTGTGGTGGTCTTGCCCGTGCCAGGCCCGCCTGTAATGATGGAAAACCGCTGTCGTGCCGCCAAAGCGCACGCCAATCGTTGCCAGTCGAGCGCGTCACCGGGCGACACCGGGCCGAACAAGGCGTCTAAATAATCGCGCACAGGCTCTAGCGGCGGCCCACCGTCGCCTGCGTCGGCCTGAAGACGCGCTGCCACACCATGCGCCACCTGCTGTTCATAGCGCCAATAGCGGTACAAGTACAGACGCCCACCCTCGTAGACCAGTGGCGTCAGCCTGTCGCCACGCGACACCACAGCCGGATGCAGCGCTGCTTCCCAGTCCGCCAGCGTCAGGCTTTTCAACAATTCAGCGGGATGAGGCGGCGATTCCACACCCACTGCCGTGGAACGGAAGTCTGGCGGCAGGTTAAGGACTGAGCCCGGACCATTCAAAGTGGCAGCCAAATCCAGGCAAACATGGCCACGCCCCAACTGATGACTTGCCAGAGCCGCAGCCAGTAGCAGCAAGGCCGGCGTCTCGGGTTGTTCTGTATGCAGGAAACGAGCAAAACGCGCATCCAGCAGCCGTAGCCAACCTACCTCATGCCAAGTGTCGAGCAAGGCCAGTACGGCTTGCGCATCCTGTAAGAACGGGTGGCGGGCAGTGTTCAAACCCGCCCCTTGAGGCAGGCCAAGTGTTAGTTGCATGGTGGCAGCCCCCCTTCTTGCAGACCTGAAAATAGGGATTCCATGTGTTCTAGAACGGCAAGCGGAGGCCGCTCAAAGTGCAGCCCTTGGCTGGCCGAGTGGATGCCGCGCACGAAAAACACCAATGCTCCGCCAACATGTTGCTCGTAGTCGTAGCGGTCGCCGAGGCGGGATTTCAGTAAGCGATGCAAGGCGAACAGGTAGATGGCCGATTGCAAATCATAGCGATGCTCGAGTATGGCATCCCCAATAGCCGCCTCATCGTAGGCCAGGCTGCTCGCCCCCAACCAGTTGGATTTGTAATCCGCCACGTAGTAGCGGCCCTCATGCTCAAAAACCAGATCAATAAAACCGCGCAACATGCCGTTTAACTGCCCTGCTGCGATGACGGCGCGCGGACGGCCCGCGACGAAGTGGCGCGTGACAAGAGCATCCAGCAGGGGCAGGTTGGCGTCCCTCACGCCAAACCAGAACTCCATTTCCGGCAAGACACGAGTCAGATCAGCCAGCACAAGGTTGCCGAAATCCGCCCCGCCCAGCTGTGCCAGTCGAAATGGATGCATGAAAAAGTCTTGCAGCCAGCTCACCACAACGTCGGTATGCGCCTGCCACCCACGACTCTCGCAACGCCTTTGAACTTCCGCCTGTAAGGCGGCATGATCAGCCAGGGTCTGGCGCGCCCCTTTTACTAAGACCCACTCCAGCAAATCGTGCAAAAACGTACCAGCCGTCGCCCCCTTGGGAAAAGCGTGTATGCCAGCCGCTGGAGCCACCAACTCCTCATTGAGCCGCCGGTACGCGTGAAGGTCAATCGCCTCGTCAACTGTTGCTTCCGCGACATAGCCCTCCAAGAAGGTCTCCATCCGAGGCTCGTCCGCCAAAGCTAGGCTGGCGATATCTGGATGCAAAACGGCGGCATGCTCGAAGCGCTCAACCGCCAACCGACTCAAAGAGGAATAACTGCTCAAACTCCAGCGCCGCTCTATGCGGCGGCTCATGCTGCGCCAGACCGGCTCGAAAGCGGGTGCGTCACCATGCTGATAGCGCTCATCCAGGACTTGCGGAAAACCGGAAACGCTAATATGGCTGCAGCTGCCCGCCCACTCAGCCAGTTTGTCTTGCAAGGTGTCGGCGCTGCAGGCTTCGGGCCCACCCAGCAAATACCCCATGGCCGAACTGCCCAGAAGATCGACCGGAGCCAGCGCCACCCAGGTTGCGTATCGCGCCCTTGTCAGGGCCACGTACAGCTTGCGCATATCCTCAGCCAATCGCTCATGCTCACGGTTGTCTAAGATCAACTGGTGCTGTTCTTCCGTGGCGTCAGCCAGATTAGCCAGCACATGCTGCTGACCGCTCGTGTCATGCCAGGTAGCCGGCAGTTCCAGCGAGGTTTCAGGGCGGCAGTGATAGGCAAAGGGATAGAACACCAGAGGATATTCCAGACCCTTGGATTTATGCACCGTCACAATCTGCACCAACCCGGCATCGCTTTCCAGCCGGACACGCGACGCATCGCCGTCGACGCCCACCTGCCCACCCTCTTCAATGCATTCCTCAAGGTGGCGGATCAGGGCATGTTCGCCATCGTGATGAGTGGATGCCGCCTGCAGCAGTTCAGCCAAATGCAGCAAATCAGTTAGCTGACGTTCGCCTTGTTGGTCGCCTGCGCTTTGCTGTGCAAACAAACGTGCCGGAACAGCGAAATCGTGCATGTAGCTGCGCAGCATAGGCAGCACGCCGCTTTTACGCCATTGTTCCTTGTAGCCAGCAAAACGTTCCAGTGTATCTTCCCACAGGACTTCGTCGCGCACAAATGCGTCAAGTTCGCTCCAGCTCTTACCCAACACAGAGGTCGCTAGGGCTGCGCGTACATAGCCACCGTTTTCAGGTTCTGCGCAAGCCCGCAGCCAGGCAAGGACATCGCCGGCGGCGGCGCTATGGTAGACCGAACTGTCGTCCGACAAATACACACTGCGGATGCCGCGATAGCCAAGCTGCTCACTCAGCCGCCCTGCTTCCGTGCGGTTATTCACCAAAATAGCGATATCTTTGGGTTGCAGCGCCTGGAATTCACCATTCTTGCGAAACCCCGCCAAGCCCTTGCCCGCTAATTGCAACAGGCGCAGAATTTCTGAGGCGCAGGCTTGGGCAACGGCTTCAGCACACGCCCCTCGCTTGTTATAGCTGGTATCGCACCAGATGCTGAGCGCCTCAGCCGGTTCCTCGTTCACCCACCATTCGCCCGGGTCGCTAGCGGCATCTACAGGCAGAAAAGGTACGGGGTTGTCGCCCAAGGCGGAAGCCTCCGCACCAGCCTGACGGAACAGAAACGCGCCTTTCTCGCGCGCTTGCTCGCCCACTTGGAAAAGGTGATTGACGGCCCCCACCATGGCTGCGGTTGAGCGGTAATTACTGCCCAAGGTATAAATGCGGCCCGCGCAGGCCCTTCGCGCAGCCAGATAAGCGTGAATGTCGGCTCCCCGGAACCGGTAGATGGCTTGTTTAGGGTCCCCAATTAAGGCCAGCAAGGCATCCTCGCTATTAGTATCTATTTTATATATATGATCGAAGATCTGATACTGAGCGGGGTTGGTGTCCTGAAATTCGTCGATCAGCGCCGCCGGGAACTGGTTGCGTATGAGATCGGCCAACCGCTGCCCGTTCGGGCCGCATAAAGCAGTATGAAGCTGCTCAAGCAGGCCGTTGAAATCCACCATGGCCCGCTGCCGCCGTAGTTCTGCAACGCGCTGTGCAACCCAGCGCCCGGCATGAGGAAAAATTCTGGCCAGATCGGCATCCAGCGCCTCGATTTCTTGGAGCAGGCTTTCCATGGCCGTCAAACCAGGGTGCTCTGGTGGGCTTCCCTCTTTCCAGACCTCAGCCAGACCGCCGGGCGTCAGACGCCACCAGGCAGCCACGCTGGTGTCAAAAGGCAGCCTGGAATGCGGGTCTTCAGCCCATTCCTGCAATTTGTCCAGCCAGCCTTGCCAGCTGTTCACCCGAAGCCTGTTCTTATGGAATAAATTGTCGTCATAAGCAGCCTGCAGCAGGTCACGTATTTCTGGTACCCACTGCCGCCACGGCGCTTTACACGCGGCGCTGCGTTCCTTCAGCTCGGCCAAAATATCTACAGGCGCCGGGGTATCTTCTGCATAAGCATGTGCTTGGTTCAACCAACGGCGGTACACGAGTTCCGCCAGCGCATCACAATTGGCTGCATTGCGCTTGTCAAACATCTGTGCAGAAATTGCTTCTAGCACGCGTGCAAGGTCGTCTGCCGCTAACGGCGCAATGTACAGCCGCCAGTAGTCAGCCGTGGCTTCGGCAACCCGTTCTCCGCCATTGACATCCATTTCCACGTTGAACAGGCTGGCGCTGTCAAACGCGTGTTCACGCAACATGCGATAACACCAGGCATCAATGGTGGATACCGCCGCGTCATCCATCCATTCCGCGGCAATGCTTAATTGCCGGGCACAACCGGGCCACTGTTCAGGCGCGTATTCAGCTCGCAAATCGCATAAAAACTCGTCGCTTTCATGTTCACCCAGAAAGCAGGCAGCGGCTTCGTTCAGGCGCTTACGAATGCGATCGCGCAGTTCTTGGGTGGCGGCGCGCGTGAAGGTGACAACCAGGATGTCGGGCGGCGTCAGGGGGCGCTGGCCGGGCAACGCCTCATGACCCAGCACCAACCTGACGTACAGACTGGCAATCGTGTAGGTTTTTCCTGTCCCTGCGCTGGCTTCTATCAGCCGGCTGCCCCATAGGGGGAAGCGTAATGCGTCCAGTGGCACCATAGTGGCTTCATACTTTGCCATTACTCCGCCTCCTTGGCACGCAACTCAACAAACAACGGCCCATACAACGCCACAGCCCACTTCACCAGTTCCCCCTGGCTAAACAACGCTTCAAAGTTGGGATACGCACGCGCCTCATAGAAAGCATCGCGCCTGCCAGGCTGATTCCAGCTTGAGTCATAACAGGCTTCCACCTGCGCCACCAATTCCTCCGAGGCAAGCAGTTCGCGCCACGCTGGTGTATCACCAAGGCTCAATACTCCAGGCAGGGCCACAGTCAGAATGGGCCGGGCGAATTCCGCCTTAATGGGCAAGGGGCGGCACATCCCCTTCACCCAGGCTTTCAGTATGATGTCCAGCCAGCCTGCGGCCTGCTCCGGCTGAAGCGGATCCAAGCACGCCGTACCAGCGGGGCTCAGCACCTTAGTCGTCAAGGGCAAACCCATGCTATTGGCTGCCAAGTGCTCCACCCAGTAGCCCACCAGTTTTTCATCGCGCCAGTGGCGAGCCCGGCCACTGGTGAGTTGGGTGGCCTGCATTTCTATACGCAGCAGCCCCCCCTGGCCATCGCCGCGCAAACCATGCAACCAGCCCGATACACCAGGCGTGCCGGGACATGCATGCCGCAGTTCCAGGGATTCATCAAGCGCTTCCGGCCATTCGTCGAGTTGCAGGCGGTATTCATCCAGCATCGGCAGCAACAGTGCACGCGCCCGGTCGACTTGCAGCCTGCCTGCGCCGCCAAATGCCAAGGCGCCGCTACGCTGCATGCGGTCAAGTTCCGCTTCACAGACTCCCGACGGGTCGATGCCCATCTGAAGCGGCTTGCGCGCTGCTCCAATCAAGGTGTTGTGCAGCACCCAGTTATCCAGGCCGTCGGCAACAAAGGTTTCCTGATCTGCCAGAGTCTCCGTTTCATCGTACCTGACCTGCAACCTTTGTCTGAAAAATTCCCGCACCGGGTGTTCCAGAAACGCCTTCAGCTCGCTAAAGGATAAGGGCTCATCACGCTTGATCGATTCCAGCCCCTCGGTGTCGGTAGGCGCCGCTGTGTTGTGCTCAGTGGCTGAATTACGCCATTCAGCACCGAAAGTGAACAGCCGGGCTTGTGGCGACGCATCGTGAAAGTATGCCGGGCTGAAGGCCTGCAAGGGATGATGGGTGGTAATTTGCTCCAGCACATCGCCACCATCAGCCGCCTGCCAGACAGCGGCCAGGTAGTCGCGCAACTGCCCCACCAGTACGGAAGGCGGTTGTTCCGTGTTGTCCACAATACTGCGCCCCACCCACGATACATAAAAGCAGTCGCGAGCGGACAGCAGCGCTTCCAGAAACAGGTAGCGATCGTCGTCACGGCGCGAGCGGTCACCCGGGCGGTAATCTTTCTCCATGAGGTCGAAATGCGCCGGGATGCGCTGGCGCGGATAGTCGCCATCATTCATGCCTAGTAGGCACACATGGCGAAAGGGGATGGCGCGCATTGGCATCAAGGTTGCAAACGTAATGGCACCGCTGGTGAAACGTTGGGCCATGCCCGCATGCTGCAAGCAGGACAGCCAGCGTCCCCCCACCACTTGCAGGGTCAGTGCTTCGTCAAAACGGCTGTCGTCGCATTCTTTAAGCCAATCATTCAAGGCTTGCTGAAGCTGTTCAATGGTGTAGGCTGCGATATCGTCCGGCGGCAGTAGAAAGTCATCCAGCAAGGCCCGCAAGCGTTTGCCCCACTCCTCTGGAGACGCGGGGCGAGCCAGTTCACGGGAATAATGCAGCAGCCGCTCCAGCAGCAAGGCCAGCGTACCTACCAGCTCGGCGCCCAAGCCAGAAACATCGCCATAGGGCGCAATACCGTTCCACTCTTCGCCCTCGCCTGTGGCATAGCCCAACAGCATGCGCCGCAGGCCAAAAGCCCAGGTATGCAATTCGGCTAGGCTTGGTTCGATAGGCAGGCCCAATGCTCGCCGGTGGTCGGCATCCAACCCCCAGCGGACATTGGCGTTCTGTATCCAATCGCGCAACACGGCAACGTCTTCTTCGCCAAGCCCATAGCGCTGCCTGACTGCCGCGATGTCGAGCAAGTCCAGCACCTCTCCCACCCCCATGCGGGCCAGGGGCAAAGTCAGCAGCTTTTCAACGGCATCTGCCACGGTGTTGACCTGCCCCGGGCCGCGGTCAACGATGAAATAGGGAATTCGGCGCTTGTCTTCGGGGCCGTACAAGCCGAAAACCGCCTCAATATACGGGGCGTACTGCTCGATATCCGGCACCATCACGATGATGTCGTCCGGTTGCAGGCTGGCGTCTGCATCGAAGGCGGCCAGCAACTGGTCGTGCAGGATTTCTACTTCACGCAATGCGCTGTGAGCAATATGAAAATGCACGGAGAGGTCATCCGCAGTGGCCACGCGCCCGGCCTCTTTTACCTCGGCCAAGGAACGCAGGCCGCGAATATCATCCTGCACAGCCCCTAGCATGAAGTTTTCATCCACGTTGGCAAACGCGGGAGCGACCGTGAACGGAATGGGGACGGCGCCCTGGTTGGCCGACTCATCTTCCAGCTCTTCCAACAACGCAATGTAGTCGCGCCCCTGGCGGCCCCAGGAGGCCAATAGCGGATGCGCTTGTGCATGCAGGCTGTCTTCATCGAGCTCCGGCGCACGGCCGGGCTTGAGCTGCTGGTGGCGCTTCACGCTACGCAACAAGGAACGCCCTTCGACGATGTCCGCCCAGTAGTATTCACAAGGGTTGTGAACGCAGACCATCACCTGCGACCATCGAGCCACCGCAATCAGCACTTCCAGGCTTTGCCTGGGCAAAGAACTGACACCAAACACCACAATACGCCGTGGGAGATCCGGCCTGCCTAGGGCGGTTTGCCATTGCTGCAAGGTTTCTATAAACCGCTCGTGAACGCCGGCCCTGCCCAGTGCGGCAGCCTGCGACCCAACGTCGGCCAGAATGTCGCGCCACAGTGCAGCCTGCCAGCACTGGTCGGCTTCCAGCGGGCGCGGCTCACCATGGCCACGCAGCTGATCACGCCCTTCTGCCCAATCAGTTAACCAGTCGGCACGATAAACCTGATATTGGTCGAACAGGTCAGCCAGGCGTTCAGCCAATTGGTAACGCTTACGTAAGTCGGAGTCATCATCCAGAAAACGCTGCAAAGGCGCATAGACTTCACGTTCCGAAATACCGCCCAGCAAACGCATCAACCGCCAGATAAGGGGCTGCTCATCCAGTGGCGACGATTCCGGCACCTGCGACTCTCCCAACACCCGGCGATACAACGACCACATCAGACGGGAAGGCATGGGGGTATCGAGCGCTGCTGCAATACCCGGCCCGCCATCAGCGCTCATGCTTGCCAGGCTGCTGCGCAGCCATTGTGCAATGCCGTTGCTTTGCACAGTGATGATGTCAGTTTCCAGAGGGTCGAGCGGGTGATCGGCCAACCACTGCACCAAGCCGTCACGCAGCACTTCCATACGGTTGGAATGCAGAACGATTAACCCCGGCGTAATGGGGGACACAACATGGCTTTGAGGCAAGGCAACTCCGACATTGGTGAGCGAAAATTGCTAGGAAAACGGCAACTTGAACGCTGCGTTTCGCTGCATCATTCTATGCAATGAAACGGCGAAGGCGGCAGCGTTGAGATGTTATCACCCTAGCTGCCGCCTTCACCCCTGAACGGGAACCTCGGGATTACACGTGTGGCCGGCCCAAGCGTATGCGCGGTGCCGACAGCAGGTTGCTCAGCACCTTGCTAGGACGTAAGACTTCCATGTCCAGGGAATCAAGCGTGTTCTTCACCAACAAGCCCAATTCCGTGTCGCCCTCCATGACCAGACGGCGGCTGAAAAACAAAGTGTCCGGGTCTTCGCCGCGCTGAATCAGTTGGTGGAAATCCCAGGCATCGGCGCGGATGGTGAGATCCGGCGTCTGGCTGCCATGATTCGCAGCGCGGAAAGCGCTAGCGCGCCAGGTGTAGTCGAATCGCAGCCCAGCATCCGCCACTTCAATACGCAGCGAGCGCCCTTCCAGCATGCTGCACGTGTCGATTGGCAAATGAGGAGCCAGCATCAGATTCAGGCCTGTAACAAACAACTGCGAACCCGGGCGTTTGGGCAGCAACCCCAACAGACGCCCCACCGGCGCCGGGACCCGAAACCGTTCAATATCATGACTCATCAGACTGCTCCTATGTATTGCGATTGCACCATTTCCAGGCCGGGGCGGCCATACCAATAGCCATTGCAGGCGGCGGCAGGCATGCGCGGCTCAAGTTCAGCATGCGCTTGCTCCGCACTTTTTTCACCGTCCAGAACGGCCTTGAACGCTCTCACCACCTCGTCCATATACTGCGATTGAGGGCTGAGCCGGATCACATCAACGCCCAGTTGGGAGAGTTCATCCAGCTCGTGGATCAGACTGTACACATGTGCAGATTGGGTCTGTATGCCATTGATGGTGAGGAAATCCTGCGCCTCGCGGGTTTGCATCAACAAGCCATCCGGATGATCCATGCAGACATACTGGCAGTTGTCTTTGGGAAGATTGCGATTGCGCGCGGTAAAGCAGCGCGCCGAGAATGCCAGCGGCATGCGACCATAGGCAAAGACTTCTGTCTGCATGCCTTGCGGCCTGTCCTGTTGCAGGCGATGCAAACCGGCACGGCCCATTTCCAAAGGCATGACCCAACGGTGTGCGCCTGCCTGGGCCAGAACATCCAGTGTGGGCTTGCTGTAGATGTTCAGATATGGCCCGGCCACAAACGGCCGCCCTTTCAAGTAGCGAACAGCGCCCATATCGTTGGCTTCCACCCCATAGTCGGGGTTGTCGGCCACCTTGCGCATCGTGTTTAGCTCTACATTCGATTCCAACAACACCTGAGTGGACAGCACCACTTCCTTGCCGGCCTCGCGCAGCATGTCGGCAACATCCAGCCAGTCTGGCAACCGCAATTCGTGGCGCCGTGAGCACACGGTTTCACCCAGATAAACAGTATCCACCGGCCATTCCCGGACAGACTCATAAAACTGCAATGTAGCCACCCGCGGCCAATAGTATTGCAGGGGTCCAAGAGCGATCTTCATGTTTTCCTCTTTGATTCAATAGGGTAGAACGCTATTTCCAGGGGCGGTGATAGGCACCCAGCGTCTGCTGCTGGCCTTCTGCCACTTTGGCCAGTTCTGCTGACCAGGCGGGGCGTACGGAATAACGGGCCGCATTCGCGCTTGCCGTGTCAATGGCCTGGCGCCATACCCGAGTAACCTGCGCCACATAGGCCGGACTACGCTGGCGGCCTTCTATCTTGACGGCCTTCACGCCCATCTCCATAAGCTTGGGCAGGATCTCCAGCGTATTAAGACTGGTTGGTTCTTCCAGGGCGTAGTAGTTTTCACCCGCCACATCAAAGCGGCCCTTGCACAAAGTGGGATAGCCTGCGTTTTCGCTCTTGGAATAGCGGTCGATCAGAACGCCGTTCAGGCGCGACTCCAACCCTTGCGGAGTATCTTGCCAACGCACGTGGCGGGCAGGCGAACACACGCCGTGGGTGTTAGGCGACTCGCCCGTTGTGTAGGAAGACAGCGCACAACGGCCTTCCACCATCACACACAAACTGCCAAAGCCGAATACCTCGATCTCTACCGGGGTGTTCTCGGTGACCTGTTCAACTTGTGTGATCGACAACACGCGCGGCAAGACAGCCCGCTGTATGCCGAAGTGCTCATGGTAGAAATTGATGGCTTCGTAATTGGTCGCCGAACCCTGCACCGATAGATGCAGGCGCAGATCCGGATGCGTGGCCGCCGCGTAGGCCATCAGCCCAGGGTCAGCGACAATGACCGCATCGACACCCGATTCTGCGGCACGATCCATGGCGCCACGCCACTCTTGCCAAGCATCGGGCTGTGGGTAGGTATTAAGTGCTAGAAAGACTTTGCGCCCACGGTCATGAGCGTATCGTATGCCTTCGGCGATCGCCGTGGCATCGAAATTCAAGCCGGCAAAATTACGCGCATTGGTGGCATCTCGAAAGCCCAGATAGACGCAATCGGCACCATGATCAATTGCCGCTTTGAGGGACGGCAGGCTGCCCGCAGGGCAAACCAGCTCAAACCCGGCATCGACGGAACTGTCGATACCGGTTAATGAAACAAATCCAGTACGTGACATGAGCGCTTTACTAGAAGCCGAGACGACGTGCCGCGTCTCGGATCGGCATAGCCATAAACTATGCCGACAAAGCGCTCATGCTGCCTTGATAGTTGTTAAGCTATCACCTTGACTTTGAGTTCTCCCAGGCCTTGAACCGCACCAACCATGAGGTCGCCTGGCACGACCGCACCCACACCTTCAGGCGTGCCGGTAAAGATGAGGTCGCCTGCCTTCAATTCGAACAGGCCCGAAAGATAGGAAATGGCCTCAGCGACTTTCCAGATCATCTGATCCACATTACCGCTTTGGCGGGTTTCCCCATTAACAGACAAGGTAATGGCCGCCTGATCCATGCTGCCGACAGTCTGCGCAGGATAAATCGGCCCCATGGGAGCGCCAAAGTCAAAGGCTTTTCCGATTTCCCAAGGGCGGCCCTGTTTCTTGGCCACCCCTTGCAGGTCGCGACGTGTCATGTCCAGGCCAACGGCATAACCATAAATCGCAGCAGCCGCCTGCTCCAGGGTGAGATCACGCCCTCCACTGCTCAACGCCACCACCAATTCGATTTCGTAATGGAGATCGGACGTTAGCGGGGGGTAAGGCAGCTCGCCGGTCTGCCCTTCTGGAACATACAACACGGCATCCGCCGGTTTACAGAAAAAGAAGGGGTCTTCACGCCCGGTAAAACCCATTTCCTTGGCATGTTCGACATAATTGCGGCCGACGCAGTAGATGCGACGCACTGGAAAGGCCGCGTCAGACCCGACAACCGGAATCAGGGTGGGCGCTTGAGCAGGAAAGACGGTTTTCATGAAGTTCAGGCTCCGGCGTTGTAACGTGCCACGCTTTCGGTGATTTCCTTCGCGGCAGCCTCAGGGCCTTCCCAGCCTTGTACCTTGACCCACTTGCCTTTCTCGAGATCTTTGTAGTGCTCGAAGAAGTGACGGATCTGCTCCAGCACTTCCTTGGACACGTCGTCGGTGGACTTGAGATGGCTGTAGACGGGATAGAGCTTGGTGATCGGCACAGCCAACAATTTGGCATCCAACCCGCTTTCGTCTTCCATCTTCAGCATACCCAGGGCGCGACAAGTTACCACTGCACCAACCTGAATGGGGAATGGAGTCATGACCAGCACGTCTACCGGGTCGCCATCGTCGGACAAAGTCTGAGGAATGTAGCCGTAGTTGCACGGATAGTGCATAGCAGTCAGCATGAAGCGATCAACAAATACGGCGCCGGTGTCTTTATCTACCTCGTATTTAACGGGATCGGCATTCATGGGAATTTCAATGACGACGTTGAATTCGTCTGGCAACTTATTGCCCGCGGGCACGCGGTCTAGACTCATGCTGTCAACCTTGCTAGAAAATTTATGTGAAAAATAATTAATCAACGTTCCCGGCGCGGGCCGTCAGAAGTCTGACTCAGGTCTACACCGGGAATGGGAGCGCTGTCGAAGTACTCGTCCAGGCCGTCGTGATCAGAACCGGGCGATTTTACTTTGTTTGCCTTTGGCGCTGCGGGTGGCTTGGCCGCAGCATCGCTTGTTGCGTCTTCCACCACGTAATCAACGGCGCTGGCCGCAATGGGAACTTCCAGTGCCGGGTCTGCAGCAGGTATTTCTTCGGCCAAGGCAACGTCGATCAGAGTGGGGTCGCGCGTCATGTCGGCCGCCGGCAGATGGCGGTTGCGTGGCAACACCGGCAATACCCCTACAACCCCGGCGGCCAGACGCCAGTGCTTCATGGCGTCTTCGGGGCGGCCCAGGCTGTCGTAAAGATTGCCCAATAGCGCGTGGATGCGCATATCGCTGCGCAAAACCATACTGCGTTTAAGGTAGCGCTCGCCCGGCCCCCACAGCTGCCCTGTGAGGCACAAATTACCCATCGCCGCGAGCAAGGCAGGGTCATCGGGGTGCCGTTTCAACCATTCTTCCGCTTTAGCCAAACGCCGCGAGACATGCTGCGGCGGACACTGGGAATACGCACTCAACAGCCGTGGGTCAGGCTGAACAGAAATGGCGGCTTCCAGAATGCGCGAGGCTTCATCGTGGTTGCCTTCTGCCGTCTGAATGCCTGCCGCCGCCAGTGCGATATCCGGCAGACTGCGCTCTTCCGAGCGCAAATCCCCCCATATGGCTTTGAAGCCGGAGGCGCCAGCGGTATGTAATCGCGCCGCCGCAGACATTTCTATCAGCTGGAGCGCCTCGTCTTTTTCTATAACCCCACGGCGTAGCAGCAAGCGAGTCAGGTCGTAAACCCGATCGTAGTTGCGCAATTGACGATGCGCGCGCAGCAATAAACGGGTGGCGTGCAAATAACGCGAGCTGGCGTCCTGCAACGGCTGCAACAGGGCCAGTGCATCTTGCGGGCGGTTCTGGTCCAAATACATTTCCGCCGCAACAATGGCCCAGGCCTCTCGCAGCCGCAAATCCTCGCCGGCGGCTTGCTTGGCGATTTCCAGCGCTTTATCGCGCTGCCCATACTCGCCCAAATGGTGGTTAGCATCTGCCGAAGCCAGGCTGGCTAGCACTTTGCGCTTCTCTGAACGCGTGCGGTTCACAACCCGGCTGAAATCCTTGTCGGCATTGACGTACTTCCCTTCCAAAACGTTAATCCAGCCGCTTTCCAAAGACTCTTGATCGCGCCGCACGGAGCGCCGCAAACGCCAGCTACGGAAACGTTCGGGGCGATCTCCCACCCAAGAAAACACCCGGAGCAAGAAGTAAAGAATGGCGAAGGATGTAATAAGCAGCAAAACAGCCAGCGTGAGAGAAAGCTCAATGCGCCACGGCTGCGCCACAATCACTACATTGCCGCTGTGGTCGCGCAGCACCAGTGCTAAAGCCACGGCTGCAGCAACGACCACGATGGTCCAGAACCAGGTACGCATGGCTTAGCTCTCCAACTGCTCTTCGGCCTGCCCCGATTGGGCGTCGGGCTCAGTCTCAGGGGGTGTATCTGCAGAGCCTTCTTCACTTGCTTCCGGCTGAGTGCGGGGGGCGTCACCCTCTTCCTCACCGGCTTCCGGCGTTATACCTTCGGCAGCGCCCGCTTCTTCGGCAACCGCTGCAGGCGGGTTAGACGCCGCAGGCTCCCCCGCACCAAAACTGCGTGACTGCTCATCCCGCAAAGCCGTCAGTGCCTGCAATGTATTTTCTACCGTTGGTAGTTCGGCGTCGATGCTGGCATCGGCCATATGACGGGCCATGCGCAAGGCTTTCCGTGTCAGAGGCGAGGATTCATCGTAGCGGCTCTCAATGGCCTTGACCACCGCTTCGGTTTCCGTTTTCCAGATTTCTGGTTGGCGCATCATCAGAGCAAGTTGGGCCGTCATGACACGCGTGCGCAGGTTGTCGCGGAAGCGAGTCGCCTGATCGGGGGACATCAGCAAGGCGCTGGCATCGTCCACACGCCGCACTTCAATGAACTGCCCCAGATCGTCGCGCAGAGAATCCCATGCACCCTGCGACCACGTTCGTGTTGTATCCCAAGCCCGTTCCCACCAGCGGCCATCCTCACCCTGAGCGGGAGGTACGGTAGGTGCCGGCTGTTCGCGCGGGGTTTCGTCTCGTGGGGAGGCAGGCTTTCCGCCCTCCTTTTCGGGCATGATGAGCGGCGCTTCAGTCAGAAGCACTGCAAGTTCTTCCAACTGAGCGGAAAACGCCGCGATATCGATGGTGGCAGCAGCCCGCAGGCGGTCGAGGTCACCATTCAGGGTTTGCTGTAGTGAGGCCAGCGATGAACGGTTGGCGCGTGCCAACTGCGCTTGAGCGGACTCAAGCGCCACGATGGCGTTGCGCACATTGCCTCCCAGTTGCAGCTGTTGTTGCGCAATGGTGACGAGATGGTCAACGTCATTCAGCAACACCAGCTCTGAGCCGCGATCCGTCATGCTGCGCAAGGCTTCGTCTAGGTCGCGAATGATGGCTGAGGCTTCAGCCAACTGCCCTTGCAGGCCTTCCATGCGCGCTTCCTGCTGTTCAACCCGCTCAAGCAGGCTTTGAACCTGGGCGGAGGTGCGCCCCACAACGGTTTCACTACCAGCAAGCTGCTCGGATAACCGGGCAGACAATTCTGTTTGGGATTCTTGCGCTTTTCTGTGCTGCTGCCAAAGCCCACCTGAAAGGCCAACGGCCACCAGCGCAAGAACCAGCGCTGCAGGTGCCAGAATGGTGCGCGAACCACTCTTGGTGCTGGCAGCTTCGGGGGAGGCGTCCCCTGTGGGCGGCACTCTCTTGTTCGCCGGAGTCGTCAGAACAGAAGACTGGGTACGTGCGCGGTCGTCTTTCGACATATCGGTTTTCTTATCAGTCATGGCCGGATTGTAAACCTATGGTTCCGCCGTTGGCCCTGCCACGGCATGAATTGCCTGAACGATGGAGTCATCGTCCGGCGTGCAAAGCGCAATACGCACTGCATCGTGTATGCGCCTAGCCTCGAATACTGATTGTAGCGTTGCCCCAATGCGTTCGTGGATAACAATAAAGGTGGACATTGACCAAGCGGCCAACAGGCACTTTGCCTCAAGCCGTTTAGCCATCGCCTGGACCCCTTCGCTACTAGTCAAAAGGAAAACGCAATGTTGCGGGCGCTGCAATGCCCGGGAAAGGTTATTTGTAGCAGTTTCCGGCCAGGGTGCGGCCACCCTTTCGTAAACCGGCAGAAATTCGACTTGGGCGCCGGACGCAGTCAACGTCTGCGCCAGCCAGCCCCGGCCTTGCGTGCCTCTGACAATCAGAACGCGTCGCATAGTCGTGCCGCGCTGCTGCAAAAGCGCCAGCAGCGCTTCGGAATCCTGGTCAACGGCGTCAGCGGGGGGATGAACGATGGCATGGGCAGGCAAGCCCCCGCGCAACAGCGCTTGTGCACTGCTGGCGCCAACTGTGGCGGCTACCGTAGCCTGAGGCCACCGTTGCGCCAAGCCGCCATTTGCCGCCCAAATATCCAGATAACGCTGGGCGGCGTAGCGACTGACAAATACGATGACATCGTAATTTTCGGGTGCGGGAACTCTGGAAAGAGGCAGGGGCTGAATCGCCAAAGCTGGCAGTTCGGCCACTGCCATGCCCGACTCCCGAAGGCGCTGCGGCACAGAGCCGTTGCGGCCTTCGGGGCGGGTGAGGAAAACCTGTGTGGCGATCATGCCGCGCTGTACGGCCCGAACGCGGTTCAGGCTGTAGGTGGCAGCAAGCGCGCCAGAATGGCATCGGCGCCCTGAGCCAGTAGTTCACGAGCCGCGGCTTCTCCCAGATGCAAGGCATCGGAAGCTTCGCCACTGCGATGACTACGAATGATTTTCGTGCCGTCGGGTTCGGCCACGAGCGCCTGCACCGTAAGCTGGCTGCCGCTAACCTGCGCAAAGGCAGCCAAGGGCACCTGACATGAACCGCCTAACACACGAGATACCGCGCGCTCTGCGATGGCACAAGCCGTGGTTTCGGGGCAGCTTAGCGGTTGCAACCATTCGGCTAAATCACTCCGTGATTCGAGGATTTCGATACCCAAAGCCCCTTGTCCGGCAGAGGGCAGACTGATCTCGGGTTCGAGCAGGCCACGTATACGATTTTGTAAACCGAGGCGGCGCAGACCGGCTGCGGCCAGCACGATGGCATCGTACTCGCCGCGATCCAGCTTGCCCAAACGGGTATCGAGGTTGCCCCGTAGGGGTTTAACCTTCAGCTTCGGAAAGCGTGCGCGAATCTGTGATTCGCGTCGCAGACTGGATGTGCCCACCACCGCCCCTTCAGGCAGTTCCTCAAGCGAGGCATAGCCGGACGATACAAAAGCGTCGCGAGGGTCGTCGCGTTCCATAATGACCGGAAGGCTGAAGGGCGTGGTCAGGTCGACGGGAACATCCTTGAGCGAATGCACGGCGATATCCGCCCTGCCATCCAGCAAGGCGGTCTCGAGTTCCTTGACGAACAGACCCTTGCCGCCCACTTTGGAAAGTGTGCGGTCGAGGATCTGGTCGCCCCGGGTTGTCATCTTCAGCAAGCTCACTTCACATTCGGGGTAAAGCGCTTGCAAACGTGCCTGCACATGCTCGGCCTGCCAGAGCGCGAGCCGGCTGGCACGCGTAGCGATCACAAGTTTTGACGGATATTTCGACATGCTTACCCTGCCAGATACCTGAATAACAAGGCTAACGCTATGCCGATGAGGGCCAGTATGCCCAGCCCTTGCAACAACGAAAGCCCCTTATCAGACTTCTTGTGATCAGATGAAGATTTAAACAGACTCATTAGCCTCGCCTTGCTTGGAAGAGCGGCGGGATGCCAGCCACTTGCCAAGTCCGATTACAAAAATCACACCGATGACTTCCGCGATGATTTTCACTGTAGCGCTAACTTCGCCGAACTGGTTGATGATGAAGACGTCCGTCACCAACATGCCCCCGGCAATCCAGCCCAACAGGCCTGCACCGAAGGTAACAACCAGCGGGAAGCGGTCGATAAGCTTGAGCACCAGCGTGCTGCCCCAGATGATGATGGGCACACTGACGACCAAACCGAAGATCACGTAGTAGATCTGATGATCGGCATGCGTATTCTGCGCCGCCCCGGCGATAGCAATCACGTTATCCAAGCTCATGACCAGGTCAGCGATCAGAATGGTTTTGACTGCGGTCCACACAGAAGTTGCGCTTGTCACATTGCCATGCTCGTCTTCTTCCGGCAACAGCAATTTAACGCCGATCCACAGCAACAGAGCACCACCGACGACCTTGAGGAAAGGAATGTCGAGCAGTACCAGAGCAAAGGCAATCAGAATGACCCGCAGGAAGATGGCGCCTGCCGTCCCCCAGAGAATGCCCTGCATGCGTTGCTTCTTTGGAAGATTACGACAAGCCAGCGCGATGATAACCGCGTTATCGCCACCCAGCAGGATGTCGATCAGAATGATCTGGAAAATTGCGCCCCAGTGGAGCGTTTGAAAAAATTCAACCATAGGTGTTTCCGTAGGTGCCCAGTGGCACCAAGAAGGTGGATTTTAAGGCCCACACGCAGTCAAGCTACGCAGGGTGCAAAAAGCGGGCCATTATAATTCAGCTTCTTGTAAGAATCGCCGCAAGGCCCTGCGAGTGCTCCGCTACTCCCTTGGGGGAAGATTACGGATACACAGCATGTCGGGAAGACTTAGCACGGTTAAGCCTTCCCAAGGGCCCGCTTGTGGCGGGCCCCACATCACTTACAACACCGACTTGAGCAGTTTGCCCATTTCGGATGGATCGCGGGTAGTACGGATACCGCAAGCTTCCATAACTTCAAGCTTTGCGTCAGCGGTATCGTCACCGCCGGAAATCAGTGCGCCAGCGTGGCCCATCCGTTTTCCAGGAGGGGCGGTTACGCCGGCAATAAAGCCTACGACAGGCTTGGTCATATTGTCTTTCGCCCAACGTGCGGCATTGACTTCGTCAGGGCCGCCGATTTCACCGATCATCACCACCGCATCAGTGTCGGGGTCATTGTTGAACATTTTCAAGACATCAATGTGCTTCAGCCCGTTGATGGGGTCGCCACCGATGCCCACTGCTGAGGATTGGCCCAGACCGAGTTCAGTCAGCTGAGCCACAGCTTCGTAGGTAAGCGTGCCGGAACGGCTGACCACGCCAATGCGACCTTTGCGCGAAATATGGCCGGGCATAATGCCGATCTTGATTTCATCAGGCGTGATCAGGCCCGGGCAATTGGGGCCCAGCAGCAGTGTTTTTTTGTTCTCGGCTTCCATGCGGTTGCGCAGCATCAGCATATCGCGCACGGGAATACCTTCGGTAATGCAGATAACCAAGTCAAGATCTGCGTCGACCGCTTCCCAGATTGCATCGGCTGCACCTGCAGGCGGAACGTAGATGACCGAAACCGTTGCACCGGTTTCCGCCTTCGCTTCCTTAACCGATGCGTAGATAGGCACACCTTCGAAATCCTGGCCGGCTTTTTTGGGATGCACTCCTGCCACGAAGGCTTCCTTGCCGTTGGCGTATTCACGGCAATAATGGGTGTGGAACTGGCCCGTTTTGCCGGTTATTCCCTGGGTAATGACCTTGGTGTCTTTGTTGATCAAAATCGACATTTAAAAATCCTCGGCAAATTCTTATTTGGCAGCGGCCACAACTTTCTGTGCGGCTTCGGCCATGGTATCGGCGCTGATGATGGGCAGTCCGGACTCAGCAAGCAATTTCTTGCCCAGCTCTTCGTTAGTGCCCTTCATGCGCACGACCAGCGGCACGCTGAGGTTGACTGCCTTGCAGGCGGCAATCACGCCTTCGGCAATAATGTCGCAGCGCATAATGCCGCCGAAGATGTTGACCAGAATGGCTTCCACACCCTCGTTCTGAAGCATAATCTTGAACGCTTCAGTGACTTTTTCAGCCGTAGCGCCGCCGCCCACGTCAAGGAAGTTGGCGGGTTCGCCGCCGAACAGTTTAATGGTGTCCATGGTTGCCATGGCCAGGCCGGCGCCGTTTACCAGGCAGCCGATGTTGCCATCAAGCTGAATGTAGGCGAGGTCGAACTTGCTGGCTTCCACTTCAGCAGGATCCTCTTCGTCGAGATCGCGATACTCAACAATTTCCGGCTGGCGATACAAGGCGTTGGAATCGAAGTTGAACTTGGCATCCAAGGCGATGATGTTGTTATCGCTGTCGCGGTTCAGAGGGTTGATCTCGACCAGCGACGCATCGGTTTCCATGTAGCACTGATAGAGTTTCTGGAAAATATCGACGGCCTGTTCAAGAGAAGCATCGGGCAGTTCAATCGCCTTGGCGATCTTCGTGGCCTGCTCTTTGGTGAAACCGACCAGCGGGTCGATATATTCAGTGATGATTTTTTCGGGAGTGGAAGCGGCAACTTCCTCGATATCCATACCGCCTTCGCTGGAAGCAATGAAGGCCACTTTCTGAGTGGCGCGATCCGTCACCAGCGACACATAATATTCTTTCTGGATATCCGCGCCCTCTTCAATATAGAGGCGACGCACCTTCTGTCCTTCCGGGCCGGTCTGATGGGTCACGAGCTGCATACCCAGAATTTCCGAAGCCAGTTGGCGGACTTCATCGATGGAGCGAGCCAGCTTGACGCCGCCGCCCTTGCCCCGGCCCCCTGCATGGATCTGGGCCTTGACGACCCATACCGGCCCACCCAGCTTTTCAGCTGCAGCCACGGCCTCTTCAACGGAGAAGGCGGGAACGCCGCGAGGCACAGTCACGCCAAATTTCTTCAGCAGTTCCTTGCCTTGATACTCGTGAATTTTCATTGATTACCTATCAGACGTAGAAATGGTTTTAACGTGATGCCGCGGCTCAGGCGCGCATAACTCAGCAACGCCATGGGCTTAACTTTCGGTCACCGGCGTGACATACCACTTAGGATAAAACTCTTTGACAACGGGGCCGTCTTCCCGGAGCGCGTGGCACCCGCCAATTTGAAAAGGGCGCTGCGTGTCTTCCCCGGCCTTGCGATCCTCGCGGCGCTTGTTGGACAAAGCCTGAATCGCCACAGTCGGCAGAATGTAAGACAGCTCTGTCATGTGGCTACAGCCAGCCGCGCGACCATACTGCCGCCTGACCACATCACGAAAGCGCTTGAGCAGATTCATGCCCACCAAGCCTTCATATGCCGGCTCAATCGCCATGCAATGTTGCGCATATGGCGCTGCATCATAGGCCGCTTGCGCAGCAGTAATGGTGAAGCTCTCATCAAACGTAATACGCAAATGCATATGATGGACTGGGTCCCCAGCATAATGCGTACCGTGCCGGCGTTCAAAGTCATAGTGCTTGACATCAATGAGCTCTGCTTCGAGATCCCATTGACCATCGGCTCGCGCATAGGCATCGACCCGCAGTGTACGGGTGTGTAAAGCTTCGCGTTCAACTTCTGGTGCAGGCAAAGGCATGGGGTAAGAACTGGCCTATCGGAAAAACGCCTAAGTATAGCGCAGGCGCTGTTTCTGGAAAGTGAAGAATTCCGGCTACTTCATTCGAACGTGTCGTCGACAAACGAAGCGTCCGGCAACTGGCTATCTGCTTCAGACAAAATACGGCGCACGCAGTCGGCCGTGAAACCACGCGCCGCCATGTAGCGCAATTGCTTGGCATATTCCTTGGCGTCGCTCGGCGCTACGCCAAACCGCTTCTTCCACACTTCGCGAGCTCGATCGAGCTCGTTGGAACGCAACTTCCCCGCCATTTCTTTCAGCGTGTCTTCGGGAAGTTCGTGCTGCCGGAGTTCCTGCACGATGCGTCGCATACCATAGCGGGCTGCCCGCCGGTGCACCAGACTTTCAGCAAACCGTTCCTGCGACAACCAGTCGTTGCGTTCGAGTTCATCGAGCAGGGCTTCGAGTTCAGCAGGCTCTTCACAATGCGGCGATAGCTTACGCCGCAGTTCAGTACGAGAATGTTCCCGCCGTGAAAGCAACCCGACGGCCCGCGCTTTGAGAGAGAGCTTTCCACCCGCTTGCGCCATATTCTTTCTTCAATAAACAGGCAACTCGTGCGAACAAGGGCGTACGAGTTGCCTGATGCAGCGACGGGCGGAAACACTGCCCACCCTGACGGCGCAGTTACTCGCCGGCCTCTTGAGTATTAGGCGCATGGCTGACAACAGCAGCTTGCTGGGGCGCCACACCGAGTTTTTCTCGTACGCGGTTTTCGATTTCAAACGCCATTTCTGGGTGCTCTTTAAGATATTCGCGAACGTTATCCTTGCCCTGACCGATGCGCGTGCCATCGTAGCTGTACCAAGCCCCTGCTTTGTCGACAATGCCGGCCTGAACGCCGAGATCAATGATTTCGCCTTCGCGCGAGATTCCCGCCCCGTACATGATGTCGAACTCGGCCTGCTTGAAGGGTGGCGCCACCTTGTTCTTGACAACCTTGACGCGAGTTTCATTACCGATGACCTCATCGCCCTTTTTGATGGCGCCAATGCGGCGGATATCGAGACGGACGGAGGAATAGAATTTCAGGGCATTACCGCCGGTAGTGGTTTCCGGGTTGCCGAACATTACGCCGATCTTCATGCGGATTTGGTTGATGAAGATGACCATGCAGTTGGCACGCTTGATAGTGGCCGTGAGCTTACGCAACGCCTGGCTCATAAGCCGGGCTTGCAGGCCGGGCAGAGAGTCGCCCATGTCGCCTTCGATTTCAGCTTTGGGGGTGAGCGCTGCGACAGAGTCGATGACGATGAGGTCGATAGAACCGGAGCGCACCAGAGCATCGGTGATTTCAAGCGCTTGTTCGCCGGTATCGGGCTGGGAAATAAGGAGGTCTTCAAGGTTGACGCCCAGCCTTGACGCGTACTGGACATCAAGCGCGTGTTCGGCATCGATAAACGCGCACGTGCCACCCAGCTTCTGCATTTCAGCAATGACCTGCAGCGTGAGAGTGGTTTTACCGGAAGATTCGGGGCCGTAGATTTCGATGACTCGGCCACGTGGCAGGCCGCCAACGCCCAGTGCGATATCCAGCCCCAGTGAGCCGGTAGACACTACCTGGATGTCGTGTTCGACCGTGTCGTCGCCGTAGCGCATGACCGAACCCTTGCCAAACTGCTTTTCGATTTGCGAAAGTGCGGCGGCCAGAGCCTTGGCGCGTTCCGGGTTGGCGGCTTTGCGGTTTTTGTCGTCCATTGAGGATCCTTGCAAATAACTGTGAAAGCGGCGCGACGTATGAGAGCGCCGTGTAGATGCCGACGATTATTGCATCAAATTATACTGTATAAATAAACAGATATGAAATTCTGTGTTGGCAGGCCGTAACGTTACCGAGTGAAGACAGGCCGGCACAATCGTCAAACCCTTTGTACACGCGGCCGCCCGCTTGTTTCACCCCACTTCCGCACCAAGTTTGGCACCCGCATTAGCACGCATGGATACATAAAGCCTGCTTGGCGCGTGGTGGGTTCAGCATACAATCGGTGCCTTTGCGGCGTGCCCGATCGGCCAATTTTCCGCCCTCTCCCAATTTCAAAACGATATTTCTCCATGTGGTTTAAGAATCTTCGCATCTACCGTCTCGCTCCCTCCTGGAACTTCACCCAGGAAACGCTGGAAAACGCGCTGGAAAAACTGGCCTTCCGGCCTGGCTCCGCTACCGACATGACTGCATTCGGCTGGGTTCCGCCACGCCCCGAGTCCGGCTTGGTCTACGCCTTGGATGGTCAGTATTTACTGAGCCTTCGGGTAGAAAAAAAACTGCTTCCTTCTACAGTCATCAACCAGTTCGCGCGCGCACGCGCTCAGGAAATCGAAGAACAGCAAGGCTATAAGCCTGGTCGCAAGCAAATGAAGGAAATCAAGGAAGCCGTTACCGATGAGCTTCTGCCCAAAGCGTTCAGCATCTATCGCGACACCCGCGTATGGGTTGACACCAAAAACCGCTGGCTGGTGGTCGACGCGGCCGCTGCAGCCAAATGCGATGAGGTCATGGGCGCCCTGGCCAAGGTGCTAGACCCCTTCCCTGTTGTGCCGCTTTACACCGAGCTTTCGCCCGCATCGGCCATGACCAACTGGCTGGTTAGCGACGAGCCGCCCAGCAATTTCACCGTGGACCAAGACACCGAGCTGCGCTCCACCAACGAAACACGCGCCGCCGTTCGCTACGTACGCCAAGCCATCGAGCTGGACGATGTTCGCAAGCACGTGGAAGCTGGGAAGCAATGCACGCGCCTGGCTCTCACTTGGGCCGATCGCGTGTCCTTCGTTTTATCGGATGGCCTGGACCTCAAGCGCATCGCTCCGCTCGACGTGCTGCAGGAAGGCCGCATACCCGCTCACGATGAAGCCGAGCAGTTCGACTCCGATTTCACGTTGATGAGCGGCGAGCTGTCGCAATTGCTGGAAGCGCTTGTTGAAGCGCTGGGCGGCGAAAAGCAAGCATGAAGGCAACACGGCCGCCACGACTGACGCGGCGGCCGCTTTACGACTAAAACAGAGCTGCCGCGTAAAGCCGGGCCAGGCCCGGTTCACACCCAGCGGAAATATCAGTACATGCCGTGGAATACGCTATCGTCTGGGCCGATATGCGAAGGCGGGCTCCAAGTTACGTCGCGCAGCGAATGCGGCACCAGAGATTCCACGCCCAGCAATACCGCAAAAATGGCCATGCGCACCGGAATGCCATTATCAGTCTGACGGAAAATCGCCAAACGCGGGTCGTAGTTGAGATCTGTGCTGAGATCGTTGGCACCTTCACGGCTATCGCGCGGAAGCGGGTGCATCACAATGACATCAGGGTCGCAGCATTTATCGACAATCGCTTTATTCACTTGGAAGGTTGCGTCGTAGCCTTCCAACTGCTCTTCCTCGAAACGCTCTTTCTGTACGCGAGTGGCGTAGATAACGTCGGCGCCACGCAACCCTTCTTCCAGTGAATGTGTCTGCTGAATGGTATGGCCGTTGCGCCCAGCCTGCTCAAGAATATATTCAGGCATTTCCAACCCCGGAGGGGAAATCAGCGTGAATTTAAGGTCGCGATACAGCGCCAGCAGCTTGATTAGCGAGTGCACAGTGCGGCCGTATTTGAGGTCGCCCGCCAAAGCGATATGGGAACCATCGAGCAGCTTGCCCAGGCGCGAGAACTCAGTCAGGATGGTGTAGAGGTCAAGCAAGGCCTGGCTGGGGTGCTCACCCGGGCCGTCACCACCATTCACCACAGGGATATTGGTCGCGCGGGCAAATTCGGCCACCGACCCTTTTTCAGGGTGGCGAATCACCATCGCATCCACATAGCCGCTCATAACGCGGCTGGTGTCATAAATGGATTCGCCTTTGGCCATAGACGAAAAGGTAAATCCCGTGGTGTCGCAGACTGAGCCACCCAGACGGCAAAAAGCCGCACCAAAGCTGACCCGCGTGCGCGTGCTGGCTTCAAAAAACAGATTACCCAACACCGCCCCTTCCAGCACCCGAGAAATTTTCTGGCATCGGGCAATGGGCTGCATCATATCGGCAATGCGGAAAAGCTCTTCAACGGCTTCACGGCAGGTGAATTGATCGACCGACAACAGCTGGTGGCGCCCTTCGAAGGCGATACGGTCGCGCAATGGCCCCCCTTGGCCGCTTTGCGCATACTTCTGCAGCAAGGCGTCATTCTGGACGATTTCGCTCACAAAGCGCTGAACAACTTCTGGCATGGGCCGGAACTCCTGGGAGGTTTCCGGCAGCAACCAAGTATCCAATGCACGACGCTTGACGCCTATGCGACCCGCGAAAACATCACGAGTCAAGTTAAGACGCCGCATGGCATCACGAAGAAATACTTGCTGAGGGATGGACATGGACAGCCCCTGAAATATACGCAAAGCGTACATTTTAGTTTTTTACACGAGGCTTGGGTAGCAAAAAACCAGGGTTTGTCCCGATACAACAACGCCGCAATGGTTTTTCTTCCATTGCGGCGTTGTGACTGCCGTGCAGCAGTAATCTATTGCGGTGCTGCTTGACCGCTTGCAGGCGGCAACGGAACGCCGTTTTCATCGACTCCGGCAATGGCTCTTGCTGCCGCCGTAGCGTTGCTTTCCGTGCCTACCGGGAAAATCAGTTGGTCACTGTTGACCTGCTCCGTATACGAAGGAGCGGCCATCAGAGTGCGCCCCACCACCAAAGCCAGACGCTTATTGGGGTTGCGGGACGTGGCCTCCTGCACCCTGGCCCTGGCTTCATCACTTAAGATAAGCGCCAACAAACCTTGAGCCTGTTGATCGGCGCCCGCTTGCACACCGGTGAGATCGGCACGGGTGACCACAGGCTGGGGGCTCAAGTACAGTTTGGAGTCACCCCCTACTGCCACTTCAAGCCAACCTTCCTGCTGAACCATGTCGGCCACAAATACCGCAACCGGCGCGCCCTGCTCTGCAGCAGGCTGGGTGACTTGCGAGTCGTCGACCGTAGAAGATGGGGGGGTCGGAGTTGCGACGGTGGTGTCGGCCGGCTGCGTGGCGGCCTGCTGCTGTTCAGGTGCTGTTTGACATGCTGCCAGGGTAAGCAGTGCCAGCGCCAGAGTGCTGCGGGTCAGGATACGGGTGACTTTCATCGGCTTCCCTCTAGATATAAAACAATTACTGGAAGTGTAGCAGCGCCAGGAAAGCCATGCGCGTTCGCTATACCTAAACCGCATACTCTTCACAGAAAATGACGCCACATCAACTTAACGGCCCCCACGCAGCCGTGGCAAACCACGCACCTGGATGGTGACTTCATCCAATACCGTACCCGAGTCATTGCTCAGCACGATGCGGTGTTGCCCGACACGCAGCGGCCAGCGTGATTCTTGGCCATTGGCCACATGACGACCTTCAATGTGCCACTGTAGCAATTCAGGTGCCTGCTTTCCCGTATCGGCCCTGAGTGTCAGCTGCTGGTGAGCAAGAGGCATGTCGGGGTCGAAGGCGATGACGGTGCCGGCTGACGGGCTAAGGATGCGAGCATTCGCCACCGCCCGCGCCAACGCCGGTTCAACCCGGCTGATGGCCGTGCCGGGCAGAAAGTACTCGGTGCGCGCGGCTTCTATATTGTCAGCGAAAACAAGCGCTTGGCGCTCGACATCGGGCGGAGGGGGCGGCTGCCTGCTGCCAACGTCCTGATGCAAAGCCGACATCACTTCGTGCCAGATCGGCCCCGCCCCGGAGACTCCGGACACATCACGCATACTCAAGCCCTGGCTATTGCCCACCCAGACTCCTACTGTGTAACGACTCGACCAACCCAAAGCCCAGTTATCCCGCATATCCTTGCTGGTACCCGTTTTCACTGCCGACCAGAATCGGGTAGCAAGCGCACTTTCAAGCCCGAAGGTACGGGCCCGTGCGCGTCGATCAGAGAGAATGTCTCCCACTATCCAGCTGGCTCCAGCGCTGAACCGTTGCACGTTTTGCACCTCAGAAAACGATTCGCCCGCAAGAATGGCAGGTTCGCGCCAACGCCCCAGTTCAGCCAATGTCCGATAGGCATTAGTCAGGCTAAGGAGGTCCATATCAGCGCTGCCGAGACTAAGGCTGTAGCCGTAGTGCTCACCGTCGTGCAATAACGGCAGACCAAGGCTTCGCAGGCGCTGAACGAAACGCTCAACCCCCACCAACATAAGCACACGAACGGCGGGTATGTTGAGCGAAGAAGCCAGGGCGCTACGTGCGCTTACCCACCCCACATAATTACGATCATAATTTTGCGGAATGTACAAACCGCCTGCCGTCGCCACATCCAGCGGCGCATCTTCCAGTAGCGAAGCAGCCGTAACATAGCGAGATTCCAGTGCTTGCGCATAAAGGAAAGGCTTTAAAGTGGAACCCGCCTGCCGCAGCGCCCGCGCATGGTCGACCTGGCCCGCTGCCGAGATGCCGCCCGACGACCCCACATAAGCGAGAATTTCCGCCGTCTCATTGTTCAACACCACCACAGCGGCGTCAGTCAGTTGCGCATGGCCCATGCCCGCCAAATGACGCTGAACACTTTCTAGCGCCACCCGTTGCAGGCTGGCATCCAAGGTCGTACGTACGGCGCCCGCCGCCCCTTTTTCCCCGGCCTGCGCTACCGCCATTCGAGAAAAGTGCGGCGCCAGCGTGGGAACATCGGCTGCTGGGCGCGCCGTGGCCGCCAGCCACCCCGTCACATGATCGGGCAAGGTCGCACAATATTGCCCAGCGCCCCCATCGTTCAGCAAAGCACAGGCGCGCACTGTTACACGCTCAGCAGCAGCATTCGGCCCTCGCAACAAGGCAGCCGCCACGGCGGCCTCGCGCTGATCAAGGCCATGCGGATGCTTGCCGAACATCACCCGGGAGACCGCATCAATACCACGCAGTTCGCCCCTGAAGGCTGCCAGATTCAAATAGGCCTCCAGAATCTGTTCCTTGCTCCAGGCCGACTCCAGCAAACGCGCACTGCGCATCTGCGCCAGTTTCTGTTCCGGGCTGCGACCGCCCGCAGGCCGCTGCAACTCAGACGCCAACATGCCGGCCAGTTGCATGCTGAGCGTCGAAGCGCCACGCGAACTACCGCCCCAGGCCCAGTTCCAGCCCGCCGCTATCAAAGCCGGCCAATCCACGCCGCCATGATCGTAAAAGCGTCGATCTTCCGACAACAGCACCGCGCGCTGCATGGCAGGCGAGATATCGCCCAAAGGCACCCAGGCCCCGCGCCGCTCGGCGAAATCTTGTCGTACCGCACCAATAAGGACCCCATGCCTGTCCAACACCCATTGGTCGGAGGGCTGGTGCTGCGCCTTGACTTGCTCAAAAGACGGAAAAAATGGTGTCGCGGACGACATTGCAGCCAAGGGAACAAGCAGCAGCCAGGCTGATAAGAGAAGCCCCCAGCCATTCCGGACGAACCACCGCTGAATCACGGACGGGTGAGCGGCGTGTCGCCGCGCCGCTCGTTGGAAACAGCGCTGAACCCATAGCGGCTGCTTAACGCGGGGCAACGCCATCAAAGCCCCCAAAACTCCACCTTGATACCGCCGGGATTCGGCAGACTCCCGAAAAGATCGGGCTGATACAGCGCTTCTACCCGCGTGGGCGGCAGAGAAAAACTGCCTGTAGCATTCAGCCTGACGGTGTATACCACCGTCACCCGCCCCGCCGGCAAGTAATCAAAATAAGCGCGATACGCTGTCGCCGTACGCTCCACATAGGTTGGCGGATAACGCCCACTGCCGGATTCTGACAATGCAAGGCGGGAATCACGGCCCGACCCCGAGCCCAGAATCGTGGCACCCGCCGGGATAGGATCATTCAGCACTACCCAAGTTGCCCCGTCACGGGCGTGAATATCCACTTCCACCCGATAAATGTCACCACGCGACCAGCTATCAGCTTGCTGGCGCTGCACGGGAACCACTCGCCGCTCAATTCGGTAACCCATATTTTGGGAGTCGGCCGCCTCAATGCTTGCTTGTGCCCGCAACCCGGCCCATGCCCTGCCCTGACCCTCGTAGCTGAGCTGTAAGGCACCTGCATCACGCGACGGCCATTGCATCAGCGCCGTGGCCGTTTCCCCAGGTGACGGCACAACCAGTTGCGCCTTCGCTTCAGCCGATGAAACCGACAAGGTTCCGCTGGCGGCTTGAGGCTCGAAATGTTCGGCAAAACGCGCCAAAGCCAGAACGCCCAACAGGTTTTCGGTGGTGATGGCCCAACGGCCCTGCTGCTGCAACGCCAGCAACCCTTGCGCCATGCGTGGCATGTCATCATGCCACTCGGGCTCTTGCGCAACAGCCAGCATTAAGCGCGCCAGGCTGGTGGTACGCGTAGCCATCAAGCCGGGGGCCGCATTCAGACTGGTATCACTAAACACCATGGTGCCGCCCGACACCGTCATGCGCGACACGAGAATACGGCGTGCCTGCAATATTTCTTTCTGCCAGCCTTGTTGCTGCGGCAAACGAGTTAGCACGGACAGCCAATCCACCACAGCGGGAGTCGGCCATTGCTGCGGCGCCTGCGACAAACTACTCAGCATGGCGGCATTCACCCTCCCATGCCGGGCCAGCGCCTCCATAGCCATCAGGCGGCGGGCATCCAGGCTCGTCCCCGTCCAGCGGGTCTCACGCGTGAGCCGCCCTTCGGCAAACGCCTGCAAGCCATCCAACATGCGCTGCAAGAGTTCAGAAGGCAATGGAAGACCCAGCCCCAGTTGGTGGGCGTCGTCAACCACCGACACCAGATAGGCCGTTAACACTTCACTGCCCGGCCCCGTGCCTGGGAAGTAGCGCAACAGGCCATCATCGTCCATATGAGTGGCCAGCCGATCCACCACCTTGCGCCAGCGTTCGCCATCCTGCAAGGCAATGGCCTGCGAAGCGGTTTGCTCAAGGCAGGTATAGGGGTAGGCCCGCCACCAATCCCGCACGCCTTCAAGACTCCCCACCAACGACCCAGCTACATCGACCGCGACGCCACCGAAAACCGCGCCCTTCTCGCTACGTTGCGCAAGCCTCGGGGCGGCAAGCGGCACTTCAGTGGTTTCACCTGTAAGCAGGCTCAGTAACGTCGCCTGTACCGTAGTCGTCGGCAGACGGGGTTCAACACGCTGGTTGACGCGCACACGGTCGAAAATCGCGCTATCAGAGGCTTCAAAAAACCATTCCACCTGTGCTTCTTCATCAGGCCAATCCAAAACAGGTGCCTGAACATCCCAACTGACGCTGGCTGCGGCCCCTGGCGACAGGCGCAGCTCACGATCCGGCAGGCTTTCATGTTGACCGTTACCACCGCGAGCAGCGCTGACGATGACCTCGCGTTCTTCTTCAGTTCCGTTACGCACTGTCACTTGCGCCCGATAGCGATCGGCTTCGCGTACGACAGGCGGCAGGCCTGACACCAGTTGGATATCCTGGCGCGTAACCACCTGAGTCTGGGCGCTGCCAAAATACCCCGCTCCATAATCGGCCAACGCCACCAGCCGGAAACGGCTGACCGAATCATTCATGCGAAAGCGCACCTGCGCCTGGCCATTAGCGTCAAGCTGTACCTCCGGCAGCCAAGCGACTAAGGGGTCGAAAAATTGACGCGTCGGCATACTGCCCCCGCCCCCTCCTGCCGCAACGGCCTTGCGCCCATAGTGACGTCGCCCCACAACCTCCATTTGACTGGTTGCGGTGCGTACACTCAGGCTGCGACGCGGATGCATAGCTTCGTACAGCGCCCAGCTATCATTCGGAGCCAGCTCAAGCAAGGCTTCATCCACCACAGCAAAGGCCACGGTGCCATGGGCGGCGGGCCTGCCATTCGGCAGGCTGACCGTCAGCCGCGCAGTGGACTCTTGCCTGACTTGCACTACCTCATTGTCCGGCGTCAATTCCACCTTTAAGCGGTCGCCCTCGCCAGCCAAACGCAATTCCGCCAACCCCAGCCGGAATGCAGGCTTAGCCAAATCGATCTGGCTGGTCACCTTCATATCTTCGGGGTTCTCGCTCCAAGCCCGCAGCCAACTGCCCGGCTGTCGCCAACCCCATTCAAAAAAGGATTGCCAGGGCAGTTCGTACAAGCGCCCCCGCACCACTAATACAGACACAAAGGCGTTCGGCCCCCAGTCCTGGGAAACAGGGATTCTGACCACGGGACTCCTGCCTTCCAGCCTGACCTGCTGAGTCCAAAGCACGCCCTCCCGCTCCACGCTCACCAGCGCCAGTGCCTCTCTAAACGGCATGCGCACCTGGAATTCGGCCTCTTCCCCCACCGCCCATTCCCGTTTGGCGGGAATCAAATCGATACGATCATCGTCTGCACCATCGAACCAGAGCTCACCCGCACCCGACACCCAGACGGTGCCGGCGGCTCGCGAGACCCGCCCTCGTTCATCTTGCGCGACAGCCACCAGTTCGTACGAGCCGCTGCGCTCAAAACGCGCCGCACACTCCAGTACGCCAGCAGTGTTAGTTTTGCCAGTACACACCGTGCCGGCATCTTCGAATTCCGTATGGGAGTCATAACGGTAGAAGCCTCCGACCATGCGCTTGCGTACCGTATAGGTTTTGCGCTGCACGGCTTGCAACTGTATTTCCACATCCGCGCGAGGCTTGGCATCGGTGCCCAAAGCAATCATGCTGACTGGAATGTCCTGCCCGGCCTGGTTCCAGCCTTCCACCTTGATGCCAGCCTGCACGCTGCTGGGCCAGACATCGACCGATTGCGATAGGGTTTGAATTTCACCATTAGGGTCGGCAAAAGCCGCCTCGAAAACAAACCGGCCCGGCTGCTCAGCGATGGGGACTGAATCAATGTCTATCGTCGCCATGCCATTAGCGTCCAGCGTAAAGCGTCGTCCATCCACAAATAATTGCCGGCCCGGCACACCCTCGTCTTCCGCCCGCCAACCAGCATCGCTCACCCTTGTACCGGCCTCGTCGCGCTCGGATGGCGGCATGAAGCTGTACTCTTCATAGTCGGCCATGGCGACATAACGCGACTGCGCCACGGCACTCAGCTCTACCTGCTGCCCTTGTGCCGCACCGCCGGACAGCCAAGACAACTGCATATCAACCGCCAGCTTATCGGGTGCAACCAAGACGTCGGGCCTTTCTCCGCCTCGAACCACCAGTTGGCCAGTCAGCATGGGAAGACGGAATTCCTCTACTTTGAATTCCGTGCTGCCATACCAACCATGCTGTTCGTCAGCCAGACGCACGGTATAGGAACCCAGGCGAGCCGATTCTGGAAGCTCGAATTCGCTCAACGCAATTAAGCCGCCTGTGGCCGTTTCCTTCCAGCGCACCGGCAATTCATGACTCTGAGAGGAGCCCTCGTGCTCAATGATCAGGCGATCCGGGCGCGCTGCGGTGGGGTTTTGCAGACCGTCACGGGTTTCCTCGCGCAAATAGTGCTTCATCCGCACTGTCTCACCCGCCCTGAACAGGCTGCGATCAAACACCGTATGCGACAACAGCTCAGGCTCAGTACCAGAGCGCGTAGGCACATTGAAGCGCCAGTTCTCAATACCGCGATCCCATTCAGACATCACAAAGGAATAATCGGCCGCACCGAATGCTTGAGGATGCTCCGCCGGAATACTTGCGGAAATAAACAGACCGTATAAATCGGTGCTGTGACAGTAATCCGGCTCCTCCAACTGTGCCAGATGGTGCCACACGCCTTTAGCGTCACTACGCCCGCTGGCCAGCAGTTTGCCATTGCAATCCCGCACAGAAATTTCAGCATCCGCCACCGGCTGGGCGTCGGCCAGCGTCGTCACCCACACCAGGAGATCATCCATCCCCTTTTTCACATGCAAGGATAAGTTAGTCAGCAGCACGCCCGTACGCACATACATTGGCGAGGCGTCTTCTAGCAGCGAGGCGCCGAGGCGCGGAGATTCAATTTCCAGAACATGGAAACCCGGCTCTTCCAAGGGCACGCCGACCACTTCGAAAGGCCTGAATTCGCCTCCCGTATCGCCTGGCAGCGTCATGTGTTTTGTGTCGGGTGCATCTTTCAACAAAGAAACAGCGCGAGAGTCTGTCAGCGTCGCCCAATCTTGCTGGGTCTGCCCGGGCGCGCGGCCCGCCAGAATATTCTGCACTTGCTCCTGGCTCCACCGCCCGCCTTCGAGCCGATTCAAACGGGCATACCACGCCAGCACCTGCGCATCGTCGATACTGTGCAAGCTGGAGACCTTGCCCGCCGACCACCCCTTGCCCCGCAGCGCCACATCGGCTTCTACATGCCTGAGTGTTACCGGAACCGCCGGCGGCTCCTGCCCCGCAGAGCCGGGGCGGCCATGGGCGAAGCGTTCTATCACCCCTAATGTTCCGGAAGCGAACTTTGCAAGTGGCGGGTAATCGGCGACCGAAAACTCAAGCGGAAACCGCTCAGCGTTTTCCAGCGACCGCCCCGCATCGTCGCGCAAATCTTCTGGCAGAGCCAGCGTAAGGGAGGTATTGGCCGGAAACGGCCCAGGAAACTTCACATGGGTTAGGAAATCACTCTCGAAAGTATCGGGCGCGACATCGAACTGCTGATCACCCGCACTTAGGCTGATGCCCTTCAAGGCCTCACTCGCCACGGGCGCAGAAAACGTGACGCTGAGCGGTGTCATGGGCAGGCAAGGCTGCCCCGCCCTTTCGCGCTGGCAAGACAGCGTGGCCATAAAGGGTGGGCGTACCTCGTATTCCCAGACCTGTGCATCTTGAGAACCCGGCAGACCAACCGGTTGCTCCAACGCACGAATACCCGCCCCCACATCCAACCTGACCTGCGCCTCGGGCGGCAAGACCCGGGCGCATTGCAGCAGCACCAGCTGCTCCGGCGTTCTAGGTGGCGGCATATACGCCGCCTTCATTAGCGACTCAACATCTACCTTAGACAGCTGCCGGACTGGAATTCTCTCGCCCAACCCTTCTACCGCACAGTAGCTTTGCTGCGCGACCCCTTCCGCATCCACCGCTGCATCGAAGTTGAGAATAAAGACCTGTTCTTCATCAATCGTCGTGCTTGGGTAAGGACGGAGATCCACCACTGACGGCGCGCCAGTATTGAATTCATAGCGCAAATCGGCGGGAAGCGGCCGCCCCGCAAGATCGCGAAAACTGGGGTTAGCGCTGGCGGCACAACTCACCCCCGCAGGTAGCGTCGATTCAAAGATATACGTCCAGCGCGCATCATCCAGCCAGCGCCCCTGCCCCTTTGGCGCACGACCCTGACAATCCAGCACCACCGGCGCCGCCGCAGCGGCATCGCCAAAAGCGGATACCGAGCCTGCAAACCGCAACTGCACGGCTTCCACCCCGGACACCGGCCCTTGCGGAAGGAATTCAACAATTTCAACCGACTGCTCTGGCTCACCAGAACTCGTTGCTGCAACGGCTTTACTTGCCAGCGCTCCAGCCAGCGCCAACGCTAAAGACC
>NZ_JAZDRJ010000010.1:165807-177156 GCF_047501535.1 Achromobacter sp. F4_2707
CCACAACGCAACCCCTGCATGCTGCTTCTCCTGTTTTGAGCAGAAGATACCACTGCAGCATGGGGCACGACTAGTCAATATGACGACCTTTATGCAATAATTGCGGACTTCGTGCAGCTTATAATGCCCGATGTGCCCCTCTAGCTCATGCTTGGTTAGAGCAGCGGACTCATAATCCGTTGGTGCCGTGTTCGACTCACGGGGGGGGCACCACCTCATACGCTCCACACCCATCAATTTACGCAAACATACGCATACTTTCATAGTGTGTGGTACGTGCCTGCAGGCACTCAGAAATCAACCTTCCCAAGCATATATAAGCTTTATTTGCTAATCTTTTACGCAATTTTTACGCAAGGGATTACGCAAAATGGCATCCTTCAGAAAGTCGGGGAACGGTTGGCGTGCTGAAATCCTAGAGAAAGTAATTCGCGCAAGTGCTACCTTCCCCCAGCAAGCGGGAAGCACAAGAATGGGCTGTAAAGAGGGAAACTGAGATTTCCAGTATGCGAGCTGAGACTACCTCATCCCCCCCGTCGCACGGCACGCCTCAGGCCACATCGGCACCGGCGCATATTTGAATATCCTTGACCCCTTTGATCTTCTGCCTCCCTATACTTAGCATCGCTAGGATAGAATCAATTTGTCACATCAACATTTCCGTAATTAAACGTGTTTCTCCGCAAAAACACGTTTTTTAAATGTTGCAGTCATCCTGTGATGTTTAATAACCGAAGCGGGCGAGCTCTATTTTCAATATGGATAAAGTCGCTACTACGCAGAGAGCATGCCCTTCGCCAGCGCTCATTAACGCGTCGATCAACGATTTAAAGCTCTCAGATACATGGCAAATCAGACACCAGAACAAAAAGCCCGCGACCAGATAGATGCTTTACTGACACAAGCCGGATGGGCGGTTCAAGACAAGAACAAGATCAACCTTTCAGCATCTACCGGTATTGCCGTTCGCGAATATCAGACCGACGTCGGACCTGCTGACTATGTCCTGTTCGTGGAAAAGCAGGCCGTGGGTATCGTGGAGGCTAAACCTGAGACATGGGGCGAGAAGATCACCACAGTGGAAGAACAGTCCCAGGGCTATGCCAACGCGACGTTGAAATGGGTTAACAATACGCAAACATTACGCTTTGTATATGAAAGCACTGGTGTCATCACGCGTTTTACAGATGGTTCAGATCCACAACCACGATCTCGCGAAGTATTTAGTTTCCACCGCCCGGAAACACTCAGCAAATGGGTTAAGGAATCGCTTGCGGGAAAGAAGAGCCTGCGCGGTCGACTACAGGATTTCCCGCCTTTGAACACTGACGGGCTGCGAGATTGCCAAATAACCGCCATCACCAACCTTGAAGAATCCTTCAAGCAGGACAAACCCCGCGCTCTGATCCAGATGGCCACCGGTTCCGGTAAAACCTTTACTGCTATTACCGCCAGTTATCGGCTGCTACGCGAGCCGGTCAGCGCCAATCGCATTCTGTTCCTGGTAGATACCAAAAACTTGGGAGAACAGGCCGAACAGGAATTCATGACCTTCGTGCCCAATGACGATAACCGCAAATTCACCGAACTCTATACGGTACAGCGACTGAAAAGCCAGTACGTCCCCACCGATGCCCAGGTGTACATCAGCACTATTCAGCGCATGTACTCCATTTTGAAAGACGAGCCACTGGATGAATCGCTGGAAGAACAAAACCCGGCTGAGCAGCTCACCAAACCCAAAACACCGCTGCCGGTGGTGTATAACGAGAAAATCCCACCGGAATTTTTTGATGTCATCATCATTGATGAATGCCACCGCTCCATCTACAACCTGTGGCGGCAGGTGCTGGAATACTTCGATGCCTACTTGGTGGGCTTAACCGCCACACCAGATAACCGCACCTACGGTTTCTTCCGCAAAAATGTTGTTAGTGAATACAATCACGAAAAAGCCGTGGCCGATGGGGTTAACGTCGGCAACGAAATCTTTGTTATCGAAACCGAAAAGACCAAGCACGGCGGCAAGGTAGAAGCGAAGCAACTGGTGGAACGCCGGGAACGCACCACCCGCAAGAAACGCTGGGAAACACAGGACGAAGACGAAACCTACACGGCCAAACAGCTCGACCGCGATATCGTCAACCCCGACCAGATTCGCACCGTTATCCGCAGCTTCAAGGATGCACTACCCACCATCTTCCCAGGCCGCAAAGAGGTGCCCAAAACGCTGATCTTTGCCAAAACCGACAGCCACGCCGATGACATTATTCAAACTGTGCGCGAGGAGTTTGGGGAAAGTAACCAGTTCTGCAAAAAGGTCACCTACCGTGCCGCCCACGACAAAACCAATGCCGACGGCAAGGTGATTGAAAAAGGCGAAGACCCAAAATCCGTGCTCGCTCAATTTCGTAACGATTACTACCCGCGCATCGCCGTCACCGTCGACATGATCGCCACCGGCACCGATGTCAAAGCGCTGGAGTGCCTACTGTTCATGCGCGATGTGAAAAGCAAAAACTACTTCGAGCAAATGAAGGGCCGCGGCACCCGCACACTGGATAAAGACAGCCTGCAAAAGGTCACCCCATCGGCCCAGAGCGCCAAAACCCACTATGTTATCGTGGATGCCGTCGGTGTCACCAAGTCCGTCAAAACCGCCAGCCAACCACTTATCACCAAGCCCAGCGTGCCGCTGAAAGATTTGGCCATGGGTGTGATGATGGGCGCCAGCGATAGCGACACAGTTTCATCGCTGGCCGGCCGTCTGGCGCGACTGGACAAACAACTGGATGACAACGAGCGCGCCCGCATTGCCGAGAAGGCTGGCGGCACTCCGTTGTTAGTGATTGTCGGTGAACTTTTCAACGCCATCGACGGCGACCGGGTAGAACAGAAAGCACTGGAAATCGTGGGCCAGCCCGCCGGCACCGACCCCGGTGATGACGCACGCAACAAGGCCCAACAACAACTGGTCAGCGAAGTCGCGAAGGTGTTTAACGGCGAATTGATCGAGCTGATCGACTCCATCCGCCGCGACAAAGAACAAACCATCGTCCACGACGACTTGGATACCGTACTCAAAGCCGAATGGGATGGTGAAACCACCGAAAACGCCAAAGCACTCACTCAGGAATTTTCGGACTATCTACATGAGCATGTGGAAGTAATTGATGCCCTTACCCTCTATTTCAAAACCCCGGCCCGACGCGCCGAAGTGACCTACCCGCAAGTCAAAGCCCTGTTGGAAAAGCTCAAACAGGACAGGCCGAAGCTGGCACCGCTACGCATCTGGCAAGCCTACGCCCACTTGGATAACTATAGCGGCGACAATCCCCTAACCGAGCTTACCGCGCTGGTGGCACTGGTGCGCCGTGTCTGCGGGCTGGACAATACAATCACCACCTTTGGCAGCACCGTAAGAAAGAATTTTCAGGATTGGATCATGAAGTACCACGCCGGTAGCTCAGAAAAATTCAACGAACAGCAAATGCAATGGCTGCACGCCATTCGCGACCATATCGCCAGCTCCTTTCATTTCGAAAAGGATGATTTGGATATGACGCCCTTTGATGCTCAAGGCGGATTGATGGGCATGTATCAGCAGTTTGGCGACAAAATGGATTGGGTGATTGATGAGCTGAATCGGGAGTTAGTGGCGTGATGGAAAGAGAAGTGCTTTGGGATATCCCTCAGAGTTGGACGTGGGCAACGATCTCAGATCTTGGTGAAGTTGTAGGAGGTGGGACACCTCCTACAAAGGAGCCAACCTACTGGGGAGGAGATATCAACTGGATTTCTCCTGCTGACTTAACAGGCCATACCAAGAAAATAATCAGCAAAGGCAGCAAATCAATTACAGAAGATGGATTGAAAAACAGTTCTGCTCGAGTAATGCCTGCAGGAAGTGTGCATTTTTCATCGAGAGCTCCAATAGGTTATGTCGTGATAAGTACAGAACCTATGGCAACGAACCAAGGATTTAAAAATCTTGTGCCAGAACAAGGCATCTTTAATGAGTTTGTTTATTACTATCTGAAAGCATCTAAACAACTTGCGGAAAAAAGAGCCAGCGGAACAACATTCCTTGAGCTGTCGGGGAAAGCGTTTGGCCTGTTACCTATCCCTCTTCCACCATCTAACGAACAAAAACGCATCGTCGCCAAAATCGAAGAGCTTTTCTCCGAGCTGGACAACGGCATTGCCGCGTTAAAAACCGCCCGCGAGCAACTCAAGGTCTATCGTCAGGCCGTGCTCAAACACGCCTTTGAAGGCAAGCTCACCGCTCAGTGGCGTAAAGACAACGCCCACAAACTGGAATCCCCCGAACAACTCCTCGCCCGCATCCAGCAGGAACGCGAAGCCCGCTACCAGCAACAACTGGAAAAATGGAAAGCTGCGGTAAAAGCGTGGGAGGACGGAGGTAAAGAAGGGAAAAAACCGAGCAAGCCCTCCAAGCTGTCAGAAATAAAACCAGCTTCAACTACTGATTTTGACACACCTGCAGAATGGACTGTTTCCGAACTCGGCTTAATAGCTTACGAAAACGTCCTTGGAAAGATGCTCGACAGGAAGAAGAATATCGGCGAAGAGCGCCCATATTTAGGAAATATAAATGTCCGCTGGGGCGCATTCGAGATTGACGAACTTAAAACAATGAGAATTGAGGAATCTGAGGTTGATCGCTACTCTTTGCGCTTTGGTGATTTAGTGATCTGCGAAGGCGGCGAGCCAGGAAGGTGCGCGGTATGGTCTAGCAACAATGACAAGTTTTTTATTCAGAAAGCGTTACACCGAGTTAGATTTACTCAATCGTACTTACCAGAATTTGCTTTTTATTATTTTTCATACGCGGTTTCTCTTGAGCGTGTAGTAAAGCACTTTACTGGAACAACTATTAAGCACCTCACAGGTTCCGGACTTAGTAAGGTCCAGCTTCCTGTCTGCTCCGTTGCTGAGCAGAAAGAGATTATTAATATTGTTGAATCTAACCTAACTAACATTGATACTCTAACTACTGAGTTAGATATCCAATTGGCTAAAGCCGAAGCCCTCCGCCAATCCATCCTGAAAAAAGCCTTCTCCGGCCAGCTAGTACCACAAGACCCCAGCGAAGAACCAGCCAGCGAACTGCTGGCCCGCATCCAAGCCGAAAGGAATGCAAAGAAAACAAGCAATACAAGGAAGGTGAAATGAGCATTGTCTGCCTACGTGGTGACACTGAATTAAACGAGCAGGATTTACGGGCGCATCTGGTCGCCATGCTACGACTGGAAAATACTGCGGTGCTGCTTGGTGCAGGGGCGTCCGTTCCCTCCGGCGGCATGACCATCATGCAACTGTGGAAGCAGTTTATACGCGATCATGCTGATACTGCGAAGCGATTTGCAGATGGTGGCTTTATCGCACAAGAAGATGCCGTTTTAGCCAGTTTTGAAGCAGCCAACCCCAGAAATCTGCCCAATATAGAAGCACTTCTGGACCAGTTGGAAATGGCGAAGCTCGATTGGACTCGTCGCTTGGCAAGCAGCAGAAATTTAAAAATCTTTAAGAAAGACATTGAAGCTTTACTCAAGTGCGTAGTTAAGGCGGCTGTCCTTGATGCAAATGCTTGGGGAAAACCACCTGCATATGACCGCTTCCCTTATCACGTAAAGCTGCTGCAACGATTGGTCGGTGCACGCCAGCCAGGTCAAGCAAGCCCTTGGGTGTTTACAACAAACTATGACTTGGCTGTCGAGTGGGCGGCTGAGTCAATTGGGATACACACCCATACCGGATTTGTAGGAATCCATAACCGCACCTTCTCACCTCAATCCTTTGATTTGGGGTACAGAAATATCAATGCCAAAGGTGAGGCCAGGTTTGGCTGCAACGACATCTACCTAGCAAAACTACATGGTTCACTCACTTGGCAATGTACAGATGGCGAGTATCGAGAGCTGGCTTCATCTGAAGTTTGGCCAAAACTCAAAGCCATTATTGATGGCGTAGACGCAGTAGATGAGACTTTGATGGTGTTTCCCAGAGCAGCGAAGTATCTACAGACAGTAGGCTTTCTGTCTGGCGAGCTGTTCCGACGTTTTTCCGATTTTCTAGCCAAGCCACAAAGCTGCATTATTCTGGCGGGCTATTCGTTTGGCGATGATCATATCAATCGTCTTTTGCGCTCAGCCCTGCTCAACCCTACGCTGCAAATCATAGCCTTCTTGCCAGAGTTTATGGGTACAGAACCAGCTGAGCTTGCGGGGCTTAAACCCGAGGTAAGGCGACTTCTCGCGCTAAAATCACCTCGCTTGACGTTTGTGGGCGGAGGCGAAGCCGCATACTTCAATCACATGGTCGATTTGCTGCCCGATCCTATGCTCTACGATCTTAACGAGCAGGAGTTTAGAGAAAGAATAAAGGCTATGAGTGGTGGTGACGATGCTGAGTAGAACCGCAATTGGCTATGTGGTGCAAATTGATGGAAGCCAGGTCACACTCAACTTGCTCGACCACCACCGGGGACAAATGGCGAGCCACTATCAAGGTATTACACCGGTAGGCGAGGTTGGTGGCTTGCTGCTCCTGGATGGCGGCTACCGGCTTTTTGTACTCAGAATTTCAGGCCTTAATTTTTCAGAACCCAAAGAGATTCACCGCCCTGCTGCTAGCAACCAAAGCCTGGCTAGTCAGCCGTTGCGTCATTTACACGGCACGGTAATTGGTTGGATAGAGGCTGGAGAATTCGTATCCGACAATTTGGCATCGCCCCCTTTGGGGGCCGAGGCCTTTCCCCTGACAGACAATGAATCGCAAATTGTATTGGGTGGACCGGAGCCTAACGGTCCCATCATGCTTGGTACAGAGTATAAAACTGGAAACATTGTTAGAACCGGGCTCAACCGGCTCTTAGCGCAACATGTAGCCGTCTTAGGCAGCTCTGGCCAAGGCAAAAGCTGCTTTACCGCTGCTGTATTACAGCAGCTTGCAGATATGCCTAATTCCCGCATCGTTATATTCGACATAAACGGAGAATACGACCGGGCATTCAGAAAATCCGAGAGTGCGATAGCAGCGGGTGACATGGGATGTAGGCTTCCCGATGGCGCCTATCAGCATACGATTATTGGTCAAGATACCGATGGCATTCCAGGGTATCGCATACCTTACTACTCCCTCGGTAGGCAGGGGCTCAACCGACTCCTTTTGCCAAGCGAAAAGACACAACGGCCCGCGTTATCGTTTGCCATCGATAACTTGAAGTACGTTCATTGGCACTCGGGTGAGCGAGGTGCGTCCATAGACGGAGACAACGCTGTTCTTTTTGATGACTGCCGTCAGAATGGCGCAAACCAAGCAATCTCTGCAATTAACGCCCTGAGATCTGGTCAAGTTGCTACAGCAGCCCAGTGGCCACCTATGGCGGCCTTGGCTGCCTTAATTGCAGACAGTCACAGTATCTCACCGGATAGAAATCCAAATACATTCAAAAGGGACGCTTTTTCATACAGCAACGTTTCGCCGCTTATCACTCGGATTCATCGTCTGATCGACGATGAAATGCTTCGAGCAGTTGTAGACGTAGATGGTGGCCCTCCTATACATGGAGGTGACCTTGATATGCGAGCGGAGAGTGAGCACCTCGTCGCCAAGATCTTTGGCAATGCGGATACTCAGTGGCGCGTGCACGTGGTGAATCTCCGGCAAGTGCCACAAGACCTGATGCCGCTTGTTCTCGGCTCATTGCTAGAACTGTATTCTCAAGTACTCTTTCGGCGCGGGCAAGGCAATAGCCCCACCACTCTTCTTGTACTCGAGGAAGCTCACCACTACTTACGGCCAGTACCCGATGGTGACTCTGGCCCTTCTTCGCTCGCGTATGAGCGACTCGCCAAAGAAGGCCGTAAATTTGGACTTGCGTTATGGCTTAGCACACAGCGACCGTCAGAGATCTCGCCAACAGTTCTTTCTCAGTGCAACACATGGGTTTCCTTCCGTCTGACATCAGAGCAAGATTTGCGCGTAATCTCGTCTGCATGCGAATGGGCGGATAAGCGTGAGGTCTCTCGTATTGCTGGCCTCCCCAGACAACACGCACTTGTCATGGGAGGCACTGTAGCTCTGCCAACTTGCATAAGGTCAAAAAGTGCGGATCCAACACCTGCATCCGAGGACGGCAAGTTTGATGAATGGATAGGGGAGCAGGACGCATAACATGTTAATGACAAAACAAAGCCTAGAGCGCCCCCATGAAGTTTGAAACCTTCAAAGCTGGTGAATGGCGGCAGCAGTACCAGTACAAAAGCTTTAGCCCCGTAGCCGTGAACCGCGAGTGGAGCTGGGAAGATCCGCAGATCAATACGCTGCTGGAACGTGCTTCCCGTGCACTGGCGGAGCTGGATGCCTTTACCCTGATCGTGCCGGATGTGGATTTGTTTATTCAGATGCACATTACCAAGGAGGCCAACAATTCGTCGCGTATTGAAGGTACGCAAACACAAATGAATGAAGCGGTTCTGGACAGTAGCCAGCTAGCACCGGAAAAGCGTGACGACTGGCAGGAAGTGCAGAACTATATCCAGGCCATCAATGAGGCGGTTGACGAGTTGCAGCGGCTGCCACTTTCCAACCGCCTGTTAAAGCACACCCATGCAATACTGATGCAGGGCGTACGCGGCGAGCATAAAACGCCCGGCGAATTCCGCACATCTCAGAACTGGATCGGCGGCAGTGGTTTGGCGGACGCCACCTTTATTCCGCCGCACCAAAGCGAAGTCATCGAGCTAATGGGTGATTTAGAGTTGTTCTGGCATAACGACAACATCAACGTCCCAGATCTGATTCGCATTGCCATCAGCCACTACCAGTTTGAAACCATCCACCCGTTTCTGGATGGTAATGGCCGCATTGGCCGCCTGATGATTGCCCTTTACCTAGTAAGCAAAGGCTTGTTGAGGAAACCGTCGCTATACCTCTCTGATTTTTTTGAACGCAACCGCGCCAGCTACTACGATGCGCTGATGCAGGTGCGCGTGTCGCACGACATGATCCACTGGATCAAGTTTTTTCTGTCGGCGGTGATACAAACAGCGGGTAAGGGCAAGCAAACCTTTGAGGGTATTCTGGCGCTTCGTCAGGAGATGGACCACATGGCCTTCACGTATGGCAAGCGTGCCGAGAACGTACAACGGTTGCTGCGACATCTATATCGACGCCCGGCAATCACCGCCACCGAAGCCAGTACGCTGCTCGAGGTTAGCCATCAAACTGCCTCCAACTTGCTCAACAAAATGGTTGAAGACGGAATGCTAGAAGAAATTACCGGCTACCAACGCAACCGGGTATTTGTCTTTGATCGTTACCTATCTCTGTTTAGTGCCTAAGCACTGCGGCCTGAGACATGAAGGAACAGGCCCTAACTTGAGGCAAAAAAACCCATGTGTAAGGTTAAATGCCTCAACTTTACATATGAGGTTCTATATGTAAAGTTGCCGACTTAATGTTTACATAGACCCTAAGGCTCACAAGACCATATATCTTTTTGATTAACAACAGAAAACGAACCGACAGGCAGTACCGCCAATACCCGGCAAAAAAGGCAGTCAAACATGAACAGATCTTCCATCATCTCCAGAGTCTGGAGCTTCTGCACCACCCTGCGTGACGACGGCGTGGGCTATGGCGACTATCTGGAACAGCTCACTTACCTGATCTTCCTGAAAATGGCGGATGAGTATTCCAAGCCGCCTTACTCCCGTGACGTGGGCATCCCCACAAAGTACAGCTGGCAGGCGCTGACCAGCAAAAAAGGCGCCGAGCTGGAGGTGCTTTATGTGGAGTTGCTGCGTGAATTGGGCAAGCAGAAAGGTATGCTGGGCCAGATTTTCACCAAGGCTCAAAACAAGATTCAGGACCCCGCCAAGCTGTACCGGCTGATTGACATGATCGACAGCACCCAGTGGGTCATGATGGGTGCCGATATCAAGGGTGATATCTACGAAGGGTTGCTGGAGAAGAACGCGGAAGATACCAAGTCTGGCGCTGGGCAATACTTCACGCCCAGGGCTCTGATTCGCGCCATGGTGGAGTGCGTGCGGCCGGAGCCGGGAAAAACCATCGCCGACCCGGCATGCGGCACTGGCGGATTCTTTCTGGCGGCCTACGACTTTTTAACCAATCCGGAAAACTACAACCTCGATAAGGCACAGAAGCAGTTTTTGAAGCACAGCACTTTTTATGGCAACGAAATCGTCGCCAACACCCGCCGCTTGTGTTTGATGAACATGTTTTTGCATAACATCGGCGAGATCGACGGCGAGAGTCTGGTCTCCCCCAACGACGCGCTGATCGCGCCAAGCCCCATCAGCGTGGACTATGTACTTGCCAACCCGCCCTTCGGCAAGAAAAGCTCCATGAGTTTTACCAATGAAGAAGGCGAGCAGGAAACGGACGAGCTGACCTACAACCGGCAAGATTTCTGGGCCACCACCTCAAACAAGCAACTCAACTTTGTGCAGCATATTCGTAGCATGTTGAAAACGACGGGCAAGGCCGCCGTGGTAGTGCCCGACAACGTGCTGTTTGAGGGCGGCGCTGGCGAAACGATCCGCAAGAAGCTGCTTGAGAACACGACGCTGCACACCATTTTGCGTCTGCCGACCGGCATTTTTTACGCACAGGGCGTGAAAGCAAACGTGCTGTTTTTCGATAACCAACCGGCTAGCCCCAATGCGTGGACGAAAGAGGTTTGGTTTTACGACTACCGTACCAACGTTCACCACACCTTGAAGAGAAAGCCAATGCGCTTCGAGGATTTGGCGGACTTCATTGAATGCTACAACCCAAAAAACCCAGCTGAACGCCAGGAAACCTGGCACCCGGAAAACAACCCTGACGGCCGGTGGCGCAAATATACGACTGATGAACTGCTGGCGCGTGACAAAACCAGCCTCGATATCTTCTGGCTGAAAGACAAGAGCCTAACCGACCTGGACAACCTGCCAGAACCGGATGAGCTGGCAGAAGAAATTATCGAAAACCTGGAGGCGGGGTTAAACAGTTTTCGGGAAGTGCTCAGCAGCTTATCGCCGCAAACCGCAGTCTCTTGAACTCCAGCGTAGAGATTAACACCTATCAATGCCCGCCTTTGAAGGCGGGCATACTCTTCGTAACGGACTTTACCCTTCCAGCGGCGGCCACTGCCGGGCGGTATGCACAACATTCAGTATTCGCACCTGCCCCCTGCGTCACAATAGATGTCCGCTCGTTTTTCGTTAATATTTGAGGGAGCGGTCGGAGTGAAGAAGTGCCCAGTTACAGCCCAGAATTCAAAGAACAAGCCGTCAGGAAATTGATGCCGCCGCA
>NZ_JAZDRJ010000011.1:0-152749 GCF_047501535.1 Achromobacter sp. F4_2707
GCCTTCGGGCTCTCCCCCCCAGCCCCCATCAGCTTTCAGCACCAGCGCCACCGGTGCCTGGCCTAAATCCTGACTGCTCGCATCATCTTGCGTATAGCGGCCTTGCAGATCAATATGATGGCGAGCGACACCGCCTGCCACATGCCCTTCAAGGCGAACGCCGCCGGGCAGCCCGGGCCAGAAGTCCGCCAGCCGTGCGGCCTGCACGGCGAGCATCAGACGGCTATCGGCAGCACCCAGACCTCCTTCGGTGTGAATGCGGTTGTCTCCCAGGGTAATGTCAAGGTCCAGGCGATGCAAAGCCAGCTCGGACACTCCCGGCGGCAGTAACGGCGCCGTCGGCACGACGGCTACATCGTGCTCTATGGTCGTATGCTTTGTGTCGCTGTGCTCGTTGGCGTCGTGCTCTGCCGCATCGTCAACCGTGACGTCATGCCCCTCGCCCGCTACCTGCGACGGCGTGCCCCAAAAAGAGGCAGGCAAAGTCGCAGCCACCGCCATTTGGCCAGACAGGGCCTGCTCGTTCCATCGCGAACCCTCATGGAATTCCAGAGAGAAATCCACATCGCGCACCACTTGGGCGGCATTCAACTGCAATTCAAACCGGCTATCAAAACCCAGAACCGCCAGCGGAATGGCTCCCCCCGCCAGATGACCGACATCCAACTTCTCGGCCGCCAACTCGCCCCTTAGTAAGGATGTGATCGCCGTGCCACTAGGCGCCCCCGCGACGCGTTCTGCCGACTCATGACTCAATGCTTCCCAAGCCGCCTTACCTGTCAGGGAAGACCCATCCGGCAACACCAAAGCGACTTCTGCCTGACGCAGGGGCATGCCCGCCGTCGGAGCAAGCTCGGCGTTTAAATCCAGCGCCATGCCCTGACCTCCCCCCTTCAAGGAGAGAGAGGCGCTGTCCAGCGACCCTTTAACTTGTGCCATAAGCTGCAACGGGCATGCATCCGCAGCAACGCCAGCCAACACCCCTGCAAGAATGTTTTTATGTTCTGGGGCGACGGGCAGAGAAGGCAGCATTTGATGAAAGCACACGGGCGCACCCGGCCTCAACCCGTTAACCGTCACATCGAGGTCGATCTCCCCCGGCCACGGATGGCTCAGAGCCTGCACATTCGCTTCACCCTCTAGCTGCGCCGAAAGGCTGTCGGTGTCCACCGACAACTGCCGCAGCCATAATTGGCCATGCTCCGGGCCAAGCGCCAGCCCGGATGCAAAGCGACGCAAGGTCACCGGCAGCGGCTTACCATCCTGCGTCAAAATGAGTTCTGCAAAAGCGATATTGTCAGCCCTGATGCCAACCGGCAGGCTAGGCATAGAAAACGGCTCGCTCGCCGTATCTTCTTCGGGTTCTTCTGGTGCGCTGTAGAGGTCGACCCAGGCCGTGTCCACACTCAGGGTACGCACATGCAGTTGCCGGTCTAGCAAACGGCGCCAATCCGCCTCAAGCTCCAGTTGCTCAAGACGCAGCGCCACTCCAGGGAGCTCAAGCGATACGTCCTCAACCTTCAGGCCGTTCCAGATACTGCCTTCTACCCCCCGTATTTCGCCCTCCATGGCCTCAATAGCGGTGGTTAGCGCCCAACGCGTTCCCGGTGCTGTCACCAGTACCCACATCAAGAACGCCACCAGCACGAAGACCAATATGACGATCAGGGGACCGGCAACCATGGTGCTGCGACCCAGCCAGCGAAACACGCGCATCAGAATGCAATACCCAGAGAAAAGTGAAGGCGCAGACGGCGGTCTTTCTGCCCCCAAGCCAAGTCAAGATAAAACGGCCCAGCCGGCGTCACAAAGGCAGCGCCCACTCCATAGCCCAGATGCAGATCCATGGCGCCAAAGGATTCCGCCGCGTCGCCCGCATCAATGAAAGTGCTCAGCCCCAAATGTTCGTTGAAGTAATGAATATATTCCAGACTAGCTACAGCCATGGCGGGCGCGCCATACGTCGCATCACCACGCCGCACGCCAATGCTGTCGTATTTATAACCACGGACCGAACGCGCGCCGCCAACGCGGTAGCCGAAATCCTGTGGCAAGCGCTCTGTATCGGACCATACTTTGCCCACCTGGCCGCGCAAGGTCAGAACATCGCGGCGGCCCACTGTCCACCACTGCTGGCCGCGCAGGCTGGCGCGATAAAAAGGTTCACCTTTATCCAGAGTTACACCCGCACCCACCCCAAAATCCAGCAAAAACCCTTCGCGCGGGTCGTACTTGGAATCGACGTCACGCCGCAGCCATTGCCAAGTCCCCACCATAGTCGGAACCGTGAAATTTTCGGCACCATCAATTTTTGTACTGTCATGCGCGGCCACAAGCGCCCATTGGGTTTCATACTCAACCCTGCTGTCGCCCGCCCCTTTTCTTTCCTGACGCCGCTTCCAGCCCAAGCCATAACGTTGATTGTCGACACCTTCGACATCATTATGTTCGTAGAGTAAGCCGAAACTGTCCTGATAGCCCTTGATCGTCGGCGGCAGATGCACATCAAAAAACGCCCGCTGGTGATGCCTGTTGACGCCAGCGCCCGTTTCTATCGCGACCGGCAAGCCCAGAAATATATTCTGCTGAAACAGAGCTTCTGCGCCTACCCCGTGATCGCTGTCAACCCCGAGCGAAGAGGTAAAGCGGCGGGCGGGCGATTCGGATACCTGCACACGCACTGGAAGTTCCACTTCGCCATTGGGCAGGTCACGGCGGTCGGAGCCTTCCGCATCGAGCGTTACAAACGCGCCCCGAAAGAACCGGGTGGATTGCAGCGCCTGTTGCCAATCGTCCAGAAGCGCCTGCTCGTACGGATCTCCTTCGGAATACCGCACATAGCGCTCGATCAGGCTGGCAGGCACTCGCCGCAAACCCAGGACTTTCATCGGCCCCATTCGCACGCGCGGGCCGCTGTCGATTTCCACTGCCAGATCAGCCTTTGCCGCCTCGGCATCAATCGTGGCCTGCGAATGCGTGATGCGGGCAAAATAGAAATCGCGAGTATTGATTTCATCGAGCAGCGTCGTCTTGGCGCTGCTCCATTGGTCATTGATAAACAGGTCGCCGACCCGTAAAGGCCACGCGCCTCGTGCACGATCCAGCCTGTCTTCAAACTCTGGCGTAGCGACTTGCCCCGTAAAGCGCAGGTCCACGTCGCGCACATCAGTGCGCGGCCCCGGCTCGATAATGATGTCCCAGGTCTCGCCCATGTAGTCCTGGCCAACCTCAAGGGTCACTACCGGCGAAAAATACCCCTGGGTTTCCAGAGCAGAAACGGTGGCGTCATGCGCCCGCCGCCGCAGGCGCTCGACCTCTCCCCCGTCCTGGTCTTCCGCCAGCCGGGTAATCGCGTCTACGGCTCCATTAATTGCCGCCAGCGCGGCAGGCGGCACGCCGCCCGGGTCAATAACGACTTCCGGGCGGGTATTCGCACACGTCGCAGTGGACACACCCAGAAATACAAGGAGGCAGGCGGCGCGCTGCAGCATGGATCAGACCTTACGTGCCACCACCATAGGCGTGAATGCGGAACGATCCAGCGGCAGGGTGGCCACCTGCGCGGCCAGCGCGCGTGCAATGGCGTGATAAGCCTTGGCCGGCTCACCGTCGGGATCGGCCACCACGGTCGGGGTGCCGGAATCTGTCTGGCTGCGAATGCTCATTTTCAGTGGCAGCGCTCCCAACCAAGGTACATGGTATTGGCTGGCCATATCACGCCCGCCATGCTCACCGAAAATGGGCTCTGAATGACCGCAATTCGAGCACACATGGACGGACATATTTTCAACAATTCCCAGAACCGGCACATTCACCTTCTGGAACATGCGCAGGCCGCGCTTGGCATCGGCCAGAGCAAGGTCTTGCGGCGTGGTGACGATAATGGCGCCCACCAGCGGCACTTTCTGTGACATCGTCAGCGCAATATCGCCGGTACCCGGAGGCATGTCGATGATGAGGTAGTCCAGTTCATCCCATTTGGTCTGTTCGAGCAATTGAGTTAGGGCCTGCACCACCATGGGGCCACGCCAGATGGCGGGGGCGTCTTCATCAATCAGGAAGCCAATGGAGTTAGCCTGAATGCCATGGCCTGTCACGGGGCCCATCATTTTGTTGTCGATATTGGCGGGACGCTCGGAAACGCCCAACATAATCGGCACACTGGGGCCGTAAATGTCCGCATCCAACAAACCCACGCGCGCACCTTGACGCGAAAGGGCTAGTGCCACGTTGACTGAGGTCGTGCTTTTACCCACACCGCCCTTGCCGGACGCCACAGCAATGATGTTGCGCACATTGGGCAAGGGCCGCAGACCCGTCTGTACCGCGTGCGAGGCAATCTTCGTGGCCAGACGGATATCGCCAGGCTCCATGCCTTCGTCGCGCAACGCAGTTTCAATTCGTTTCAATAATTCAGGGTCGCCATTGTGTACGGGGTATCCCAGGGGTACAGTTAAAGATACGCGCTGCCCATCAATACGAATGGCGCAGTCTTCGGGCTTCACGGCCAGCGCCTTGCGGGTATTGGGGTCCAACACCTTTTCCAGGGCAACAGCAACTCGGTCGGGGTTCACAGTCATAGAAACGTTTCCTGTTCAGAACGGGCTCAAGAATACCGGATCGGGGAACTTTTATCCCAAGAAGGTTTCTCAAACGATACGATGAATACATTTAATCAAATTATCCGCGGCATCCTGTTTTTCGTCTTGGCCATCTTCGGCATGATAGCGGCCGCCATTTTTATGGTTTCTACCGCTATTGCAGTAGGCCTGCTGTACGTAGTGGCGCGCATCAAGGGTCGCCCCTTCGGCGTACGGGCTTACTGGGAAGAGCGTCGTCGCCCTTACCAGCCCAAGCAGTCCTTCCGTAACAAAGACGTCACTGACATCGAGATGCGCGAAATCCCTTAAAACGTTGCGAAACCGTCTGAATACAGGGAAATCGTACACGTCTGGCTAACGGCTGGCAGCTGTTGGCGGCCCGCCGTATTACAAAGAAAAACCAACTTCCACGGTTCGTCACACTATAAGGGGAGTGCGCTTATTCACTCCGCTTGCCCCGCGTTCCGGCCGGGGTATCCCCCCTCCCCGCGCCAGCTTGGCTAAAATTGGTCCTTTGTCTCTCGTCTTTTGACCTTTTTTCAGCCAATATGTCCCGAACCCTATTCGTTACCACCGCCCTGCCTTACGCTAACGGCTCCTTCCATATCGGCCACATCATGGAGTACATCCAGGCCGACATCTGGGTGCGGTCCATGCGAATGGCGGGCCATACGGTGCACTTCGTCGGAGCGGACGACGCCCACGGCGCACCTATCATGCTTAAGGCGGAAGCCGAAAAAATAACGCCCCAGGAACTGGTCGCCCGCTATGCGGCCGAACGCCCCCAGTATCTCAACGGCTTTCATATTGCCTTCGACCACTGGCACTCCACTGACTCGCCTGAAAACACAGACCTCTCACAACGGATTTACCGACGGCTGAAAGAAGCCGGGTTCATCTACACCAAAGAGATCGAACAGTTTTACGACCCAATCAAGGGCATGTTCCTGCCCGACCGCTACGTAAAAGGCGAATGCCCTAAGTGCCACGCGAAAGACCAGTACGGCGACGCATGCGAAGTTTGCAGCACAGCCTATGCCGCCACAGAACTGATCGAGCCATACTCCACCCTCACCAAAGCCACACCGGTTCTGCGTAGTTCCGAACACTTTTTCTTTCGCCTGTCCGACCCGCGCTGTGTCGAATTCCTGCGCGAGTGGACAGCGGGCAGCAATGCCAATGGCGACAAGCGCCTGCAACCGGAAGTGCTGGCCAAAACCCGGGAATGGGTAGGCGACGCCGACACTGAAGCCAATTTGGCTGACTGGGACATTTCGCGCGACGAGCCTTACTTTGGTATTCCCATCCCCGACGCACCAGGCAAATACTTTTACGTCTGGCTGGATGCGCCCGTGGGCTATCTTGCATCGCTTAAAGCCTATTGCGAGAAAACCGGACTGGATTTCTACGCTTTGCTCGACCCTGAAAGCAACACGGAGCAAGTTCACTTTATCGGCAAGGATATTGTTTATTTCCACGCCCTCTTCTGGCCGGCCATGCTGAAGTTCGCCGGCCTCAAGACGCCCGATGCACTGAACGTCCATGGCTTTATTACCGTCAGCGGCGAAAAAATGTCCAAGAGCCGCGGCACGGGCATTTCTCCAATGCGCTACTTGGAAATCGGCATGAACGCCGAGTGGATGCGCTACTACATCACTGCCAAGCTGAATTCCCATGTTGAGGATCTCGACTTCAACCCGGACGACTTCGTCGCTCGCGTCAACAGCGACTTGATCGGCAAATATGTAAACATCGCCAGCCGTGCCGCCAACTTTATCAATAAGCTGTTCGACGGCAAACTGGCGTATCAGGGCGACACCCAGGCCATGCAGGACGAATTCGCAGCGGTGGCCGAACAGGTGCGAGCCGATTTCGAATACCGTGAATATGGCCGCGCCATCCGCCGCATCATGGCGCAGGCCGATCTCATCAATCAGGCTTTTGACGCCGCACAACCGTGGGTACTGGCCAAAGGCATTCAAACGGCCGACGACGCCACTCGCGCCAAGCTGCAAGACATCTGTTCACGGGCCTTGGCGGGTTTCAAAGCCTTGTCCGTTATGTTGACGCCTGTTCTACCGGTGCTCACCGAGCGTGTCGCTCAGGAACTTTTCGGTGAAAGCCGCAATTACCAGTGGAGCGATGCCGCAGTACTCCCCACTACCGTCGCCCCGTTCAAACACCTGATGCAGCGCGTCGACCCCGCCATGCTCGACCAGCTTTTCGAGCCGCCAGCCGAACCCGTCGTAACACCGGGGGGCGAAGCCATTTCCGACACCATCGACATCAAGGATTTCGCCAAAATTGACCTGCGCATCGCCCGCATTGTGGCCGCCGAGGAAGTCGAAGGCTCGGACAAGCTGCTGCGCCTCACCCTGGATGTCGGCGAAGGCCGCCATCGCCAGGTTTTTTCGGGTATCAAGGCCAGCTATCAGCCTGCCGATCTCGTCGATAAGCTCACTGTAATGGTGGCCAACCTCGCGCCTCGCAAGATGCGCTTTGGGGTGTCTGAAGGGATGGTGCTGGCAGCCAGCCATGCTGACGAAAAAGCCAACCCTGGCATTTATGTTCTGCACCCTTGGCCTGGCGCTCAGCCGGGCATGCGTGTCAGTTGACCTAGGCTGGTATGCCAATACCAAAAGGTCCGCTCCCGCTGCAAAGTGATCAGGGGCCTGGCGCCGGCGAGCGCCAGGCCGCCGCATTACGCAGCACTCTGGTGAGCGTGGCTGTCAATACTCTGCTATCCATCGCTCAGTTTTTCATTGGCGTACTGGCCAATTCGGCCGCGCTGGTCGCAGATGCCATTCACTCGCTGTCGGACTTGCTGTCCGATTTCATCGTCCTGGTTGCGAACAAACACAGCGCCAAAGCGCCTGACGACCAGCATCCCTACGGGCACCACCGCTTTGAAACAGCCGCCTCACTGGCGATTGGCGTCCTGCTCATCATTGTTGGGGTGAGTATGTTGTGGTCGGGCCACCCCAAACTCACAGCGCCCGAAGCACTGCCGCCAGTACACAAAGTGGCGCTGTTTGCTGCTCTTTTCACCCTGCTGGCCAAGGAACTGCTGTTTCGCTATTTGCTGCGTGTGGGGGAACGCGTTCGCTCCACCATGCTGGTTGCCAACGCGTGGCATGCTCGCTCAGATGCCGCGTCTTCGTTGATGGTGGCCATTGGCGTCGGCGCCAGCCTGGCCGGGTTCCCCCTGGCTGACCCACTTGCCGCGTTGATTGTCGGCCTGATGATCACTCGCATGGGTTGGAAATTTTTCATCGAAGCTTTCAACGACCTTATGGACAGCAGTGTCGACGCGGAAACAGAGATGCGCATACGCACCCTGTTACTCGACACTCCTGGCGTGCTGGGCATACATGGCCTGAAAACACGCAAAATGGGCGACATGATCTGGGTTGAGGTCGACCTCGAAATGGACGGCAACCTGACCATACACACGGGTCACGAGATTGCAGCCGAAGCCCGGCGCAGGGTCATGCAGCAGGAAGCCGTGCTGGATGTCATGACCCACTTCGACCCTGTTTCTTTGGACCCTGAGGCGTAAAACGCCCCGGCGTGACACCAAAGAACTGGCGAAACGCAGCGATGAAGGACGATGTGGACTCATAACCGCAATCCAGCGCCACATCCGTCACACTATCGCCGCGTTCCAACAGTGGTAACGCACGCAACAGCCGGGCGCGCAAACGCCAGCGCCGTAAGTTCAAACCTGTCTGCTGCAAGAACTGTCGCTCCAGCGTACGCACCGACACACCCGCGCGGGCGCTCCATTCCTCCATACGTAAAGGCCGCTCTGGAGACTCAAGAATGGCGCTACAGATATCTCGTAATCTAGGTTCCACGGGCCACGGCAGAGAAAACGCCTCACGGGGCGCCTCGCAAACGAGATCAAGCATTACGCTCACCAAACGGCCCTCGGCGCCATCTTCATCATATTCGGCGGGAAGTTGAGAAAAGTGCTGGATCATCTCGCGCAATAGGCCTGACACTGCCAACACTTGGCACGTGTCACCGACCTCCGAAAGGGCATCGGTGGCTATATACAAACTGCGCATTTCCGTGCCGGGTGAATTGAATACCGCATGTTCAACACTGGGCGGCACAAGAATGGCCCATTGCGGCGGCGCCAGAAACCACCCCTCGGCAGTACGAATTTGCAACACGCCGCGGCTGGCATACGACAACTGCACCCAGGGGTGGCTATGAGGCTGAGTGGCCTTAGGCTGCGCGATGTCCTCTACCCGGGCATACACCGGGCGGGGCAAGTCGTGCAGCGCCGGCACGCTTCGATAATGAAGACGGTTCGAGGTTGTCGTTTCAGCGATATTCATGTGCGCTATGTCGTTAGCACGTAAAACTTGAGCATACTAAAGTGTACGCCTCTGTCTCTCATCAGGTTTCACCATGCGGCGTCCCCGTTTCATACCCGATAATTTCACGCTTATCTTGATTGGCTTGGTCGTCATGGCCAGCGTTCTACCTGTGCGGGGCGCTGCGGTTCCAGTGGGCGATCTCCTCACCAATCTAGCCATCGGGCTGCTGTTCTTCCTTCACGGCGCCAAACTCTCCACCCAGGCTGTTATCGGCGGCCTGTCGCACTGGCGCTTGCACGGGCTGGTATTCGCCTGCACATTTTTGCTATTCCCGGCGCTCGGGCTGGTGCTCAGGCCCTTGCTAGAGCCCATGATCGGCACAGAACTTTACATTGGCATGCTGTTCTTGTGCGCTCTGCCCGCTACGGTTCAATCCGCCATCGCCTTTACCTCGATTGCGCGCGGCAACGTAGCTGCGGCTATCTGCTCGGCAGCCACCTCCAGCTTACTGGGCATTTTCATCACACCTGTTCTAGTGCTCTTCATGCTGGGCACCGCCGTGCAAAGCATGCCTGTGGGCGAGGCCATCGGCAACATCACACTACAACTGCTAGTTCCCTTTATTGCCGGCCAAGTTTCCCGCCCCTGGATAGGGAACTGGGTGAATCGCAACAAGGCCTGGCTGAAATTCGTTGACCAAGGTTCCATCTATCTGGTGATCTACACAGCCTTCAGCCGCGCCGTTGTAGAAGGAATATGGCATCAATTACCGCTCTGGCAACTGCTCACCCTCACCCTGGCATGCTGCCTGCTGCTGGCGCTCGTCCTGTTCATCGTGCACCTGCTGGCCAAAAAGCTAGGCTTCAGCCTTGAAGACCGCATTACCATTCTGTTTGCAGGTTCCAAAAAAAGTCTGGCCACCGGCGTACCCATGGCGCAAGTCATATTCAGCGGCGCCTCCATGGGCACCCTGCTGCTGCCCCTGATGATCTTCCACCAAATCCAACTCATGGTCTGCGCCATGCTGGCCAAACGCTACGGACAACGCCCCGACCCCGAAATAGGGACAGACCCCATCATCGCCACCCCTTGAACCTGACAAACACCTGAAATGGGGACAGACCCCAAAAGAAGGAAATCATGACTCATTTCACTACTCGACCAGAAATCACCGGTACGTTCGGTGTTGCTTCATCCACTCACTGGCTGGCGTCGCAGACCGCTATGAGCGTTCTGGAGCGCGGCGGCAATGCGTTTGATGCAGCGGCTGCAGCGGGCTTTGTGCTGCAAGTCGTTGAGCCGCATCTGAATGGCGCCGGGGGTGAGGTGCCTATTTTGCTCTGGAGTGAGAAAGACAAGAAGGTTCGCGCCATTTCAGGACAAGGCCCTGCACCGGCAGAAGCTTCCGTTGAAGCCTTTCGCCGTTTAGGCTTTGAGCAAGTGCCCGGCATCGGGCTCTTGCCCGCCACTGTACCGGGCGCGTTCGGCGGCTGGCTGACCATGTTGCGCGACTACGGCACTTGGCCCCTGGCCGATGTACTGGCGCCCGCCATTGACTACGCGCGCAACGGTTTCCCGCTGGTTGCACGCGGCGTGCAAGCCATTTATGCCGTGCAAGATCTGTTTCGCCAACACTGGCAAAGCTCGGCAGACATCTGGTTGCCCGGCGGTAAAGTCCCGCGCCCTGGCGCCCTATTCCGCCTGCCCGGCTTAGCCAACACCTACGAGCGCGTGCTGCGTACCGCACAGGCAGAAGGCAGCACTCGTACAGAAGTCATCGATGCCGCCCTGCGCTGCTGGTATCAGGGGTTTGTCGCCAAGGAGATTGACGCCTACTATCGCAATGAAAAAATCCGCGACAGCAGTGGTGAGTCGCACAGCGGCTTACTGCGCTACGAAGATATGGCCGGGTGGAGCGCAGGCATTGAAAACGCGCTCACTCTCGACTACGGCCGCTACACTGTCGCCAAGTGCGGTTTCTGGAGCCAGGGCCCAGTCTTTCTTCAGCAACTGGGCATGTTGCGCCATGCCGAACTGGAAAACCACGCACCGCATACCGCCGGCTTTGTCCACCGTATTACCGAAGCAGCCAAACTGGCCATGGCCGACCGTCTAGCCTGGTATGGCGACGCCCCACACGCCAACAGTCAAGCTCAAGCTGCGCTGTTGAGCGACGAATATTTGCGTGCACGCTGGAACCTGACAAGCGCCACTGCCTCAGCCGCCCTACTTCCGGGCCGCCCCTTGGGGCTGGGTCCGCGCCTGCCAGATCTTCAAGTGGCCGAACGTACGCTACTCACTGCCGATGCCCGTTTTGGCATTGGCGAACCCACGTTCGCTGCCCTGCCTCCCGTCCAGGAATGGGCTGAAAAAGAAGTTTTTGTGGGCGACACCTGCCATATCGACGTGATCGACCGCGACGGCAACATGGTTTCCGCCACCCCATCAGGCGGCTGGCTGTCCTCCAGCCCGGCAATTCCCGCCCTGGGCTTTGCCATCAGCACCCGCCTGCAAATGACCTGGATGGATGAGGGCTTGCCCAACACCGTTACACCCAAAGTACGCCCCTGCACCACCTTATCGCCTTCTCTGGCGTTGCGCGATGGCGAACCTTACATGGTGTTCGGAACCCCTGGCGGCGACCAGCAGGATCAATGGTCACTTTCCTTCTTCCTGCGCCACATCGTCCATGGCATGAACCTGCAGGAAGCCATCGACGCGCCCGCCTGGCATGTGGATCACTTCCCCGCTTCATTCTGGCCGCGTAAGACGACATTGAATCGCATCTCCCTGGAATCACGCTTTCCAGAGGAAACCATTGACGCCCTGCAAGCAGCTGGCCATGAAGTCAAAGTAGGCGACCCTTGGTCGGAAAGCCGCATGGCTGCTTGCAGTCGCGAACGTGACAGGGAAGGCCGTATTATTCTTAAAGCAGGTGCTAATCCCCGCGGCATGCAGGGCTACGCTGTCGGCCGCTAAAACGAAATCCGCACGAATACAGGAACTATCATCATGAGTCTCTCCCCTTTTCATCTGGCGATTCCCGTTCACGATTTGCCAGCTGCACGCCGCTTCTATGGCGAAGTGTTCGGCCTGGAAGAAGGCCGTTCCTCAGAGCACTGGGTGGATTTCAACTTCTATGGTCACCAACTGGTCATTCATGAGCACCCAAAAATGCCCTATCAGGAGCAAGCGGGTACCAATGCCGTCGACGGTCATGATGTGCCCGTGCCCCACTTTGGCATCGTATTGAGTTGGGAGGAATGGGAGGCGCTGGCTGAACGCCTGAAGTCGTTTGGCACCCAGTTTGTGATTGAGCCCTATGTCCGTTTTAAAGGGCAGGTCGGCGAACAGGCCACCATGTTCCTGCTCGACCCTTGCGGCAACGCCTTGGAATTCAAGGCGTTCAAGGACATGGGGCAACTGTTCGCGAAATAACTTACCCGCCCCGGTTAGCAAAAGCCGTTTCTTCGTCCGGCTCTTCCGACAGGGCGCGGGCCATGGAGTCGCTGAGGTGGCGGCTTAAGGCAGCCAACGACTCCGCCGTCCAGCCCTGAGGAGCCGTCACCTCTACCCAGGCCGGCAAATAATGCTCGGGGGCGAACACATGGCCGTAGCCCATGGGCGTGGTTCCCGCCAGCAACATATCTAATGCCAGCTGCAGCATCGTGACAATCGGGTACCAGCGCAGCTCAGGCGAGACATCCGGGCCGCGCTCCCCCACCATCCACGCCGGTGGGCGATAAAAACCTTTTGGGTCGAAAAACGTCACAGGGTCGCTGGCGTACTGCAGATACACCACACGTATCGGCCCCCAAGGGGTGCCATCGTGCACCGTACTGCCGTCCTGATTCATGAAACGAATCAAAGACCCATCATGAAACTCCGGCAACCAAGCCGGGCTGTCCTCGTTACGCTCGACGGTGACGGAACGCCACAGCCAGTTCTGAAACGTTGGCCCACTCCATACAGCGCCATCTATTGGGTCCGCAATCATCTCGAACAGCTGCGCAGACCGTTCAGAGTTGTAAGTACCCAGGCTCAAGCCATGTAAGTAAAGACGCGGGCGCTTGTCTTTGGGCATACGCGTCCAGTACTCATAAATTTCCACAAACAAGGCACGCGCGACATCGACGCCGTACTCCGGCTCTACGATGAGAGAAAGAGGACTGGAAAGATAAGAGTATTGCACCGCCACGCTGGCCACATCGCCATCGTGCAGGTATTCCAACGGGTCCATCGCTGCCGGGTCGACCCAACCCGTGCCTGTCGGCGTGATCACAACCAACACGGAGCGTTCAAAGGCGTTCATTCGTATGAGTTCCCGCAACGCCAACCGTGCCCGTTGCTGGGGGCTTTCCGCCGCACGTAGCCCGGCATAGACCCGAATGGGTTCCAGCGCAGGGCGCCCGGTAAAGGTGGAGATATCGGCCGCTGAAGGCCCGGAAGCGATGAATTCACGCCCTGCGCGCCCCAGCTCGCCCCATTTCATTAATGATGCTTCACTGCCGCTACGATAAGGCGACTCAGGCCTGGGCCGACTGGGCTCTATCAGGGCATCGTGCTGCCGATAGGACGAATCCATCATCAACAGTACCCCCCTGAAGAACACCCCACTGGCCAACGACCAGAATAGAAAGGCGGCGACAGCCAGGCCTAGCACATTAGCAAGGCGACGCGGCACATAGCGATGTGAACGCTGCGAGACGGCATCCGCCACGCGCCCGAACAAGCGGGCCAGCCCCAGCAGCACAACAAACGTCGCAATTGCAAGAATGCAGACTTTCAGCGGGTGGGCGCTATCTACCGGTTCCATCTCCATCAGCACACGTATGGAGTTTTGCCAATCCGCCGCCTGCCATAGAAAGAGCCCCGCCACCACCATGCAAGAGCCAAACACAGCCATATTGACACTGCGCCGCATATGCGCGCCAGGCTCGGGGAGCTCCATGTACGCCCACAACCAGCGCCACATGACCCCTAGCCCATAGCCTGTGGCAAAACTAATACCCGCCAACAGCCCTTGCAGGACATAGGTGCGGGGGACTAGCGTAGGCGTAAGAGAGGCTGCGAAAAACAAAGTTCCAAGCAGCAGGCCGACGCCCGAAAGTGCAGTGGCGAACCGAACCACCACTGCCCGCATCCACACCACACCGGATAAAACGCTAGACACCAGTGTCGACCTCTATTTCACGGCTGACAGACTGCTGGGAAGGTTGTGACACAACCCGACTTCCTTCTGGCACTTCCATACTTATTCTGGCTTGTATCATGATTGAATTGGCAATATGGGTCGCATTCGGCGCCCAGTACTGCACAGCCACATTATGTCTGACCCTTCTATTTGTAGCCTGAAAACTCGATGCGCCACACCCTGACAGCCCTTCTTCTTGCCATATTGTCCCCCATTGCTGCCGCTCAGGATTGCGTTGTGCTGCTGCATGGCCTGGCCCGCACGGAAGCCTCTTTACTATTGATGGAAGAAGTGTTGGAGAGTTCCGGCTTTAAGGTGGTGAATGACGGCTACCCTTCTACGCGCGCGCCCATCGAGCAATTGATCGACTCGGTTGCCGTGGCGGCTGCACGTTGTGCAGACAGCCCCAACGTCCATTTCGTAACCCACTCCATGGGCGGCATTGTCCTGCGTGCTTGGCTGAAAGATCAACGTCCGGCCAATCTGGGCCGGGTCGTCATGCTGGCACCCCCCAACCATGGTTCAGAGCTCGTGGATGCCTATGGCAACGATGCGCTCTTTGAACTCGTCAACGGCCCAGCCGGGCAGCAATTGAGCACGGCCCCGGACAGTACGCCCAACTCTTTGGGCTACGCGGATTTCGAACTGGGCATCATAGCGGGCGATGTATCATCCAACCCGATACTTTCAGCCGCCTTCAGCGGCCCCAACGATGGCAAGGTATCGGTAGCCAGCACGCGTCTGGACGGCATGGCCGACCATATTGTGCTGCATACCAGCCACACCTTCATCATGAATAACCCGCTTACCATCGCCCAGACCCTGCGCTTCATCGAATACGGCAGTTTCGACCATGAGCTGACGCTGCAAGGCCTATTCAGCCAGGCACTGGAAAAATAAAGCCCCGCCGGCGCTCATATACAGTAGCGCCAGCGAGGCCTTCAACAGCAATGGTTGCGGTGTTTAGTTCAGCAAGCTGCGCAACACGTATTGCATAATGCCGCCATGGCGGTAGTAAGCCGCCTCGCTAGGCGTGTCTATGCGTAGTAACGCTTCAAACTCGACCGCACCCGCCCTGACCTTGACGGTTTTCACCGTGTCGGACGCATTTAACTGCGTAACGCCCATAATGTCGAAGGTTTCTTCACCGGTGAGGCCCAAGCTGTCGGCATTCTGACCGTCCTTGAACTGCAACGGCAGCACACCCATGCCCAACAGGTTGGAACGGTGAATGCGCTCGAACGATTCCGCAATGACGGCACGCACACCCAGCAAGACCGTACCCTTGGCCGCCCAGTCGCGTGACGAACCCGAGCCATATTCCTTACCGGCCAGAATAACCAACGGCGTGCCTGACTCCAGATAGTTGCGAGAGGCATCGAAAATGGAACTCACCGGGCCGCCTGCCTGGGTAAAGTCGCGGGTGAACCCCCCTTCGGTGCCCGGTGCAAGCTGGTTACGCAAACGCACGTTGGCAAAGGTACCGCGAATCATTACCTCGTGGTTGCCGCGCCGCGAACCATAAGAGTTGAAGTTCTTGGGTTCAACACCATGGCTGATCAGGTACTGGGCCGCAGGCGAGTTTGGCGCAATGGAGCCGGCCGGGCTGATGTGGTCAGTCGTGACAGAATCACCCAGCTTGGCCAACACCCTGGCCCCGAGAATGTCGCCCACAGGCTGCGGCTGGCGGGGCATATCAACGAAGTACGGCGGCTTGCGCACATAGGTCGAAGACTCATCCCAGTCGAACAGCGCACCTTCCGGCGTGGGCAGGGAGCGCCAGCGTTCATCGCCCGCAAAGACATCTGCATAGCCCGAGGTATACATCTCGGAAGCAATAGAAGCCTGAACCACTGCCGCCACCTCGGCTGCCGTCGGCCAGATATCCTTGAGATACACCGGCTGACCGTCTTTCCCAGTGCCCAACGGCTCGTTATACAGATCAATATCCATTGAGCCCGCCAGGGCGTACGCGACGACCAGCGGCGGGGACATCAGGTAATTCATTTTGACTTCGGCGTGAATGCGGCCCTCGAAGTTACGATTACCCGACAGGACCGAAGTCACAGCCAGATCGTATTCATTAATGGCCTGACTGACTTCAGGAATCAGCGGACCAGAGTTACCGATACATGTGGTGCAGCCGTAGCCGACCAAGTTAAAACCCAATGCTTCCAAGTAAGGCGTCAACCCGGCGCGTTCGTAGTAGTCAGTCACCACTCTCGAACCCGGAGCCAAGCTGGTCTTGACCCAGGGCTTGCGCTCCAGCCCTTTCTCGACGGCGTTCTTGGCTAACAAGGCCGCCGCCATCATGACTTCCGGATTGGACGTGTTGGTACACGATGTGATGGCCGCAATCACCACGGCGCCATGGTCAATGCTGCAGTTCGTGCCATCCGCCAGCGTAATGGTAATGGGTTCGCGTGGCTTGGTTGCCGCCACGGCATTACCGTCCAGTGCATCACTGGGGCTGGCTTCCAGATACTCATTGGGTGCGGCGGAAACCTTGGCAGGCTGTTCGTGCGAGGGTGCATCAGACGCCGGGAAAGTGCCTTCCACCGCTGCGTCATACCCTTTAAGCGGTTTCGGCGCCTCGCTGATCAACGCGGACAAGCTGTTGCGGAAGGCTTTTTTCGAATCGGCCAGCGGGATACGATCTTGAGGACGCTTCGGTCCGGCAATAGAGGGCACAACGGTGGAAAGGTCGAGTTCAAGCGTTTCGGTATAGCGAGGCTCTGCCTGCGGGTCGTGCCACAACCCCTGTTCCTTGGCGTAAGCTTCAACCAGAGCGATCTGTTCCTGTGAACGACCTGTCAAGGCCATATAGCGCAGGGTGACATCATCAATCGGGAAGATAGCCAATGTAGAGCCGTACTCCGGGCTCATATTACCGATGGTGGCGCGGTTGGCCAGGGGAACGGCCGACACGCCCGGCCCGTAGAACTCAACAAATTTGCCCACCACACGATGCTCGCGCAACATTTCGGTAATGGTCAATACCAAGTCCGTGGCTGTCGAGCCTTCCGGCAGCGAACCGGTGAGCTTGAAACCGACAACGTCGGGGATCAACATGGAAATAGGTTGCCCCAGCATGGCGGCTTCGGCCTCAATGCCGCCCACCCCCCAAGCCACGATGCCCAGGCCGTTAACCATGGGCGTGTGCGAGTCGGTACCGACGCAAGAGTCCGGGTAGGCGGCAACTACGCCATCCTTTTCTTGGGTGAACACCACCCTTGAGAGGTGTTCCAAATTAACTTGGTGAACAATGCCGGTGCCCGGCGGCACTACCTTGAAATCGTTAAAGGCCGTCTGGCCCCAGCGCAGGAACTGGTAACGCTCCATATTGCGCTCATACTCAATTTCAACGTTACGCGCAAAGGCTTGTTCGTTGCCGAACGCATCGACAATTACAGAGTGGTCAATCACCAGTTCTACAGGAGCCAGCGGGTTGATCCGATTGGCATCGCCGCCCAACTGCTCCATGGCTTCGCGCATTGCGGCCAGGTCGACCACCGCAGGCACGCCGGTGAAGTCCTGCAGCAACACACGCGCTGGCGTAAAGGAGATTTCCCGGCTGGTTGCCGAGGCAGGGTCCCAGCCCGCCAGCGCTTCGATATCTTGGGCGGTGATATCGGTGCCGTTCTCTGTACGCAGCAGGTTCTCAAGCAGAATCTTCAAGCTGTAGGGAAGGCTGGAGACATCAAAACCCGCATCAGCCACCGCCCTGAGCCTATGGATTTCATACGACTTGCCGTCAACGTCCAACACGCCTTTGGCTTTGAAAGTATCAATCTTGCTCATTGTTCCGCACTCCTTGGAAAGATCGGTTCATCGATACGGTTTCGTACCACTGTATCAGCAACGCTACGGCTGTCGTCGTAAAAATTTATGACAGCTGAAAAACCCCTTGGTTCCCGCACTCATTCAGCACGCATTGGTATGTGCAAGCCCTCCGGCTAAGCGCTGTCAAATTCAAAACACCTTACAATAGGAAGGTTTTTGCCTGAACTTTTCATAGTTGGCTCACCTATCCATGTCTGTAGAGACTGCGCGATAAAATATGCAAAAAGAAACCTCTTTCCCGCGCCTTTCAAGGCGAGGCTTCCTGAAGCTGGCAGGTGCCGGCGCGGCGGCCACGTCATTGACAGCGCTGGGTTTCAGCGAGGCTGAAGCCCAAACTGCTGCCGGGGTTCGCAGCTTCAAGCTGACAACCACCACCGAAACCCGCAACATCTGTACCTATTGCTCGGTCGCCTGTGGGATCATCATGTATTCCAAGGGCGACGTCAACGCCGGCGAAAAGGCCCGCATCATCCATATTGAAGGGGATGCCGACCACCCGACCAACAAGGGTACCTTGTGCCCCAAGGGCGCCGCGCTATCTGAATTCATTAACTCCGAAACTCGTACCCGGGTGCCGCGTTACCGCGCACCGGGTTCCAACGAATGGCAGGAAGTCAGCTGGGATTTCGCCCTCGATAAGATCGCCCGCCATATCAAGGACGATCGCGACGCCAACTTCATTGAGAAAAACGCAGACGGCACCACCGTTAACCGCTGGACCTCAATGGGCTTCCTCGCAGCTTCCGGCGGCACCAATGAAAACGGCTGGCTGACTTACAAAACTGTTCGCGCACTCGGCGTTCTTCCATTCGACAATCAGGCACGCGTCTGACACGGTCCCACGGTGGCCAGTTTGGCTCCGACATTTGGCCGTGGCGCTATGACCAACGCCTGGACAGACATTAAGAACTCCGACCTCGTTATCGTCATGGGCGGTAACGCTGCTGAAGCTCACCCCTGTGGTTTTAAATGGGTGACTGAAGCCAAGCATCGCAATAAAGCGAAGCTGATTGTCGTTGACCCGCGCTTTAACCGTACGGCTGCGGTGTCTGATTACTACGCGCCGATCCGGCCGGGCTCCGACATCACCTTCCTGATGGGTGTCATTCGCTACGTCATTACCCACGGCAAGGTGCAGTGGGAATACGTCAAGCACTACACCAACGCCAGTTATCTGGTGAAGGACGGCTTTGGCTGGAAGGATGGCCTTTTCAACGGCTACGATGAAGACGCTCGCGCGTTCAACACCGAAGAGTGGGAATACCAGTTCGACGAGAATGGTCAACCACTGACCGACCCCACGCTGGAACACCCGCGCTGTGTGTGGAACCTGCTCAAGCAACACGTCGAGGCGTATACGCCTGAGTTCGTGGAAAACATCTGTGGCACGCCCAAAGACCGTTTCCTGAAGATCTGTGAAATGATTGGCGAAACCTCGGCGACAGATAAGGTCATGACGGCCTGTTATGCGCTGGGCTGGACCCAACACTCCAAGGGCGCTCAGAATATCCGCGGCATGGCCATGCTGCAGCTTATCCTGGGCAATATCGGCCTGCCCGGCGGCGGTGTGAACGCGCTTCGCGGCCACGCCAACATTCAGGGGCTGACCGATATCGGTCTGCTCTCGAACATGATTCCGGGCTATATGACCTTGCCTAAGGACAGCGAGCCGGATCTTGCCTCGTACCTGTCCACTCGCAAGAACCCGCCGCTTTTCCCCGGCCAGACCAGCTATTGGCAGCACACGGACAAGTTCTTCGTGAGCTTCCTCAAGTCGATGTGGGGCGATGCTGCCACGCCGGAAAATGACTTTGGTTACGACTGGCTGCCCAAACTGGATGTTCCTTACTACGACATCCTGCGCACCATGACCATGATGGAGGAAGGCAAAGTCAATCTGTACTTCTGTCAGGGCTTCAACCCCCTGATGGCCTTCCCCAACCGGGCCAAACTCAGCAATGCTTTGTCCAAGCTCAAGCTGCTGGTGTCCATCGACCCGCTCGAAACCGAGACCGCCGCTTTCTGGCAGAACCACGGCATTTACAACGATGTAAACCCGGCGGAAATCATGACCGAGGTGCTGGAGCTGCCCTCCACCTGTTTCGCCGAAGACGAAGGCGCTACGGTGAACTCGGGTCGCTGGCTGCAATGGCACTGGACCGGCGCCACGCCCCCGGGCGAAGCCAAGCACGATACTTGGATCATGGCCGGTATCTTCCGCCGCGTGCAGGAGCTCTACCGTAAGGAAGGTGGTGTCTGCCCAGAGCCCATTCTTAATCTGAGCTGGGAATATGCCGACCCGGCCAACCCCAAGCCTGCCGAACTGGCACGCGAGATGAATGGCCGCGCGTTGAAGAACGTCTACGACCTGAACGACCCAAGCAAGTTGGTGCGTAAGGCAGGCGAGCAACACGCAGGCTTTGGTGAATTGCGCGCCGACGGGTCCACCATGTCCGGCTGCTGGATTTACGCGGGCTCCTGGACGGAAGACGGCAATATGATGGCCCGCCGCGACAATCACGACGAAGGCGGCATCGGCACTTATCTGAACTGGACCTGGTCCTGGCCGGCCAACCGCCGCATCTTGTACAACCGTGCGTCCGCCGACTTGCAAGGCAAGCCGTGGGACCCACGCCGCAAGCTGATGGAATGGAATGCCTCCAAGGAGCGCTGGGAAGGCTACGATGTGCCGGACTTCTCGCCTACCGCCAAGCCGGAAGTCGTCATGCCCTTCATCATGACGGAAGAAGGCACGGCGCGACTGTTCGCACGCAGGCTGCTACGCGACGGCCCCTTCCCCACGCATATGGAACCGTGGGAAAGCCCGGTTGAAAACCCGTTCAACAAAAAGTTGCGCGGTAACCCGGCGGGGCGCATCTTTGAACGCGACGTGGAGCAGCTGGGCACCAGCGACGAGTTCCCCTTCGTGGGCACCTCGTACCGCCTGACCGAGCACTTCCATACCTGGACCAAGCACAACCGCATCAACTCGGTGCTACAGCCCGACTTCTTCGTGGAAATCAGCGAAGAGCTCGCGGCCTTGCGCGGCATCAAGAAGGGCAGTCGTGTTCGTGTCTGGAATAAACGCGGCGAGATCTGGGCGAAAGCCGTCGTCACCAAGCGCATTCGTCCGCTCGTGTGTGACGGCAAAGACGTCCATGTAGTCGGCGTCCCTATTCACTGGGGCTTTACCGGCACTGCACGCAAAGGGTTTGGTGCGAACAGCCTCACTGTGTTCGCGGGTGACGCCAACATCGACACCCCCGAATCCAAGGTGTTTCTCGTCAACATTGAACCGGCCAGCGAGGCCGATATCAGGAGGCTGACCACATGAGCAACCCTCAGGCTCCCGAACCCCGCACGGCGGCGTCCAACCCGCCGGTGCAACCCATGGCGTCCAACTTGAACGCCACTGACGTCGTGCGCGCCTCGGCGACGGCCAACGTGCCGCCGCCCACGCGCCAACTGACTCCAGTCGTCAAACTGATCGACGTGTCTAAATGCATAGGCTGCAAAGCTTGCCAGTCGGCCTGTATCGAGTGGAACGATACCCAGCCCGAGATGGAAGAGAACGTGGGGATCTATGAAAACCCACACGATCTCACGCCGGACATGTTCACCCTGATGCGTTTCACGGAGTACGAAGACCCTGAAACCGGCGACCTGGAATGGCTGATTCGCAAAGATGGCTGTATGCACTGCGTCGACCCGGGCTGTCTCAAGGCTTGCCCGGCCCCCGGCGCCATCGTGCAGTACTCCAATGGCATTGTCGATTTCATTTCTGAAAACTGCATTGGCTGTGGTTATTGCGTCAAGGGGTGCCCCTTCGACATCCCCCGCATCCACAAAACCGCGCAGGTCGCCAAGAAATGTACGCTGTGCTCAGATCGCGTCGCGGTCGGCCAAGGCCCAGCCTGTGCTAAAGCCTGCCCCACCGAGTGCATCAGTTTCGGCACCGAAGAAGAAATGGACGCGCTGGCGGCTGAGCGAGTAGAAGACCTCAAGGAACGCGGCTACGAGAACGCCGGGCTGTATAACCCCGAAGGGGTGGGCGGCACCCATGTCCGCTATGTTCTGCACCACCGCGACAAACCTTCGTTGTACGCCGGGTTGCCCGACAACCCAGAAATCTCACCCGCGGTGGAATTCTGGAAAGGCCCCGCCAAGAAGGCAGGCTTGGTTGCGGCGGGCATCGCGACGGCAGGCGCCGTGTTGCACGGCCTTATCGCGCGAGCCAACAGGGTCAGCGAGCAGGAAGAAGAAGCCGCACAAGACTTGGTCGACTCAGCTAGCCAAACCCCGGCACGCGAATCCGAAAAGGAGCAATAATGGCCGCTACGCTCAAAACCGAAAACAAGCGAGTTCATTCCGCTTCGGGTGATGAACTGGTCAGCCGCAAACCGGTATTGTTAATGCGGTACCGGGGCTTTACGCGCTGCAACCACTGGCTCACCGCTCTGTGCATGTTCGCACTGCTATTCAGCGGCTTTGCCTTCTTTCACCCGTCGCTGTACTGGCTCACCAACCTGTTTGGCGGCGGCCAGATCACGCGCTGGATCCACCCCTGGATCGGCGTGGTGCTGGTCGTCAGCTTTCTGGGTATGTTCTTGCAAATGTGGCGCTTGAACGTGTTGCGACGGGAAGACGTGGAATGGGGCAAAAAAATCGGCGACGTCGTCCGGGGCAATGGCGACAATTTGCCGGAAGTCGGTAAGTACAACATCGGCCAAAAAGTCGTTTTTTGGGCCATGAGTATTCTCATCTTGCTTCTGGTCGTCACCGGCATCATGATCTGGGAAGAGCAGTTCTCCGGCATCGTGTCCATTCCAGTACAACGCATTGCCGTTGTAGTGCATGCCATTGCCGCATTGGGCTGTTTCCTCGTTGTGCTGGCACACGTCTATGCAGCCATTTGGACACGCGGCACGATTCGCGCCATGACACGTGGCACGGTCACGGGTGGCTGGGCATACCGCCACCACCGTAAATGGCTGCGCGAACTCGCCCGCCGTGATGCCGCCGCAGAGTCCGGCAGGGAATGAGCACTGTCATGGGAAAGAACACACCAATACAGCCCGACCCTTCTTTCATCACCGGCGGCGTCGCCAAGACGCCGTTCGTGCTGCGCCAGGAGCCAGTGCAACAGTTCACACAGCGAGCTGAACGCCTGCGCTTTCTGGCGCAAAGCAGCGATCTCGCCGCCTATCTGGAGTTTCTGGCCGATCTGGCCAGCATTCAGGCAGAACTGGTACAGCAGCACGCGCCGGCACCCATCCGAGCAGAACAGATCAGCCAGGCCGTAGAAAGCGGCCTTCCGCTGATCAATCGCGCCTCCCTGGCTCACGATGCATCTTTGCATGACTGCCTTCAAGCGCTCTGCAAAGCCGCCCAGGCGCTCGCCATGCCAGAGCCCGCCCGTCAGGCTCTGGAAGCCGTCCTCGATGCGTCCCACGAAGACCGCAGCTGGCTGCTGGCCAACGTGCTTGCCGACACCATTCCAGCAGATAGCATTGCCCCCCACCTGTTAGCCGCAGCGGCGGTGCAGGTGCACCTGTCGCAACTTGCGGCGGGCTTACCTGTGGAAGCGCTGCGCCCAGTGGCGACGGGCGTATGCCCTGCCTGTGGCGGTCGTCCTGCCACCTCGTCCGTCATCGGGTTGCGCGACATTGAAAACGTGCGTTACGCCAGTTGCAGTTGCTGTGCCACGCAATGGAATGAAGTTCGCATCAAGTGCCTGTGCTGCGGCTCTACCAAAGGCATCAGCTACCGTAGTGCCGAAACCGCCGATGCCACCGTCAAGGCCGAAGTCTGCAGCGAATGCAACCACTGGGTGAAAGTGCTGTATCAAGTACGCAATGCCAGCCTGGAACCCATCGCCGACGATGTTGGCAGCCTGGGGCTAGACATGCTGATGAAGAACGAAACCCCCTTCACAAAAGGCGGCTTCAACCCCTTCTTGGTGGGGTATTAAGCCCTACACAGTAGGGATGCAGTAACATTGCCCTATAAGATTTTTTCTGGAGTCCACTAAAATGCAAGGCAATCCCAAAGTCATCGAGTGCCTGGTAGAACTGTTGCGTGGCGAACTCGCCGCGCGCGATCAGTACTTCGTGCATTCTCGTCAATACGAAGACCTGGGCTACCAGCGCTTGTACGAACGTATCAACCATGAAATGGAAGAAGAGACTCAGCACGCAGACGACATTCTGCGCCGCATCCTCTTCCTCGAAGGCAAGCCCGACATGCGCCCGCACGAGTTCACCCCGGGTGAAACCGTCGAAGAAATGCTGCGCAAGGATCTCGAAGTCGAATACAAGGTACGCGACAACCTCAAGGCCGCCATGGCACTCTGCGAGGAGCTCGGCGACTATGTCACTCGCGACATGTTGCTGACCCAACTGCGCGACACCGAAGAAGATCACGCCTATTGGCTGGAAAAGCAGCTTGGCCTGATCGAAAAAATCGGCTTGCAGAATTACCTGCAATCGCAAATGGGCTCAGAACAAGCCTGACGGCCCCACCTATGGCCTTAAATCCGGCGGCCATTCAAGCCGCTGGATTCTCCTCTCATTCCCTCAAAATTTCACCTGATACGTCAGAACGACGTTGCGACCCGTGCCTGGCAGTTCGTCTCGAGACGCCCGATATTCCTTATCAAGAATATTGTTGAAGTGCAGCGCAAATTGCTGGCGGGTATCTCGCCCGCTTTCAGCACCCACGGAAAGGTTCAGACTAGCCCATCCTGGCAAGCGGTCGGTGGAATCCACCCCAGCACTGGAGCGCACCGTCTGCAGCGAATGGGTCGAACCCCGCATGTAAAGGTCCGCCCAGATATCGTTGCCGGCCCAGGTATCGTCATAGCGTAAACCCAGGCGGCCGCTGAGGGCGGGTGTCGCACTGTTGTAGGTGGAAAGCGGCCCCACATTGACCTCGCGCCGCATCCAAGCACCCGACGCGTAAGGGGTGAACGATGACCCGGGTATCGCATACTCGGCTAGCAGCTCCAAACCAAAGGAATCTGCACTGTTGGCATTGACATAACCATAGTCGCCAGCCCCCGCCGAAGCCGGGCAGATACCTGCTACGCAGGGCTGTGTGGTGATGTAGTCCTTGGCCTTGGTATAAAAAGCCGTCGCATCCAGTACCAAACCGCCCCCACTGTAACGGGCGCCGATCTCGATATTACGTGACGTTTCGGGCGCAAGTCCCGGATTACCGTGAGTCGGGGAACCACTACCTGCTGTCGTGTCAGTAAACATCTGCAGCAATGTGGGCATGATGTAGCCTTCCGAATACAACGCCCGCAATGTGGTATTGCTGATGCCGGTGTACGTCATGCCCAAAGACTTAACCAAGCGGTCAGTAGTGCTCCCCCCTCGGCCTGCTTCAATCGGCTGACTGCTTTTATCCAGGCTGGATTTCACATGGTAATAGCGCAGGCCGCCTATGAGTTTGAAGTCGTCTGTAATTGACCACTCATCCTGTACAAACGCCGACAGCGTGCGCAAGGAGGCGCGGTCTCGACGCGGGTTATATCTCACCGTTTTCATCGGTGGCTGCATTGGGATGGATCGGGTCGTACTCGTTGTCGAGTTCTTCGCCGTGTCCAAGTCGTCCATCAAATATTGCACGCCGGCAATGGTGTAGTGGGAAGGATAGAACTGCAGGTCAACCTGCGCCGTGCCGCCGTAATTGACATTGCGATCATCCGAGGTGGAGTTCACCCCCACGCTCATAATGGGAAGCGGCTGCATGGTTACGGTATTGGAAAACAGCCTGTCCACCTTCTGATAATAGGCGTCCACATGGACTTTACGCACCAGCGGGCTCAGGTTCTCGCCATCGTAATACAGCCCAACCTTGGTCAGGTCCCGTTTCGGAAGGCTGATATTGAAATCCGTAATCGGATACTGCAGGGTCGACGGGCTTGTCCAGCTGTCTGTCTCCAGCTTGTGCTGATTAACCTTGAGCGCAATATGGTGGTTGCGTTCAGCGCCCAAGGTGTAGCCCAGGTGCAGCGACACATCCCGATTATTGTAGGAAGTGCCATCCAGCCTGCCGGTGGGGGTGTACTGCCCTTTGGGCACCTTGCGATCATTGTGGTCATCACCGCTGACCGACAGGCGGTAATCAAAGTCACCCACAGAGCCAGATAAAGCGCTCCACCCCTGCCAGCCGTTTGAGCCCGAATACCACGTGCCGCCCACTTCAAGCCCTATCGGCCCATCCCCCCCGCGCCGCGTGATGATGTTAACAACGCCCCCAATAGCCTTAGCGCCGTGCAATACTGAAGCTGGCCCTCGAATCACCTCGATGCGCTCAACGTTGGCGGGGTCCACCAGGATGGGCGTACCAAATGTGCTGTGATCCGTGATCTCCTGCCCGTCAACCAAAATGGTCACGCGCTGCGAGGACTCGCCCCGAATGCGGATACGCTTCATACCGGCCGCCGAAGCATCCACGACCTCAACCCCCGGCACATCGCGAATCAATTCAGCGATGCTTTCGGGAGCCTGCCGCTCAATCTCATACCGATCAATCACGGACACGGAGGCAGGGCTGTTCTGCACGGAAGTTTCGGTCCGGGTTCCCAGCACGGTAATCGTGTCCAGCTTGGACGGCCGCATGGCAGCAGGTGAGCCCGGTTGTTCGCTGCTATCGATAGTTTGAGCAGAGGTTGGCAACAGGCAGGAAGCCGCTAACGCCATGGTTGTAGCCAGTGTTGATTTCTTCATTTTTAGATCTCGTACTCCAGTGCGTCATTCCATCGCCAAAAGGCGTGCGCACCCATGACTGCGGCCCCATGCCGCAGCTCATACAGGAAACAAGTCTTGAAGAAACAACCATTAGGATTCTGGCGCCAGCAACTTCTGCCTGGACGTCACGCAGTAAATTGAACCACCCTCGTCGCGGCAGGGCTCGCCAACCGCCAGCCGCTCTACACTCACCCTCCCCGATTCAACACGAACGACATACCGGTGCACCGGCTGATGTTCTGTCACACCATGCTTGAAAGGTTCAAAGTGCGAGTGGGAAGGGAGGCATTCAAGACGCTCGATCGGCGCGCTACCACTTTGAAGAATGGTGCGCACCAACAAAGCCCTGCGCTCACACTCTTCCTGAGTCTGGGTATTCACGAACGCAGCAGAAAGCCCCCCGTCTGAAAGGGTCAGAATCAACATCAGAAACGTTGCGGTCATGCCTATGCCACCCCCGTCACACTTGCGCCATCGGGGGTATCTCTAGCAGGGCTCAGGGAAAAAGGCGTTACAGGGTTCACACAACGCAAGCGCTGCGCATCTACCGCTGCTAACGTCCGCCCCCGGGTGGCCGGGTCGCGCAACACCCTGTCAATAAGCTCGGCCAAGTCCGCCCGTGTGATGAAACCATGGACCTGAGGATCCTCGCACAGCCATCCTTGGCCTGTCGCGTTATCAGAAAGCAGACCGCCCGGGCGCACAATGGTGGCGCTGGGCAGCACGCGCCTGAGATGATTTTCGGCCCGCGTTTTAGCATCGACACTGTCGCCGAATGCCTCAACGGCTTTTGCCGAACGATAAGGTGCCATATCGCCGCACCCAATTGAGGTAACCAGCACGAAGCGGTGGATGCCCACCTGCGCAGCCTGGTCGGCCACGTGGACATTACCTTCATGGTCAACGTAACGTCCGTTCTGACGGCCCCCAAGAGTGGAAACGACATCACACCCGGCCCCTGCGGCACTGAAGGCACGCGCCACGTCATCGGGTTCTAAGGCATCGCCCTGCAACACGTGCACACCCAAGTCATGCAATTCAGTGCCGTCCGATTGCGGACGCAACATGGCATATACATCGACCCCCTGTCGCCGTAACCTCCGCGCAAGCAAAAGCCCGGTGCCACGGCTGGCGCCGAAAATCAGCACGGGTACGGAAGATTTGTGATTCACGCGACCTCCTGCACCGTGAGTTTGCGTTCCAGCTCATTAAAACGTTCAACTTGGTCAGACTTAAGCTCGCGGCCTTCATCCCGCCCTACATACACCTTGAACATGGCATCGCCATCGGCGTTGAAGAACTGTACCGACCGCGTCTCCTTACCCATGAAAGGGCGTCGCACAAAATAGATGGCGCCGCAACGCTCTGGCCTCAGATGTCCGCTTAGAGGGCCATCTCCCCCTTGCAGGTTATAAAAACCGTGGCCAAGTTTGCCTGTGGGAACCGCCGCATGACACTCTATGATGACATCGGGAGTATGAACAATGACAGTCATCTTGCCCCACCCTGCGAGATCCTGCATGACATCGACAAAGGCACTGCCAGCAACGCGCGTGCGCATCTCTTGCGGCAGCGCCTCCACCACCGCCTGCTGCGACACCCCATATTGCGCCGCGAGGGCTTCCAGAATGCCGCCTGGATTCTTGGCCAGCTCGGCCTGCAACGCCTGAAGATTTGAAACCTGAGTCACAATGGAACTCCTTTTGGTTGATTTCCTTGCAGACAGCGCTTCAGACAGCAAGGCGTCGAATGCAAAGATAAGATTGCTATACCAAAACCGCCCCGCCAGCGTCAGGCGGATGATGCCTTCATCCCAGTCCAGCAGACCAGCGGATTGCCACTGCTTCACCAGGGAAATCATATTTTTCTTGACCTCTTCATCGAGGCAAGCCGTCGCTGTTGCAAAGTCCAGCTGACCCACTTCAAAACCCGCAGTCACCGCACAGCGCAGAGGATGAAGCACATCTGCCATCCAGAGGCCGGCAATGGGTTTTGCTCCCCGACTTACCGCGCCCTCATAGACTTCCAGGTCACTGTTGACGGCGTAGCTGTACATGCCGACGGAACCGCCGCCGCCTGCACCGAACGCCAAGCAGTCCCTTCCCTGTTTGATCTGAAGGTTGTAACGGTTGCGTTCAAGCTTTGTGCGTCGCCAGTGGCTGTTGCTGAGTTGTTCCCAGCCTGCTGCGGCCAAGGTACGCGCGCCTGTGTCGTACATCTCGCCCAAGGTGTCGAGCCCGCCCAATGCGGGAAACTTACCCAAGCCGACGGCTTTGTGCAGCGGCGAACCAGGAATCAAATTCAAACCGTATAAGTCGATGCCGTCGGGCTCCAGCGCGATGGCAGCCGCCAGATCCTGGCGCCAGACTTCCGGCGTCTGTCCCGGCAGTCCGTACAAGAGGTCAATCACCAACGCAAAACCTTCACGGCTGCGCAACCCTTCCAGAAAACGCAGAACCTCGCCTCGTTTAGACTTGCGCCCCTGGCGCCTTCGCACATCTGTATCGAACGACTGCACGCCGATGGAAATCCGGTTCACCCCTGCTGCCAGGCAGGCGTCTATTTTTTCATCATCGAAATGGGTGATGCGGCCTTCAAGGGTAATTTCACAATCGTCCGCCAGCGGCAGATGGCGACGGGCTGCGATCAACACGCGCTCAAGATCTTGAGCTGACAAAGCACTGGGCGTCCCACCCCCAAAGTACAAGGCATCCACAGACGCGGATGACCCGTATGCTGCCTCGCCCCCCAAAGCCAGTTCACCTGCCAACAATTTCGCGTACCGGGAGGCCGCAGCAGGCGTGTGAGCATAGCGATAAAAGCCGCAGAACAGGCAGTGATTTGCGCAGAACGGCACGTGGATATAGGCCAGCTGACCACTCGAACCACCCACTTCTTGATGCAAGCGCGTGCACAGCCCCGCCGCATCCGTCGTGGTTACTGCCCGTTTGTTTCGCCATGGCAGTACGGCCCGGCGAACCGCGAATGCATTGCGCAGCGGATTGTGATCATAACGTGCGAAGTATTCGTTCAGCATGACCATCCTTAATTTTAATAGGAACCTACACCATAACGATAATTATTATTATTCATAATTGTTATGATAAAAATCAAAGTCACTTGCGCTGGTACAAATCCGCAGGTACTAAGGCCCGAGATATGGCCCCGCATTCATTCAAGCACCAAAGAAAAGAGGCCGGCCCTCCAATCAAAGGATGTCCGGCCCTATAGCCAATGCATTGTGAAGCGGGCCACTACCCGCCCAGCACATCAGCTTCGTTAGTTACCCTGCCTGCACGCCAAGCGTTGACGGCTTGCCTGCGGCCGCATCTGCTTCGGCATGAGGATCAAGGACTCGATCGCCCTGCGCATCGCGGATACGCGTAACCAGCCCGATGCGATTCATCAGTTCGATAAAGGGCTTGGGGTCGAGCTCTTCGACGTTCACCATGCGGCTGACATCCCATACGCCATCGGCAATCAGCATTGCGGCTGCCACAGCAGGCACCCCGGCGGTGTAAGAAATAGCCTGACTGCCCACTTCCTTGTAAGCCTCGGCATGATCGGAAATATTGTAGATAAAGACTTCCTGAGGCTTGCCGTTTTTCGTGCCTTTCAGCAAGTCGCCAATACACGTTTTACCAGTGTAATTCGGCGCCAACGAGGCCGGATCCGGAAGCACGGCCTTAACGACCTTGAGCGGCACAACTTCCAGGCCTTCAGCCGTACGCACCGGCTTTTCAGACAGCAGGCCCAGGTTCTTCAGCACGGTGAACACATTAATGTAGTGATCGCCGAACCCCATCCAAAAGCGAATATTCTTTACACCCAGATTCTTCGACATAGAGTGAAGTTCGTCGTGGCCAGTGAGATAGGCCGTGCTCTTGCCCACCACAGGAAGATCCCATTCCTTGCGGTGCTCGAACATCTGATTAGCCTTCCACTTGCCGTCCTCCCACGACCACACGGTTTCCGTGAATTCGCGGAAATTGATTTCAGGGTCGAAGTTGGTAGCAAAGTAATGCCCGTGGCTGCCAGCGTTAATGTCGATAATGTCAATGGACTCCACGGTGTCGAAGTAGGTGTCCATGCCATAACGGCCATAGGCATTAACCACGCCAGGGTCAAAGCCTACACCCAGAATCGCGGTCACGCCCGCTTTGCGGCAGTCTTCCAAACGCTTCCATTCGTAGTTGGCGTACCAAGGCGGCGTCTCGCAGACCTTGGCCGGGTCTTCGTGAATCGCTGTATCCAGGTAGGCGGCCCCTGTTTCAATACATGCCTGCAAGACCGACATATTGAGGAAAGGCGACCCCAGGTTAAGAACAATCTGGCTACCAGTTGAGCGAATCAGAGCCTTGGTCGCCTCGACATCCATGGCATCGAGCTGGTGGGCTTTGAGCAGGCCAGGGCCGCACTGATTCCCTTTTTCCTTGATAGAAGCAATGATGGCTTCACATTTACTAAGCGTGCGTGAAGCGATGTGAATATCGCCCAGCAGAATATTGTTTTGCGCGCATTTGTGTGCGGCAACATGCGCTACGCCACCTGCGCCGATAATAAGTACGTTACGTTTCATGTGGATAACCCCCCAGTATTTGAGTGAGCAGCGCGCCGATCAGGACAAGCTGTTGACGTAATCGTCAAAGGAAAATTCGCGCACCACGCGCACGGAGCCATCGGCTTCCTTAATGGCTATGGACGGCATATTGACGCCATTGAACCAATTCTTTTTCACCATGGTGTAGCCAGCGGCATCACCGATGGAAATGCGGTCGCCCACCTGCAAGGGCCGGCGGAATCGGCCTTCGCCGAAAATATCGCCTGCCAAGCATGTCTTGCCGCAAATCATGTACTCATGCTCGCCTTCGCCATCGCCCACCGGCGCGGTTTCGCGATAAATGAGCAGATCAAGCATGTGAGCCTCAGTGGAAGCATCCACGACTGCAAGATGCTTGCCATTGAAGCCGACATCCAAAACACTGACTTCCAGGGTGGTGCTCTGCGTCACTGAGGCCTCGCCCGGCTCCAAGTACACCTGCACACCATACTTCTGCGAAAAATCGCGTAAACGCTTACAGAAAGCATCAAGCGGATAGCCAGGCTCGGTAAAACTGATTCCGCCTCCCAGGCTCACCCACTTCAAACGCTTTAGTATGTCGCCGTAACGCTCTTCCACCGCTGACAACAGATCGTCAAAGCGTTGCAAGTCATTGTTTTCACAATTGTTGTGAATCATCACGCCATCTATGCGGTCGATCACGCCCAGAATGCGTTGCGGGTCGCCTTCGCCCAATCGACTGAACTGACGCGCCGGATCAGCCAGATCGAAACCCGCCACGCTGACACCCGGGTTCAGGCGCAGGCCCATAGGTTTTCCCTGGGCATACTTCGCGTAGCGTTCGAGCTGATTGATGGAGTTGAAAATGATTTTGTCGCAGTTGGCGACGACTTCTTCGATTTCGTGGTCGGCATACGCCACGCTATACGCGTGGGTTTCGCCACCAAACTTCTGGTAGCCCAGCTTAACCTCATACAGGGAAGATGAGGTCGTGCCGTCCATATGTTTGCGCATCAGGTCGAATACCGACCACGTGGCGAAACACTTGAGCGCCAACAAGACCTTGGCGCCGGAATGCTCGCGGACGTAATCCATGATGTCCAGGTTACGCTGCAGAGCCTGCTTATCGATAAGGTAGTACGGTGTAGTTAAGTTGTGCATCTTTAATCAGGGTACGGACTGACGGCTGCTGCCAGTTTCAGCAGACTTTCTCTTGCGCGCTTTGGTGCGCCGGGTGGTTTTGCTTCCAAGAGATTCGATGGCGAGCGGCTGACGATTCGGGAAAGTGGCCAGAATCTGCAATTTGCCGCCCATGCCTTCTACGTAGTGCTGCAAGGTGGACACCAGCATGTCGCGCCGCTTTTCAATGCGCGACACCGTTCCCTGACCGACACCCATGGCCAGAGCAAGGTCATCCTGCGTGTATCGCGTAGCTTTGCGCAAATCCTTGAGCGTTTCCACCTTCACAGCGGGCGCGACAACAGGCTGCACATGAGCATAGTCATCTGTTTTCTTGGAGTTTCCATGAGCGTGCGATGCGGTTCCATTCATGGAAACACCCGCCGCCTTCTGGGATTTCTTGGGCATACTTTTACCGGATTTGGTAGTCATACAAGCTTGCGTTAACGCCTGAAAAACAAGCCATTCATAACGCCAAGGCACGAATGATATATGCCCCCAAATGAATATGCAAGCAAAGGCATATTTCAGCTATTGCACGTTATTGGCTGTCAACGCCAAGGATGTAGGCGCATAAAGCAGTAAAAGACTCCGCCCGCCAAGATTCAAACTGGAAGGGGATGCGTGTGTACCGGAGTAAAGCCCAGCACGATTCACACTTTCAAAACAACAAAAAGGGCGGGAGAAAACCCCGCCCTTTTTGTCAGACTTCCTAAGCACCAACTAACAACCAGAGCTTAACTGCATAGTTAGCGAATCCCCGCTACACCATTGCTCAATACCACGATATCGCGTTCCTTCACTTTGGCTTGGAACTGCACCATACCCGGTTCAGCTTCCCACATTTCAACCACAATGGTTTCGCCCGGGTAGACGGGAGACGAGAAGCGGGTGTCGAAACGCGTCAGGCGGGTGGGGTCGTAGCCGCACAATGTCTTGATGATGGCGTGAGCAGCCACACCGTAAGTGCACAAGCCATGGAGAATGGGTTTTGGATAGCCTGCTGCGGTAGCGACCTGCGGGTCGACGTGCAGAGGATTAGGGTCAGCATTCAAGCGGTACAGCAACGCCGCCTGCGGCAAAGTGGGCAATGTGCACACGTGGTCGGGCGCACGCTCGGGCACCTTTGGCAACGCCTCGGGGCCTGGGTCGCTAACGCCGAACCCGCCATCGGCACGGCAGAACGTCGTCTGAGCAACCGTAGCCAGCACGGAATCGTCCGAAGCATCGTGCAGCGTACGCTCCACAATTACCAGCGCCCCTTTATCCGCCCCCTTGTCAATGACATGAGCCACACGGCTGCGACCAATCACCTCACCCGACGAGGGGAAAGGTTTATGAAAGCTCATGCGCTGTTCACCGTGAACCAGTTTGACCCAAGTGATGCCTGCACGCGGGTCCTGCATCCAGAAGCCAGGATAGCCAAGCACTGACCCCATGGTGGGGAATACCTTGAGATTCTTCTCGTAGACAAAGTTCAGTTGATCTTCATCGAGGGGATCGTGCCCAAGGCCGATGCCCAACGCGTAAAGCATGACGTCTTTTTCAGAATAAGTCTGCCGAACGTCTTCGAATGTCCAGTTTTTGATAAGTTGGTAGTCAAGCGCCATCGTAATCTGGCTCCTTTTTATTCAAATAGGTGTACAAAGGCCGACAAAAGACGCCGCTTCGGCACAACGGCCGAAGCGCGGGCGAATCGATTTAGATCGGGTCCCAGTTAACTACGTCAGGCGAACGCTCAAGGGCGAAGAAGCTGTTCTTCATGGCCGGCGCCGCAATTTCAGCAATGGATTCCGGTGTCCAGCCTTCCGACAGATGGACGGAACGGATGGGACGCGGCTGGCTGAACAACATGATCTCATTCGCGCGAACGCTGAAAATCTGGCCGGTAACTTCGTTCGCGGCATCGCTGCCCAGGTAGACCACCATGGGGGCAACCTTGCCTGCTTCCATCTTCTGCAGCTTCTGAACGCGAGCTTTTTCCTCGGGGGTGTTGGCAGGAATCGAGCTGGTCATCGCTGTCCAGGCAAAAGGTGCGATGCAGTTAGAGCGCACATTGAAGCGCGACATGTCCAGAGCGATAGACTTGGACAGGCCTACGATGCCCATCTTGGCTGCCGAATAGTTGGACTGGCCGAAGTTGCCGATCAAGCCCGAAGTGGACGTCATGTGGATGTAAGCGCCGGATTCCTGCTCACGGAAATAGGGAGCTGCCGCACGGCTGACGTTAAAAGAACCGTTCAGGTGCACATCAATGACCTGCGACCACTCTTCGTCGTTCATCTTATGGAACAAACGATCACGCAGATTGCCCGCATTATTGACCACGATATCGATACGACCGAAGGTGTCGACCGCAGCTTTCACAATGCCTTCGGCAGATTCGCGGCGAGCCACGTTATCGGTGTTGGCCACCGCCTTACCACCTGCTGCGATGATTTCATCAACGACCGCCTGGCCTGCTTCCGCACTGATATCGTTCACTACAACACTGGCGCCCGAAGCCGCCATCGCCAAAGCTATACCCTTGCCGATGCCATTGCCTGCACCCGTCACGATGGCGACTTTGCCTGCTACGATGCCACTCATTATTTCAATCTCCTATCAAGGTCAATATATTGTCTGGGCTGGAAGATCCAACCCTCGAACGTAGATCAGTTTTCATCAAACTACAAGTTGATTTTCTGGAATAAGGCCTTCGGTATGCCTTAATGCCCGCCCACATCAGCCCGTTTTCCCACAAGGGGAACACGCCACCAACAAGCATGTTTGTCAGATGCCCGCCTGAGCAAAATGGGCGATGACGGCCTCGCGAAAATCTCGGGAAAGCGGCGAAAGATAGCCGCCCTTGCGCCAGAAAATAGCGAGTTCGTGGTGCCATGACATACCCTCACCCGAAAGAGCAGATAAGCCCTGCCCGGCAGGCTGATCAAGAATGCGCGGCGGCATGATGCCCAACAGGTCGGAACAGCGCAGCAATTCAGCAAAAGCAACGGGCGATGCTGTGCTTTCAACCGCCAGTTTGGGAGGCGGCAAACCCACGGAAGTAAAGCGCTCCTCCAGCCATTGACGCAGATACAGCGAGCGCGCGGGCAAAGCCCAACGCTCTTGCGCTAGGTCTGCCATGTCATGAAACAGGTGGCGACGGGGGTGATCAACACGCGCCACAATCTGCATGGTTAACGGCCCTAGCGGTGTGTATTCAAGATCAGCCGGAAGCTTTTCGGGTGTGGCCGCCATAATGAGGTCCGCCTGCCCCTTGCGCAATAAGCTAATCAAGCGGGCGCTCAAAGACGTTTCAATAGAGAACGTGGCCAGCGGACGCCGAACGAAAAAACTTGCCAGCAGAGGGGAAATTAGTGTCGGAACCAGATAAGGCAAGGTTCCGAGCCGCACCACTCCCGCTTTGGCCATGCGCTGGTCTTCCAGCTCATTTTCCAAATCGTCCATGGCCAATACAACTTTCTGCGCATGCTGCCGCAAGGTAACACCCGCCTCCGAAAGCACCACCCCACGTGGCAGACGCTCAACAAGCTGCATGCCGGCCTGGGCTTCCAGACGGATCAATACTTTTGACAAAGCCGATTGTGTCAGCCCGGCCACCTCCGCCGCTCGATGCAGGTTGCCATGCTCGGCCACCGATAGAAAAGCCCTCAAATCCTGTAATCGCATTGCTGTTTACACGCTTGTTGTTTAAAGCCTGTCTCTCCAACCCAAAAACAAGCCTACCAGGAATCACAGAAGTCTCGACAGGAATCCATACCCTCCCTCTTCACTCTTAAACTGAAATGAAAAAGAGTGGTCGCTCCCGACCATGATTCTCATTTTCCAACCACAACGGAGACAAAAATGTTAATGAAAAATCCAGGTTCGCGCCTTCGCTATGCATGGATGCTGAGCGCTGTTTTGTCGCTCGGCGCTCACGGCATTGCAGCCGCTGATAGCGAAACCTACCCTTCCCGTCCAATAACCATTGTTGTGCCCTCAGCAGCCGGCAACGTTAATGACGCAACCGCCCGACTGATCGGCGACGAGCTCACCAAAGTCTGGAATCAACCGGTCATCGTCGATAACCGCCCGGGCGCCGGTACAACGATTGGAACACGCTATGTGGCCAACGCCCCCAAGGACGGCTACACCGCACTGCTGACCTTTACCGCCCACGTACAGAACCCCTCGCTTTACCCCGATATCGGCTACGACGCCCTGAACGATTTTGAAGCGGTAAGCGAAGTCGCGCTGTCATCGACCATACTAGCAGTATCCCCCAACTTCCCTGTCAAGACGCTGCCTGAATTAGTCGAACTGGTGAAAGCCAACCCCGGAAAATATCCCTACGGTTCTTACGGGATGGGCACGACCGGACATATTCTGGGCGAACTGCTGAAAAAAGAAGCCGGCCTCGACATGGAGCACATTGCTTACAAGGGCGGCGCGCCTCTGGCCACCGACCTGGTGGCGGGCCACGTGCAAATTGGCCTGATCGCTGTGGGCACGGCTAAAGCACTCCTTGACGCAGGCAAGCTAGTACCTGTGGCCATCACAGGAAGCCAACGTTCAGCATTGTTGCCCAATGTTCCAACCTTCCTGGAAGAAGGTTATGAAGGCTTTGAGCCGGATGCCTGGATGGGTCTACTCGTCCCCGCAGGCGTGCCGCAAGATCGCGTCCAAGCTCTGTCAAAAGAAATCGCACGCATCGTTAAAGAGCCCGCGATGGAAAAACGCCTGATGGATCTCAACCTGGTACCTGTGGGCAATACACCCGAAGAGTTCAAAAAGGTCTTGCACGACGATTACGCAAAATGGACACAAGTCATTAAAGACGTCGGCATTACAAGGCAGTAACACCATGAGCGATATCGAAGCGCTGGTTTGCACTCACTGGGGGCACTGGAGCGAACTCACCGTACAACGCCTTGCCCGCCCCGCTCTTGGGCCTGGGCAAGTGCGGATACGTGTCCACCATGCAGGGGTCGGGTTTGCAGTCAGTTTGTTCGTTTCCGGCAAATACCAGCGCAAGCCGCCGCTACCTTTCACACCGGGCACGGAAGTATCGGGCGTCATTCTGGAAACCGCGCCCGACGTGCAACATCTGCACCCAGGCCAGCGTGTCGTGGCGGCGCTGGATTGGGGCGCCTATGCCGAGGAAGCTATCGCCAGCGCACATACAACCTACCCCGTGCCGGAAGGCCTGGATTTGTCCCAAGCTGCGGCACTACCCATCACCTATGGCACGGTGTGGGCCGCGCTGGAGTGGCGCGCAAAACTGCAGCCCGGCGAAACACTGTTGGTACACGGCGCCAGCGGCGCCCTGGGCACGGCCGCCGTGCAGATTGGCCGGCTGATGGGTGCAACGGTTATTGCGACCGCCAGCACCGAAGCAAAACGCGCCGCCGCGCTGGAAAACGGTGCGCACCATGTCCTGTCTTCCCAGGCTGACGAACTGGCAAAAAGCGTCAAGGCGCTATGCCCGAAGGGGGGAGCGGACATTATCTTCGACCCAGTGGGCGGCGATTTGTTTGACGCCTCGCTGCGCTGTATCGCCCCCGAAGGCCGGCTGCTGACCATTGGCTATGCCAGTGGCCGCATTCCCAACGCGGCTGCCAATCTTCTGCTGGTGAAGAATGTATCTCTCATCGGCTTTAACTACGGGTATTACATCGGTTGGGGGCTAACAGACGAACGCGCCACCTACGCCGATCGCGTGCAGGAGATAGTCGGAAAAATTCTGACTGCCGTGGCTGAAGGCAAGCTGCCTCCCCCCCGGACCCACCACTTTCCATTCCATCAATGGGAAGAGGCCATCAACACGGTGATGGAGCGGCGTTCGGTTGGAAAAGTCATTCTGGATATTGGGAGCCGTGCATGATGCAGGCAAGTAAAGATGAAACACCCTTGCTGGAAGGCCTGATCGTCCTCGATCTCAGCCAGGGCATCGCTGGCCCGTATTGCGGCCTGCTGCTGCGCCAGCAGGGCGCACGAGTCATCAAGGTGGAACCGCCGACGGGAGACTGGAGCCGCCAGATGGGCCGAGCGCGTGCTGGCCACACCGCCATTTCCATTGCGTATAACGCCGGTAAGGAAAGCGTGGTGCTCGATACCCGCACACCGGAAGGTCGCAGCGCCCTGCAGCGCTTGGCTACGAAGGCCGATATTGTTATCCAAAACTTTCGGCCGGGCGTGGCAGAGCGCATGGGGGCAGGCTACGAGGAACTGGCCCGCGCAAACCCGAAACTCATCTATGTTTCAATTTCAGGGTATGGGCCGGACGGCCCCATGGCTCAGTTGCCCGCGCTAGATACCACCATGCAGGCAGTCAGCGGCCTGATGTACGTCAATCGCGATGTCGCCACAGACCAGCCGCGCCGCATCGGGTTCTTTTTGATTGATCTGACTACCGGCATGTACGCCGCCCAGAATATCGGCACCGCCTTGTATCGCGCAGCACTAACCGGTCAGGGCCGCCACATACACGTCTCCATGCTGCAAGCCAGCGCAGCGCTACAGTCTTATATTGTGCTGGATGATGCCATGTTCCCCCACGCGGAATCCGCTGTCTTCAATGCACCAACTGGCATATTCGAAACCCAGGACGGCCCCCTGTATATCAGTATGCTGAACGACGCCATGTTTCAGCGCTTGGCAAGCACACTGGGGTTCGATGACTGGCTGTCCGACCCTGAATTACGAAGCAGCGCCGGGCGCATGCCTCGCGCTGCCGAATTGAACCAACGGGTGGCCGCCAAACTGGCGGAAAACAGCCGGGATTACTGGGAACGCGCCTTGGCTGACAACGATGTCCTGTTCGGGCGCGTTAACCATCCGCGCGACCTTCGCACTAACCCCCAGGCTTTGCATTCAGGCTTGTTCAGCGCCCTACCGCAAACAGGAATCGGCGAGCTGCCGTGGCCTGGCCTGCCGGGCAACGGCTTCCATCAGATTGCGCCGGGTGAGGCGCCTACCCTGGGCCAACATACCGAAGCCATCATTAAAGAGTTCAACCTTTAGAGCCTTTCCCCGCCCACATAGCGGCCGCTAACGGCCCCGGCTACTTCTGCTGTGTGGGCCAGTAATAACTATCCGGCGTCGCCCGTGCCCCGAAAATGGCCTGCCCTACCCGCACAACCGTCGCGCCCTCTTCAATCGCGACTTCGAAATCCCCCGACATCCCCATCGATAGTTCGTCCAGCCCTATGCTCGCCGGTGTTTCCTGCCGCAGCCTTTCTCGTAGCTCCCGGAGCAGCACAAAACACTTGCGTACCTGTTCAGTCTCTGCCGAAAACACGGCAAGCGTCATCAAGCCTCGCACCCTGAGGGCGGAAAAAGCGGGGAGCTCTCGCAGAAAAGCCGCTACCTCGGCGGGAGCCAGGCCATATTTACTGGCTTCGCCAGACGTGTTCACCTGTACGAACACATCAAGCGAGCGCCCTTCAAGCTGCAAGCGCCGCTCCAGGGCTTCTGCCACGCGTAAGCTGTCCAAAGCCTGAAATTCAGTGGCAAAGCGCGCCACCAACTTGGCCTTGTTGGTCTGCAGGTGCCCCACTACCGACCACTGCAGATCGGTGAGATCCTGCATGGCCTGCCATTTCCCGTAGGCTTCCTGTGGTTTATTCTCGCCAAAGAAGCGGCAATCTGCCGCATAAGCCTGGCGTAACACGGCTTCCGGCTTGGTTTTGCTAATGGGCAGCAGACGCACCTCGCCAGGATGCCGGCCAACCCTCTGGCAAGCTTTTAGTATGCGTGCTTGTACCGCCGCCAGGTTATGTTGAAAGTCCTCCACGCTTGCCGCTTGGGGCCACTTATCATGAAGGTCGTGACGCAGCAACGGCTGCGCAGAGTTATCTTCGGACATACACATCCCATCTCATTTCACCGAACCTCGGAACAATGTACTCCACACTCTGATAGAGAGAGTAGCGAGACAGATCGCGCCGCACCATGCTGGCAGTAGCGGCTTCCAAAGCTGAATAAATCTACTCGGTTCCGGCGCTACGATCGCTCAACAGCATTGACACTAAGCGTATGGCACGAGAAAACATTTCCATTTATTGAAAATGGTTAATCCATGGGGCACAACCCCCTTCACCTTTATACTCAGGCGAAACGGGGTCGATACGATAAAAATAAACGGCTCCTGCGTCATCTCTAGCTTTCAAGCACTCGGAGGAGCCCATGCTTAAAGTAAGTCGACGGCAATTCTTCAAGGTGACAGGCTCTACATTGGCGAGCTCCAGTCTCACGCTACTGGGCGCAGCACCGGCTCCGGCGATGGCTGAAGTCCGCCAATACAAGCTTGCGCGCATGACGGAAACGCGCAATACCTGTCCCTACTGCTCTGTAGCCTGTGGCGTTTTGCTGTATAGCCTGGGCGACGGGGCCAAGAATGCTAAAGCACGTATCGTACATATCGAGGGTGATGCCGATCACCCGGTCAACCGCGGCACGCTCTGTCCCAAGGGCGCGGGTCTGACAGACTTCATCAACAGCCCCAACCGCCTCACACACCCCGAATACCGCGCCCCCGGTTCCGACAAGTGGGAACGCATTTCCTGGGACGACGCGCTCACTCGCATCGCTCGCCTCATGAAAGACGACCGCGATGCCAATTTCATTGAGCGCACCGACGACGGGAAAATCGTCAATCGCTGGCTCACGACCGGCATGCTGGCGGCATCGGCAAGCTCTAACGAAGTCGCCTATATCACGCACAAGGTCGTGCGTGCCATGGGCACATTGGCGTTCGATAACCAAGCACGTGTCTGACACGGCCCTACGGTGGCAGGTCTTGCCCCGACGTTTGGCCGTGGAGCGATGACGAATCATTGGGTTGATATCAAAAACGCCGATGTCATTCTCATCATGGGCGGCAACGCCGCTGAAGCTCACCCTTGCGGGTTTAAGTGGGTCACAGAAGCCAAGGCGCACAATAATGCGAAGCTGATCGTCGTCGATCCTCGCTTTACGCGTTCGGCATCCGTGGCGGATTTTTACGCGCCCATTCGTACCGGTACTGACATCGTCTTTCTGGGCGGCGTCATACGCTATCTACTGGAAAACGACAAAATCCAGCACGAATACGTACGCAATTACACCGACCTGTCGTTCATCGTCCGCGAAGACTTCAACTTCAACGACGGCTTGTACTCCGGCTACAACGAGGAACTCCGGAAATACGACTCTTCCTCCTGGGATTACGAGATTGGCGAAGACGGCTATGTAAAAACCGACCCGACCTTGCAACACCCCCGTTCGGTATATCAACTGCTCAAGAAACATTACGAGCGGTACACGCCGGAAATGGTGTCACGGATCTGTGGCACACCCGAGGACAAATTCCTCAAAGTGTGCGAGATGCTGGCCTCCACTTCCACCCCCGATCGAGCGGGCACCATCATGTACGCGCTGGGCTGGACGCAACACACAGTCGGTTCGCAAATGATCCGCACAGGCGCAATGGTGCAGCTGCTGCTGGGCAACATCGGCATTGCAGGTGGCGGCATGAACGCCTTGCGCGGGCACTCGAACATCCAGGGCCTGACCGACATCGGCCTGATGTCCAACCTGTTACCCGGTTACTTGAACCTGCCCACCGATAACGAGCAGTCTTACGAGGAGTACATCCGCCGCCGCGCACCCACCCCCCTACGCCCTAACCAATTGAGCTACTGGCAGAACTACAGCAAGTTCCACGTCAGCCTCATGAAGGCTTGGTTCGGCGATGCGGCGCACGCCGGCAACGACTGGGCTTATCACTACTTGCCCAAAATGGATCGCTCTTACGACATGCTGCAAGCGTACGAGCTCATGCACCAGGGCAAAATGACGGGCTATATCTGCCAGGGCTTTAACCCTCTGGCAGCAGCCCCCTACAAGCGCAAGCTCATCGAAGCGTTCTCCAAGCTGAAGTTCATGATCATCATGGACCCTCTGGTCACGGAAACCTCCGAGTTCTGGCGTAATGTGGGCGAGCACAACGATGTAGACACAGCATCTATCCAAACGGAAGTCATCCGGCTACCGACCACCTGCTTTGCCGAAGAAGAAGGCGCGCTGGTGAACTCGGGCCGCTGGCTGCAATGGCACTGGAAAGGGGCGGAGCCACCCGGCGAAGCCAAGAGCGACATTGAAATCATGGCGCTCATCTACCAGCGCATCCGGGCCTTGTACGAGGAAGAAGGCGGTACGTTCCCCGACCCCATCCTCAATTTGTCCTGGCCTTATGCCACGCCAATGAATCCCACCGCGGCAGACCTCGCCAAGGAATTGAACGGTCGGGCGCTGGTCGACCTCGTCGAGGAAACCGACCCTTCCAGGCCGGCGCGCGTCTTGCGCAAGGCGGGTGAACAACTTTCCGGTTTTGGCGAACTGCGCGACGATGGCACCACGCTGTGCGGGTGCTGGATCTACTCCGGCAGTTGGACATCCGAAGGCAATATGATGGCGCGGCGCGACAACAGCGACCCGACCGGCATCGGCCAGACGCTTAAGTGGGCCTGGTCATGGCCTGCCAATCGCCGCATCTTGTATAACCGCGCTTCAGCCGACCCGTCCGGCAAACCGTTCGACCCCCGCAGGCCGCTGGTGTACTGGAACGGCAAAGCCTGGGTGGGCGCCGACACGCCCGACTACAAGGCCGATGAAAACCCTGCCAACGGCATGGGCCCCTTCATCATGAACGCCGAAGGCACGGCGCGCTTCTTCGCCCGACGCGGCATGGCCGAAGGGCCGTTCCCTGTTCACTACGAGCCGTTCGAAACGCCCGTGGGCTACAACCCGCTGTTCCCGGACAACAAGCTCGCAACCAGCAACCCTGCAGCACGCGTCTTTGAGCAAGACCTCGCCGCCATGGGTAAGGTGGAAGACTTCCCTCACGTCGGCACCACTTACCGTCTGACGGAACACTTCCACTACTGGACAAAACACGTCCGGCTCAACGCCATTTTGCAACCCGAGCAATTCGTTGAAATCGGCGAAGCGCTAGCCAACGAACTGGGCATTGCACATGGCGAACGCGTCAAGGTCTCGTCCAATCGCGGCTATATCAAGGCCGTGGCGGTCGTCACCAAACGCATCAAGGCGCTGACCGTAGAAGGGAAAACCGTGCATCAGGTTGGCATTCCCCTGCACTGGGGCTTTGTCGGGCTAGCCAAGCCGGGCTTTCTGGCCAACACCTTGACGCCATCGGTGGGCGACGGCAACACCTACACGCCGGAGTTCAAATCCTTCCTGGTCAAAGTCGAAAAGTTAGGAGCGTAAACCATGTCATTGCAATCACTGGACATCAAGCGACGCTCCGCCACCACCACGCCGCCTCCGGGCGTGCGTGAGGAACAGGTGGGCGGCGGGGTCGCCAAACTGATTGACACCACCAAATGCATTGGCTGCAAAGCGTGTCAGGTGGCCTGTATGGAGTGGAACGATCTACGGGATGACATCGGCATCAACGTGGGTGTGTATGACAACCCTGCGGATCTCACCGACCAGTCCTGGACACTGATGCGGTTCTCCGAATACGAGAACAGTGCAGGTGACTTGGAATGGCTGATCCGCAAGGACGGCTGCATGCACTGTGAAGACCCAGGCTGCCTGAAGGCCTGTCCGGCACCCGGGGCCATCGTTCAATATCACAACGGCATTGTGGATTTCCACGAGGAAAACTGCATTGGCTGCGGCTATTGCATCACCGGCTGCCCGTTCGATATCCCTCGGCTTTCCGACAAGGACAACAAAGCCTACAAGTGCACCTTGTGTTCTGATCGTGTGGCGGTGGGCCAGGAACCCGCCTGCGTCAAGACCTGCCCCACTGGCGCCATTGTCTTCGGCACCAAGGAAGACATGATTCACCACGCCGAAGGCCGGATCACCGACCTTAAATCACGCGGTTTTGATCAAGCCGGCCTTTATGACCCAGCTGGCGTGGGCGGCACTCATGTCATGTATGTCCTGCATCATGCCGATCGGCCCGGGCTGTACAACGATCTTCCCAAAGACCCGCAAATCAGCCCTATGGTGGGCGTCTGGAAGGGCATCGCCAAACCCATCGGGGTCGCCATCATGGCCTTCGCAGCCCTGACCGGCTTCTTCCATTACATCCGTACCGGCCCCAACGAGACGGACGAGGAAGACGAACGCAAAGCCAAGGAGTTCATGGATGAATAACGTGACCGAACCACGGACGATCCAGCGCTATTCCACCAGCCAGCGCATCAATCACTGGATCATCGCCATTACCTTCATCTTGCTGGCAATTTCCGGCCTAGCCCTGTTTCACCCTTCGTTTTACTGGATGAGCAATCTGCTGGGAGGCGGGGTCTGGACACGCATTCTCCACCCTTTTATCGGGGTGGTAATGTTCTTATGCTTCTTTGTGTTCGCGGCCCGCATGTTCACTCACAATCTTATTGAAAAACGAGATTTAGAATGGGTGCGCAAATCGCCCGACATGCTCAATCTGAAAAACGAAAACCTGCCTGAGCAGGGCCGTTACAACGGTGGGCAGAAACTGCTTTTCTTCACGCTGATTATCCTCATGCTGGGCCTGCTGGCAACAGGCGTAGTCATGTGGCGCTCTTATTTCTCGTATTTGTTTCCCATTGAAGTCATCCGCGTAGCAAGCCTGCTGCATGCTCTGTTCGGGTTTGCCATCATTTGTGCAATCATCATGCACATTTACGCAGGGATCTGGGTCAAGGGTTCGGTCAAAGCCATGACCCGCGGCACCGTTACTCACGGTTGGGCCTGGAAACACCATCGTGCCTGGCTGCGCGAAATACGCGATAACCCTTCACACGAAAAATAACCTAGCACATACCCTTACAGTGCTTTACCTGCATGGCTGCCCCAGGCATGATGCTCAGGGCAGCCTTGTTTTTGAGGAGAACCCATGGTGCAGAGAATTCTTGAGCGTGGCGAAATCGAAAGCCTGGATCACACCTCCATCCCTCGTCTGCGGCAACCCGTGCGCGCTTCGGTATTCGCCGACCGCGCAGCCCGGCTGCGTCAGTTGGCGCCGGGTCACCCGCTTTCCAGCTATCTGCTACTGATGGCGGCCCTGGCAGACGCCCAGCACCATGTGCTGCGCCATTGCAACCTGCCCGGAGCGGAAGAAAGCCGCATCGAGTTGTCGCAAGCCCATGGCATGCCGCCATTGCAGGCAAACGGCTGGGAGCGCCCTGACGGCTGGCGCGATATTCTCAAAGCCGTGTTGGAACACATATCCAGCGGCCCTGACATTCCTCCTCAGGCCAAACACGTGATTGCGTCTCTTGAGCAAAACCTTGCCAGTCGACCCGATTCCATCGAAGCCCAAGCCGATGCCCTACTGGCCGAGCGCGAAAATGATGTCGATGCCGCCACCGCTCCGTTCATCATGGCCGCCCTTCAAGTGTATTGGACCAGTCTGGCCGCCGATTTCAACGCGGATGATCTGCCTGTCGTCAGCCCTAAGGGGGTCTGTCCCCTTTGTGGCAGCCTGCCTGTCGCCAGCATCGTACGCGTGGGCGGTCAGGCCGATGGCTGTCGCTACCTCTGCTGCTCATTGTGTTCGAGCGAATGGCATCTGGTGCGGGTCACCTGTTCACATTGCGACGACACAAAGAGTATCGCCTTCCATCAGATTGAGGACGGCCCGGAAGGCATTAAGGCCGAATCATGCGATAACTGCCACACCTATCGCAAGATTTTTTACCAGGAAAAAGTCCTGAATACGGACGCTGTTGCGGATGACCTGGCCAGCCTGGCACTGGACATGCTCATGGGTGAAGCGGGATACTCACGTTCCAGCGGCAACCCTTTGCTCTGGCAGAACGAGCAAACCGAAGCATCATGACAACTCCCTCTGCAATATTTGGTTCAACAGAAGAAAACACGATTGCGCGTGCAGCCGACATCCCTTCTCTGGAGCGGCTGCTGGCTGCTCCAGAGGCCCAGGCGCTGCTTCGCGATGTCGGCCGCAGCCGGTTGACAGCAACCTTGCGCGCGGTATTGGACGACGCTCGCGGTAAAACCCTGGCGGGCGAACTCAAGCTGAAAGCGCTGACTGCACCCCACCTACTGGAACAGGCCCGCGCCCGCCTCGCCGCCCAAGATGCACCCCGGTTGCGTGCCGTCTACAACTTGACAGGCACCGTGCTGCACACGAATCTTGGCCGCGCCTTGTTGCCTGACGAAGCCGTTCAAGCCGTCATTCAGGCGCTACGCGCGCCCGCCAACCTCGAATTCGATCTGGCCACCGGCAAGCGTGGCGACCGCGACGACCTCGTCGAAGACCTGTTACGCGAGCTCACCGGCGCCGAGGCCGCTACCGTGGTCAACAACAATGCCGCTGCGGTATTGCTGATGCTCAACACCCTGGCCAATCGCCGCGAAGCCATTGTGTCACGCGGAGAACTGGTAGAAATCGGCGGAGCATTCCGCATTCCAGACATCATGAAGCGCGCAGGCACGCGGCTAATAGAAGTCGGCACTACCAACCGCACCCACCCCGCCGATTACGAAAACGCCATCAGCCCGCGAACGGCCATGCTGATGAAGGTACATTGCAGCAACTATGCCATCACCGGCTTTACCCGCAGCGTGAATCTTGACGAAGTGTCAGAAATCGCCCGCCGCCATAACCTGCCCACAGCGGTAGACCTGGGTAGCGGCACGCTGGTAGACCTCACTCAATGGGGCCTGCCGCGCGAAGATACCGTGCGCGATACGGTGGATGCAGGTGCTGACATTGTGACCTTCAGTGGTGACAAACTGTTAGGTGGTCCACAAGCCGGGCTGATTGTCGGCCGGGCCGACCTCATTCGAAAAATCAAGAAAAACCCGCTCAAGCGTGCCTTACGAGTGGGCAAGCTGACCCTGGCCGCATTGGAACCGGTACTGGCGCTGTACCGCTCCCCTGAATTTTTAGCTGAGCGATTAACTACCCTGCGCCTACTCACTCGCCCGCGCGAACAGATGCACCAGCAAGCTGCACGGCTGCTGCCTGCATTGCAGCACTTCGTGGGCACCGCTTACGCAGTGGAAAGCGAGCCTATGTTCAGCCAGATTGGGAGTGGCGCCCTGCCTATCGATCAATTGCCTAGCCATGGCCTGGTCGTGCGCCATGCCGGTTCAGGCCGACCCGGCCGCGCCTTACAGACATTGGAAAAACGCTTTCGAGAATTACCCCGCCCGGTGATTGGCCGGATAGCTCAAGACGCTTTCCATCTTGACCTTCGCTGCCTGGAAGAGCGCGAAGAGGCGGCTTTTCTCCAGCAATTGCAACAAGAACACTGACCATGATCATCGGAACCGCCGGCCACATCGACCACGGCAAAACCACACTGGTAAAAGCGCTGACCGGAGTCGAAACCGACAGGCTCAAGGAAGAACAAACGCGTGGCATATCCATCGAATTGGGCTATGCCTACACGCCTCTGGCCAATGATGACATTCTGGGCTTTATCGACGTGCCCGGCCATGAGCGCTTGGTTCACACCATGGCGGCAGGCGCCAGTGGTATCGATTTCGGCTTGCTGGTGGTTGCCGCCGACGACGGGGTCATGCCGCAAACCCATGAGCATCTGGCGATTCTGAGCATGTTGGGCATTGGGCAAGGCGCTGTGGCGATTTCCAAAATCGATCGAGTGGATGCTCAGCGCCTGACTGAAGTCGAGAACGAAATCGTGCAACTGACTGTCGGCACGTTCCTGCAAGACATGCCGATCTTTTTTGTCAGCGCCGCCACCCCTAACGACCCTGGCGTAGACAGTTTGCGCGACCACCTGCACACCGCCGCGCAAGCCATGGCTGCCCGCAGCACCCAGGGGTTGTTCCGCCTGGCAATTGATCGCGTTTTCACCTTGAAAGGGCATGGCACCGTTGTCACCGGTACGGTTCATGACGGCGCACTGCATCTTGACGACGACACTTCAGATATACGCCTGATGCCTAGCGGCCAGAAAGTGCGTGTACGCAGCATCCACGCACAAAACCAGCCGTCACGATCCGCTTTGGCGGGCCAGCGTTGTGCGTTGAATCTGGGCGGGATAGACAAAGACTCCATCTCCCGGGGCGACTGGATCGCTGACGCGCGCTGCTTCCAGCCGTCACGCAACATCGACGTACAGCTGAAATTACTGCCTCAGTGCGCCACGGGCATACGCACCTGGACGCCGCTGCACATCCACCTGGGTGCCTCACATTACCTCGCTCACGCCGTACCTCTGGAGGGCAATTCTCTATCTGCGGGAGAAACCGGCTGGGTGCAATTGGTATTCGATCAGCCTGTGTGCGCCATGCCCGGCGACCGCTACATCGCCCGCGATGCACAAGCTCGCCATACTGTGGGCGGCGGCGTCGTACTCGACCCCAACGCCCCGCAACGCAAACGCCGGTCACCCGAGCGCCTCGCCTGGTTGCAAGCAATTGCCGCCTTGCACACCGGCGACGGCTTATCCAACCTATTGCGACAAGCCCCTCACGGCCTGGACGAGTTCCAGGTCATGCGACTGTTGCAACGCCCGGTCGATGACACGCCCCCCCAGGGTGCACGATGGGTCTCAGCCAAAAGCAGCCAAGCACCACGTACCCTGATACTGCAGTCGCACTGGGACGCTCTGGCCGACCATACCCTAGCCATTCTGGGCAACTTCCATGAGCGCTGGCCTGATGAGCCTGGCGTCGACACTACGCGCCTGCGGCGCATGGCTTGGCCCACCTTGCCCGACCCGCTCTGGCTGGCACTACGCGACCACCTGCTAGCCGATGGAAGACTAGTGCGCAATGGCCCCTGGTTGCACCTGCCAGGCCATGCCGTAGCCCTCACGCCCCAAGAAACCGAATTGGCAGAACAACTCCTGCCCCTGTTGGACGCGGGAGGCTTCAACCCGCCATGGGTGCGGGACATGGCCGCCACGCTGGACGAAGACGAACAACAGGTTCGATATGTGCTGCTGAAGCTGCTCAAAACTGGAGATGTCTACCAGATCGTGAAAGACCTCTTCTACCATCGCGATCAGGTCATGGCGCTGGTCCGTTTGCTATACGTCGCAGCAAAAGACGAAGGCGTTGCGGCTGCGGAGTTCCGCGATCTCACAGGGCTGGGCCGCAAACGCGCCATCCAGGTTCTAGAGTTTTTCAATCGTGCGGGTTACACCCGACGTGTGCAGGATAAACACGTACTGCGCAGAGATGGCGTAGATTTCTGGCAACAGCTATCATAGGTTGTTGTTTCGTTTCCCCGGGAAGGCATACATGTCCGGTGGCATGGCTGGGCTTCAAACCCAGTTGGGGGCGTCAGACGCTCCCAGGTAGGTTCGACTCCTGCTGCTTTCCGCCAACCCTCAGGTACCCCCATCATGAAAGATAACGCTTCCACGTCAGACGCTCCTCGCCTGACGTCGCTTTCCCATGGCGGCGGCTGCGGCTGCAAAATCGCGCCGGGCATTCTTTCTGAGCTGCTGGCAGGCATGCCCGCCACTCAGCCCTATGCGGCTCTGATGGTTGGCAACGAAACCTCTGACGACGCCGCCGTATACCGGTTGAACGACGAGCAGGCGCTGATCGCCACCACCGATTTCTTCATGCCGATTGTCGACGACCCTTACGAGTTTGGTCGGATCGCCGCGGCTAATGCACTGTCTGACATCTACGCTATGGGGGGCTCCCCCATCATGGCTCTGGCGCTGGTCGGCATGCCCATCAACGTGCTGCCCAAGGCTGACATCGCCGGCATACTGCAAGGCGGCGCTTCAATCTGCGCTGAAGCGGGCATCCCCGTGGCCGGCGGGCACTCGATCGATTCCGTCGAAGCCATCTACGGCTTGGCCGCCATGGGTTTGGCGCATCCCGACCACATCAAGCGCAATGCCGACGCCCAAGCGGGCGACGTGCTGATCCTCGGTAAAGCGCTAGGTGTTGGCGTACTTTCCGCTGCCCTGAAGAAGGAAATCCTTAGCGACGAAGGCTATCGCGCCATGATAGCCAGCACAACGCAACTTAACCGCCCTGGCGCCCGGCTAGCCAAACTGGGCAGCGTCCACGCCATGACCGACGTCACCGGCTTTGGGCTGCTAGGCCACGCCCTGGAAATCGCCCGCGCCTCCGGCCTTTCGGCCCATCTATCCAGCGCTGAACTGCCCTGGCTGCCCGGCGTGCGGCAACTGGCCGAACAAGGCGTGATTACCGGTGCATCAGGCCGCAACTGGGCATCTTATGGTGACTCTATCCAGCTCGCGTCGGGCATCGACGACACTTTAAAAGCCCTGCTATGCGACCCGCAGACTTCCGGCGGCCTGCTTGTGGCATGCGCCCCGGAAGCCACGGCCGAAGTGCTAAACATCTTCCACAGTGAAGGCTTTGAATACGCCACTGTGGTGGGAGAACTGCGTGCTGGCGCGGCTGGAGTCAATGTGAGCTAAGGCTTCATTGATGCTACAGCGTGATCTGCGTACCCAAAATTTTTAGAAACTGTGCCATCCAGGCCGGGTGGGCAGGCCATGCCGGTGCGGTTACCAGGTTTCCGTCGGTCACTGCTTCGGCGATGCCAATGTCTGCATAACGCCCGCCTGCCAATTCAACATCCGGCGCACACGCCGGGTAGGCCGAACAATGGCGCCCTTTCAGCACCCCTGCCGCAGCCAAAAGCTGCGCACCATGGCAAACTGCCGCCACGGGTTTGTTCGCATCAAAGAAGTGGCGCACCATTTCGATCACTCTGGTGTTCAGACGCAGATATTCCGGCCCGCGCCCCCCTGGAATAACCAGAGCATCGTAATCTTCCACCTTAATGTCATCGAATGTGGCATTCACGGTGAAGTTATGACCGCGTTTTTCTGAATAGGTCTGATCGCCTTCAAAATCATGAATTGCCGTTGCAATGGTGTCCCCCTCCTTTTTATCGGGACACACGGCATCCACCTGATGCCCGACCGCCAGCAAAGTCTGAAAAGGCACCATGGTTTCGTAATCTTCACAATAATCACCGCAGATCATCAAGATTTTCTTTGCCATACCACCCTCCACAATCAGTTGAAGACATCGTACAAAATATCCGCAATTACTGCTGTCGCGACTGAAACAAGGATCAGGTCCGCACCCGCTGCACGCCACTCGTAGCCGGGTTGGTGTGGCAGACGAGCCAGAAATGATTCGGGCAACATTTTTTTGGCGATCCCAGGTGGGAGAGGTTTACCCCTTGCCAGATTTTTTCGAATGCCCGGGGGCAAGGTGCCGTAGCGCTTTAGCCCAAAATCATGTGCATACTGGCGTGCCAGCGCTGCGGTAATGCCTGCATACACCAGATCGCCGACCTCGATTTCCACATGCACACCGCCCCCTTTCCCCGTATTACCGCCACCCGGATTCCCTTTACCATGCGGCGGCGCCGCTTTGGCAGGTAAGCTCACAGACAACACTGCCATCGCTGCAGCCAGCCAAGACACATACATTTTCATGCCATCTTCCTACATGCATGCACACGATGTGACCAGCGTACTGCCTATCTGATTGCCAAGCCACTCCGACATGTGTCTATTTGTATAGCACCAGAGCGACATCCCTATGGCGGCCTAGCCCGCCCTCTCAACTGCACGGGACAGCCACTCGCTCACAGACAGAGTTCAAGCAAAAAACCCCGTAGGCTATTGCTCTACGGGGTTTCTGGTGTCTTTTGAACTGCTTTAAAAATTCTTGGCGGACAGAGGGGGATTCGAACCCCCGATACGCTATTAACGTATACACGCTTTCCAGGCGTGCGCCTTCAACCACTCGGCCACCTGTCCTACAATCGCGATAAGCTCCATGCGTGAAGCCAGCGAAGTCCACTATTATATCACGAAGAAAACTTTGTTCAAATCTCGCTCTAAATGGCGAGTGTGCGTCGAGCACGTAATCAAATCGCTCGCGCGCCCAGCAAGCGCTCACAGTAGCGGGCAATCATATCAATTTCAATATTTACCGCTGCACCGGCCTGCAGGGATTTCAAGGTGGTGACCTGCACGGTGTGGGGGATTAGGTTGATACCAATCTCACACCCTTCGGGCTGATCTTCCACCGAATTCACCGTCAGGCTTACACCGTTGACGGTGACAGAGCCCTTGTACGCCATGTAGCGCCCCAGCTCGGGTGATACCAGAATACGTAACGCCCACGATTCGCCGACAGGCTCAAACGCAGTGACTTTACCCGTGCCATCCACATGGCCGGAAACAATATGCCCATCCAGGGTGTCGCCCAAGCGCATGGCGTGTTCCAGGTTGACTTCCCCTACACTGCCCAGCCCCACTGTGCGGTTCAGGCTTTCGCGAGATACATCGACATCGAAACCGTCTTCTCGCAAGGCGACGACCGTCATACAAGCCCCTTGAATGGCGATGGAATCACCCAGCTTAGTATCTTCACGCAGAAAGCCTGGCGCATGAATGGACAGTTTCACACCGGCATTTTCGTTGCCTTGCTCAAGTGGTGTAACCGCAGTGATGCGCCCCACTGCGGAGACAATACCTGTAAACATGATTTTTCCTATCAAAGATGACGCTGCGTAATGCGATCAAGCGCTTGGGTGAGTGCTGCCCAGTGGCCGGGATGACGCAGGCGCAAACGCATGTCTGTGCCCACCACCGTGGCCTCGACAAACTCGAAACGTTCGGCGGCATCCAGGGCCGGCACCGCTGGCATGTCGGCCATGCCCCGGCCTTGACCCAGCAACAGTGGCGCCATGTAGACCAGCAGCTCATCCACGCTGCCTGTTTCTAGTAAGGCTCCGGATAAGCGTGCGCCTGCTTCTACATGGACTTCGTTGACTTGGTGCGCAGCCAGCCAGCGCATAATCGAGGGGAGATCCACCCCCGCCGATGTGCTGGGCATGACAACGACTTCAATATTGCGTTGCGCCAAGCGCTCTGCCTTGGCGGGGTCGTTGCGGCATACAAACAGCCAGATTTTCTCGCCATCGAACAGCTGGGCGTTTTCATCGATTTCAAAACGGGCATCAATCACCGCCCGTATCGGCTGGCGTGGTGTATCGACTTCGCGCACATTCAAGCGCGGGTTGTCGCTGCGCACGGTGCCGATGCCGGTTAGCACCACACAGCTGCGCGCCCGCCACTGATGACCGTCCGCTCGCGCCAAAGGGCCGGTAATCCATTGGGATTCCCCGCCGGGCAGAGCAGTGTGCCCATCGAGAGAAATACCGGATTTCACCCATACCCAGGGCAGGCCCCGAACCATGCGCGAGACAAAACCGACATTCAGCGCCAGGGCCTCCTGCGCGCAAACACCGAGAGTAACGGCAATGCCGGCCTCGCGCAGCCGCGCCAGGCCCTGCCCCCCAACCAGGGGGTTAGGATCGCACATGGCGATAACCACCCGGCCCACCTTGGCGCTGATCAACGCATCAACGCACGGCGGCGTACGCCCGTGATGATTGCAGGGCTCCAGTGTTACGTACACGGTCGCGCCCTGGGTGTCGTGCCCTTTGGCAGCGGCATCCCTCAGAGCGACAACCTCAGCGTGCGGCCCACCCGCTTGTTGTGTGGCACCCTGGCCGAGAATGACCTCGTCGCGCACAATGACGCAACCTACTCGCGGGTTGGGGGCAGTGATGTAGAGAGAGGTTTCGGCCAACGCAAGGGCGTGCCGCATCCAACGTGCGTCAGCGGCTGCTTGAGGCGTCATTGCGAGCCTCCGGGCGATTGGAATTCAGAAATGGCTTTGACGAATTCCCCAACATCCTCGAAGCTGCGGTACACCGATGCAAAGCGCACATAAGCGACTTCGTCGAGTTCGCGTAACTCGGCCATGACCAAGTCGCCGATAAACCGCGAAGTGACTTCTTTCTGCCCGCTATGCAACAGTTGATCGCAAATGCGTTCGACGGCGGAATCCATTTGGTCTGTACTGACCGGACGTTTGCGCAGTGCCAGCTTGAAACTGGCCTGCAGCTTGGCAATATCGAACTCAACCCGCGTGCCGTTACGCTTCACCACTGCGGGCATGAGCAGCTCAGCCCGCTCGAAAGTGGTGAAGCGGCGTTCGCAGGCGGGGCAGCGACGCCGGCGCCGGATGACATCGCCCTCGTCCTGCACACGCGTGTCGATCACTTGGGTATCGGTGCGGTTGCAGTAAGGGCATTTCATGACGCGGGCCGCTGCCTGGAAGGATTAACGGTAAACGGGGAAACGTGCCGTCAACTCGTTGACCTTGGCGCGCACAGCGGCCAAGTGAGCTTCGTCGTACGGGTTGTCGAGCACATCGGCCAACAGATTGGCGGTGAGCTCGGCTTCGGCTTCCTTGAAACCACGGGTAGTCATGGCCGGAGAGCCCAGACGCACACCACTGGTGACGAAAGGCTTTTCAGGGTCGTTCGGAATCGCATTCTTGTTGACCGTGATATGCGCCTTGCCAAGGGCGATTTCGGCATCCTTCCCGGTAATACCTTTAGCGCGCAAATCTACCAGCATCACATGGCTTTCAGTGCGACCTGAAACAATGCGCAGGCCGCGCTTGACTAGGGTGTCGGCCAATACTTGCGCATTCTTGATGACCTGTGCGGCGTAATCCTTAAAGCTGGGATCCAGCGCTTCCTTGAAGGCGACAGCCTTGGCAGCGATGACATGCATCAGCGGGCCGCCCTGAATGCCGGGGAAGATGGCCGAGTTGACGATTTTTTCGTGTTCGGCCTTCATCATGATAACGCCGCCACGCGGGCCACGCAGCGATTTGTGCGTGGTGGAAGTGACGAAGTCGGCGTGCGGAACCGGGTTGGGGTATTGGCCGCCAGCGACGAGGCCTGCATAGTGGGCGATATCCACCATGAACAAGGCGCCGTTTTCGCGAGCGATACGGCCCATGCGCTCAAAGTCGATACGCAGGGCGTAAGCGGAAGCTCCGCCGACAATCAGCTTGGGTTTGTGTTCGCGAGCCAGGCGCTCAAGCGCGTCGTAATCGAGCTCTTCTTTTTCGTTCAGGCCATAGGAAACAAAGTTGTACAGCTTCCCGGAGGCGTTAACCGGCGAACCATGTGTCAGGTGGCCCCCTTCGGCCAGGTTCATACCCAGCACGGTGTCACCGGGCTTGAGTACCGCCATGTACACACCCTGGTTGGCTTGCGAACCCGAGTTAGGCTGCACGTTGGCGGCTTCAGCGCCGAAGATTTCCTTTAGGCGGTCAATCGCCAGCTGTTCAACGATATCCACATATTCGCAGCCGCCGTAATAGCGCTTGCCCGGATACCCTTCCGCATACTTGTTGGTGAGCTGAGTTCCCTGCGCCTGCATCACGGCGGGGCTGGTGTAGTTCTCAGAGGCAATCAACTCGATGTGTTGCTCTTGGCGCTCGTTCTCTTTCTGAACGGCTGCCCAGACTTCTGCATCGACCTTATCGAGGGTATTGGAGCGGTCAAACATGGGGCGATCCTTGCTTTACAAGAAATGAATCCAATATTCTAGCCTGTTCCCCTGCGTGAGGCGCTTAAAACCCCTTTTATGAAACGCAACCACAGGCAGAAACGAAAATGGCAGGGCGCCACCATACGGAAAGCCGCCCTGCCCTAACCAAACGGGTGAGTTACACCCGCTTCGGTGTTACTTAGATATGAGACGCGGGTTCAGCGTATAGATCCCGGTTATCGAAGCCTGCGCGAGAATATGCCCTTGCATGGCATTGAGCACGTCGTTAGCGTTGAAGCGCCCTTCTACCGGAAGTTCTTGTACATCCAACGCATAGACGGTGAACACATAGCGATGCGGGATGGAGTCATTCCAGGGTGGGCAGGGGCCGTCATAACCGAAATAGTCGCCATTCATATCGCGATCGTTCGCGAACCAGCCGGTGTAATCGTTGAGACCCTGGCGGGTGCCGTCAAGAGCCAGCGGGCCCGCTTTGCCTCGCGGCGTGATGCCATCGGAATAAGCGCCTTCTGCGATCTGCGTGGTGTGCGCCGGAATATCGATCAGCACCCAGTGATAGAAATCCACCCGAGGCAAGGTATCGGGAATTTCGCGGCCTTCCTGGTTGACGTCATCCGGTTTACTGGGGACATCTGGATCGTGGCAGATGACCACGAACGATTTGGTAGCAGCCGGTGCATCTGACCACGCAAGGTGCGGATTCGCATTACCTGCCAGCGCTACGTGCGTACTGGCGTCTGGCTTGGCAAAAGCATTGTGCTCGGGGATATTTCCCTGATCGGTAAACGACTCACTGATAAGCTTCATCGCGAACTCCTAGATCAAACTGTTAGCGTTATGCGGGCAAACTTGCGCTTGCCAACTTGTACCACGTAAGTACCAGCCCCCAATTCCAGGGATTTATCTTCAATTCGTTGGCCATCGACCTTTACGCCGCCCTGCTGAACGTTGCGTTGCGCTTCGGAACCCGAGACGGCCAGACCGGCTTCCCGCAGTATCTTGAGTATACCCATCGGTGCTTGGCCAACCGTGATTTCCGGCATGTCGTCAGGGATAGCCCCATCGCGGAAACGCGCTTCAAAAGAAGCCAGGGCGTCTTCCGCTGCTTTCCTGGAATGAAAACGCTCAATAATTTCTTGAGCCAACGCCACCTTGGCTTCACGGGGGTTTAACCCGTCTTTCACCTGCTGTTGCAACGCTTCGATATCTTCCAGGGAACGGAAGGAAAGCAACTCATAATAACGCCACATCAGCGTGTCAGAGATTGACATCAGTTTGCCAAACATGGAGTCCGGCGCTTCGGTGATGCCGATATAGTTGCCCTTGGACTTGGACATTTTATCGACGCCATCCGTGCCTTCCAGAAGCGGCATGGTCAGGATGCACTGCGATTCCATGCCGTATTCCCTCTGCAGTTCGCGCCCCACCAGCAGGTTGAATTTCTGATCGGTGCCCCCCATTTCCAGGTCGGCCTTGAGTTCGACGGAATCGTAGCCTTGCAGCAGGGGGTAAAGAAATTCGTGAACGGAAATGGGAATACCGCCCTTGAAGCGCCGTGTGAAGTCTTCGCGCTCCATCATGCGTGCCACGGTGTACCGCGATGCAAGTTTGATCATGCCGCGTGCGCCGAGTTTGTCGCACCACTCGGAGTTGTATCGGATTTCCGTACGCGCCGGATCGAGCACCATGCTGGCCTGCTCGTAATAAGTTTTTGCGTTTTCGTGGATTTGTTCCGGCGTGAGCGGCGGGCGGGTCGTATTGCGACCGCTGGGGTCGCCGATCAGCGCAGTAAAGTCACCAATCAGGAAGATCACCTGGTGGCCGAGATCCTGCAGTTGGCGCATTTTATTCAGCACAACCGTGTGACCAAGGTGGATGTCCGGCGCGGTGGGATCCAGCCCCAATTTGATACGCAATGGCTTGCTCTCGGCGCGGCTGCGGGCAAGCTTGCGCACGAACTCGGATTCAACCAGCAGTTCGTCACAACCACGTTTGACTATTTTAAGATCGTGTTCGACTTCTGGAGTGATGGGGGCTTCGTTGAGCGGCATATGTGAATGATCTGCGAAGACAGATTTGATGGATATCGACTTGAAGGACAAAAAAAGCGCGAAAGGCCTCGAAAACCTCGCAGGAATCGGATAGCATAGCGTGTTAACTGCAACCCTGCATGTACAAAAACACATGCTCGGGGCTAAGCACGCCAGCAACGCAGCATCTTATCATCCAGGTCTTTCGCCCATGTCCGAGAAAGGGAACCACGACACCCCCTCCTTGCGCACTGCGATGCGCTCCCATCGCAAACCCTTCCACTTCGTCCGCAAAAGCCTGTTATTGGTGGCCCTGGGCCTGTTTGGCACTGCGGGCGCGCTGGCTGTGGTGCAACCCCCGGAAAAGCCCCCCGTTTATACAGAACAAAGCGTTCTCCCCCTACCCGAAATCGAAGTACTGTCCGAAGTCGCAACCAGCGACCCATTCATCGGCGAAACGGTGATCCGGCGCGGCGACACCCTGGCCGCACTGCTGCAGCGCCTCCACGTACAAGAAGCCGGTTTGCAAGCCTTCCTTGTACAGGAACCCGCCGCGCGCTCCATTTACAAGCTGTACCCGGGCCGCATCGTCCGCGCGGCACTCGATCACGAAGGCAAACTGGTTTCCCTGCGCTACGATCACACGCCGGGCACCCGCGACGAAGGGCGTTATGTCAGCCGCTGGCTGGAAATCACCCCAGACGGCAAGGGCGGTTTCGAGGCTAACGAACGAGAACAGGTCGCCGACACCCAGGTCCGCATAGCCGAAGGCGAAATCAAAAGCTCTTTGTTCGGCGCAACCGATGCTGTCGGCATCCCCGACCACATCACCTTTCAGATGGCTGAAATTCTCAGCAGCAAGATCGACTTCATGCGCGATCTGCGTAAGGGCGATCGTTTCCGCATTGTTTACGAAACCTACACCAGCGAAGGCCGCGATGTCGGCGCAGGCCGCGTACTCGCCCTGGAATTCCTCAACAAGAACAATACCTACGACGCGGTATGGTTTCAGCCTGAAGACGCATCCGGCGGCTACTACGATTTCGAAGGGAAAAGCCTGCAAGGCGCCTTCTTGCGCAACGCTCTGAAGTTCACCCGCATCAGCTCCACCTTTGGCGGTCGCCGCCATCCGGTGCATGGCGGGTGGCGCAAGCACAATGGTGTCGACTACGCAGCACCCAGCGGAACTCCCATTCACGCCACTGCCGATGGCGTCATTAAGTTCGCAGGCTGGCAACGCGGCTACGGCAACACCATTATCATTGAGCACCACAACAACATCACAACGCTCTACGCTCACCAGAAAGGCTTTGCCAAGGGCATCAAAAAAGGCGTCAAAGTCAGCCAGGGCACGCATATTGGTTATGTCGGCTCCACAGGTTGGTCCACCGGCCCGCACTTGCATTACGAATTCCGCGTAAACAACAAGGCGGTCGACCCTCTCTCCGTCGATCTTCCCGTAGTCCGTACGCTCAATGCGGAAGAACGCAAGCAATTTGATACGGCCGTGGCGCAATACCGTAGCCATATCCAATTGCTTCAGGGCCCCGCCATTGCCACCACAGCCGACGACGCTGCCGAGCCCACTCAACTGGCCGGCCGCTAAGCACCCTGTCACATGAGCGCCGCCCGGTTCTATGTCGGCCTCATGTCCGGCACCAGTCTGGATGCCGTGGATGCTGTACTGCTGCAGATCAATGCCTCGGGCCGCGCCCGGGCGCTTGACTGCGCTTCAATATCTCTACCCGCCGCCTTGCGGGCAGAGTTACTGGCTTTGAACGCCCCCGGCCAAGACGAACTTGGCCGCGCTGCGCTGGTTTCAGCCGAATTGGCCCGGCTTTATGCCGACACCGTACGAAAGTTGCTGGAAAAAACCGGCGTTTCCCCTTCCAACATCGCAGCCATAGGCGCACACGGCCAGACAGTACGCCATCGCCCCGACCTCGGCTACACCATTCAGTTGAATGCTCCCGCCTTGCTTGCCGAACTCACTGGCATTGATGTCATCGCCGATTTCCGCAGCCGCGACATTGCCGCCGGCGGCCAAGGCGCTCCACTGGTGCCGGCCTTTCATGCCGCACAGTTTGCCTCGGAGCAGGCCAGGGTCATCCTGAACCTGGGAGGCATAGCCAATATCACCGTGCTGGGAACAGACGGCTCTACCCGTGGTTTTGATACCGGCCCGGCCAATATGTTGATGGACGCCTGGGCGCAACGGCATTTACGCCTGCCATACGATGCCGACGGCGCCTGGGCCGCATCGGGGCAAGCTCGGCCGTCGTTACTGGACAATATGTTGGCGGACCCCTGGTTTGCACTGCCTCCCCCCAAGTCAACGGGCCGAGACGATTTCAACCTTGAGTGGCTCCACATCAAGTTGCAAGAAAGCTTTGGCGCAGATCAAGCAGCCTGGCCTTCTGCTGCCGATATCCAAGCCAGTTTGCTGGCGCTGACCACACAAAGCATAGCGAATGCCATACGTACTTATGCGCCGGAAGCGGAGCAGGTGTTGGTATGTGGTGGTGGAGCAAGAAACAAGACGTTGATGTCGGCGCTGCAAGCCGCCCTGCCCTGTTCGCTAGATAGCACGGACAACCACGGCCTACCTGCTCAATGGGTGGAAGCCGCAGCCTTTGCATGGCTGGCCTGGTGCCACGACACCGGAAAACCTGCGGGCCTTCCAGACGTGACAGGCGCCCGCAAGCCCGTCATATTAGGCTGCAGGCACCTGGCTTAAAAACAATAACGCCGCCGCTAAACAGCTACGGCTGGTTCAAGGCGCGAAGGACGAGCCACAACCGCAAGTGGTGTTGGCGTTGGGGTTGCGAATAACGAACTGAGCGCCATCCAAGTCGTCTTTGTAGTCGATTTCAGCACCGACCAGATACTGAAAGCTCATGGGGTCAACCAGAAGCTCGACCCCTTCTTTCAGAATGGTGGTGTCGTCATCATTAACGGTTTCGTCGAAAGTGAAGCCGTACTGAAAACCAGAACAGCCCCCGCCTTGCACGAAAACTCGCAGCTTGAGTTGAGGGTTGTCCTCGTCTTCCAGCAACTCTTTGACTTTGGCCGCTGCCGCGTCAGAAAAGAAGATGGGAGAAGGAGGCGCCTGAAGATCTACAGATTCAACAATATTGCTCATAGAGAACTCCGGCAGGGTTAAAGCCTGCACAAATTTGATTCTTAAACTACTATAGCACCCGCTGGCTGCCAAATGCAGTTAGTCTTCCACGGGCAAATCCACACTACGTGACGTGCGCAACACATTGCCTTCCAGCACATTCAGCGTCACAGACTTCAGATCAAGGCCAGCAGGCACCGTAAGCAGCCCACTGCTACGCTGGAAATCGGAAAACTCCAATTTCAGAGGTTCCTGGGCAGCAGCGTCAGACTCCTGGGCCGCACTATCAGGCTCGTCACCCGTTGACGGCGCCGTCGCGATAGATAACGGTACGCTGACTTCCTCGCCCGCTGCAATACCCGATGCGACGAACTGCAGGCTGCCCTCAAAGGGCGTGTCGTTGGAGCCACTACGCATCAGTAACGCTCTGTACTTCAGGTGGGGGCCTGCACGCTCAAAATCAAGAGCGCGTATGGTAACAGCCCCTTGCGGACCGGGCGGGATCAGTTGTTCGTAGAACGCCAGCGAATTCTGGGCCTTACCAAGATCTTCCTGCAAAGTACCAACCACGCTCTCCAGCCCTCGGCGGGTACTTTCCTCGACCAATAAGCGCCCCTCAAGTGCTGCAACCATACTGTTGGCTTCCAGCAGCTTGCCACGTGCGGCTGCGAGGTCCTGTTCATAAGCCTGAGCGCGTGCCTGAGCGGCTTCGAGAGCCGGCCGCTCAAACATAAAGAAGACTATGGCGCCCCCCACCACAGCACCAACCAGCATAGCAATGATGAGCGCGAGCCGACGCCCCATTGCGAAGCGCCCGCCGCCTTTGCTTGGCAACGTCGTCACCTGAGTGTTCGGCGCGACCACCACCGCAGTACGTTCGTTATGAGTAGGCTGTCCCATGGGGGTTATAGACCCGCCTCAGGCGTTGGAGTTCCGTAACAGCCCTACAAAAAACCGCCTTAGGGCAGAACGGCAATATGCTCCAGGCCGGTCGTTTCTGGCAAGCCGAACATAAGATTCATGTTCTGTACTGCTTGGCCCGACGCCCCCTTTGTGAGGTTGTCCTGCACAACAAGAATGATGAGGCGATCGCCGCCATCGGGGCGGTGCACAGCAATACGCAAGTAGTTAGATGCGCGCACGCTGCGGGTTTCCGGCAGGCTGCCAGCAGGCATCACGTCGACAAAGGGCTCACCCGCATAGAACTGCTCAAACAGCGCTTGGAAATCGGTATCGAGCGCCGAGGGATTGATACGCACATGCAGCGTAGAGAACATGCCGCGAATCATTGGCACCAGATGAGGCGTGAATGTCAGCCCCACGGGTTGACCTGCCAGCAATTCTAATTGCTCGGAGATTTCAGGGTGGTGGCGATGGCCCATTACGCCATAGGCCTTGAAGTTATCAGCCGCTTCGGAAAACAGCGAGCCTACGCTCGCCCCGCGGCCCGCTCCCGACACCCCGGACTTACAGTCGGCAATAATGTGGCCGGTATCAATGCGCACATGCCCGTCGGCAAATAATGGAGCCAGACCCAGCAGCACGGTGGTAGGGTAGCAGCCCGGGTTGCCCACCACACGCGCTTTTGCGATGCGCTCTCGGTTGAGTTCTGACAGGCCATAAGCGGAATCTTTCAGGATATCGGGACAGGCGTGCTGCATCTTGTACCAGCGCTCGAAGCTGGATAGATTCTGCAAGCGGAAATCCGCGGCAAGATCAATGATGCGCACACCCGCTGCGAGCAGTTTTTCGGCCTGTTCCATGGCTACGCCGTGTGGTGTGGCAAAAAAGACTACATCGCAGTTCTCAAGCCCGGCAGTGTCAGGAGTCTGGAATTTAAGATCCACCCGCCCACGCAAGCTAGGATACATGTCAGCGACCGGCACGCCATCTTCCTTGCGCGACGTAATAGCCTGCAAATCGACGTTTGGGTGCTGGGACAGAAGCCGCAACAGCTCTACACCGGTGTACCCGGTTCCCCCTACAATTCCAACTTTGATGCGCGAATCAGCGACCGATATCATTGTGATTCCTGAATCCATGAAACATTGATGTTGTTTTATTATGCACCACGAATCAGGTATCTGCACTTCAGTTTGCGCTGAAACAAAGACCCTCAATTTGTTTCACGCTTCAATAGGTCATCGACAACGATTCACGCCAAGAGGGGGATACCTGCTTGGCAACCCTTAAGAAAAGCATAACGCTTACACAAAACGGAGCCATATCATGGAACGACGTGCATTCTTGAAAAACGCAGGCATCGGTGCTGTCTCTGGTTCACTCGCTGTTGCCGCCGCTGCGGCTCCCGCAGCTGCCGCTGCAAACACAGCCAATAACGGCAAAAAAGCAGTCAGCCTCACACCGCCCCCCACCACCTCCTACACCGCAGACGAAATCGCTAAGCTGCCGCGCGTCAAGGTTGATCTGGTCGCTCCACCCTTTGTGCATGAGCACGAGCAGATTGCTTCCGGCGGCCCCCGCGTTGTTGAGTTCCGTATGGTCATCGAAGAAAAAGAGATGGTCATCGACGACAAGGGCACCACGATCTGGGCTCAGACCTTTAACGGCAGCATGCCTGGCCCGACTATGGTTGTGAGCCAGAACGACTACGTCGAACTCACCCTGGTGAACCCGGCCACCAATAACATGCCGCACAACATTGACTTCCACGGCTCCACCGGCGCCCTGGGCGGTGCAGCGCTGACCAACGTCAACCCAGGTGAAGAGGTTGTTCTGCGCTTCAAGGCTGACCGCGCCGGCGCCTTTATTTACCACTGCGCACCCGAAGGCATGGTGCCATGGCACGTTGTGACCGGCATGAACGGCACGCTGCTTGTACTGCCACGCGACGGCCTGAAGGATGCTTACGGTAACACCCTGAAGTACGACCGCATTTACACCATAGGCGAACACGACCTGTACGTTCCTAAGGATGAAAACGGCAACTACAAGAAGTACAACAGCCTGATCGAAAGTTATGCCGATACCACCGAAGCCATGCGCGGCCTGATTCCCACGCATGTGGTCTTCAACGGCAAAGTCGGCGCCCTCACCGGCGACGGCGCACTGAAGGCAAAAGTTGGCGAAACGGTGCTCTTCGTTCATGGCCAGTGCAACCGCGACACACGCCCTCACCTTATCGGGGGTCACGCAGACTGGTTCTGGCCGCTGGGCAAGTTCTCGAACACACCTGTGCGTGACATCGAAACCTGGTTCATCCCAGGCGGTGCCTCCGCTGCGGCCATCTACACGTTCGCCCAGCCTGGTGTATATGCCTACGTGAACCACAACCTGATCGAAGCCTTCGAACTGGGCGCAGCAGGTCACGTGGTGGTAGAAGGCGATTGGAACCACGACCTGATGACTCAGGTGGTTGCCCCCCGCCCCATCTCCAGCTAACGCCGGCCAGGCACCGAAGCACACACTTCGGTGCCCGCAACACCCTGATAGCCGACACTCCAACAGGTGTCGGCGAATTTTTTGGCCGTTGTTGACGTCTTGCTATGCCAAAAGAACCCACAAAGAAAGAACCCCTGACATTGGCCAGGGGTTCTTTCTTTTGTGGGTACCAAAGTACCCATGCAGGCGACAATTAGCGCTTGCTGAACTGCTTGCGGCGACGTGCCTTGTGGAAACCGACTTTCTTACGTTCCACTGCGCGGGCATCGCGAGTCACGAAACCAGCTTGCTTGAGCTCAGGCTTGAGCGTTTCGTCGTAGTCGATGAGTGCGCGGGTGATGCCGTGACGCACTGCACCTGCCTGACCGCTTTCACCGCCACCGTGCACGTTGATATGAAAATCGAACGATTCGAGGTGGTTGGTGAGCGTGAGAGGCTGACGCACAATCATGCGGCCGGTTTCACGGGCGAAGTATTCGTCTACGGGCTTGCCGTTCACAATGATGTTGCCCGAACCTTTTTTCATGAACACGCGGGCGACCGAAGTCTTGCGGCGGCCGGTGCCATAGTTCCAATTACCGATCATGACCTGTCCTTAGATATCCAGAGGTTTGGGCTGCTGTGCAGTGTGCGGATGCTCATTGCCAGCATAAACCTTGAGCTTCTTGGCCATGGCATAACCCAGCGGACCCTTGGGCAGCATGCCCTTGACGGCCTTCTGGAGCGCACGACCAGGAAAACGCTGCTGCATTTTCTCGAAGTTGGTTTCGGTGATCCCGCCCGGATAGCCGGAGTGACGATAGTATTTTTTGTCGAGTGCTTTGGCGCCGGTCACGACAATGTCGGCGGCGTTGATCACGACAATGTAGTCGCCGGTGTCAACGTGAGGAGTGAATTCTGGTTTGTGCTTACCACGCAGACGGTGTGCGACTTCGCTGGCCACACGCCCGAGGACTTTGCCTTTTGCGTCGATCACGTACCAGTCACGCTTGACTTCATGCGGCTTGGCCACAAAGGTCTTCATGATGGTTCCTAAATAAAATAATGAAAAAATTTCCCCAGAACACCTATACGCCAAGGCGTTGTGACCCGCCCGTGCGAAAAAACCGGCACCCTGAAAATCGGGAAAGCCTTGAATAATAACACGAAACCACCCATGCAAGGGTGGTTTCGCGTACAGATACGCAGACTTGCCCCTCTAGTGGCCAAAGCAGAAGCCAGGCGCTGGGCCGGTAGTACGGCGACTACTTGGCCCGCGAGAGGAACCGCCTGCTTATGAGCGGCGTTGCGCTGCCAACGCTGCACCCAGGTAATTGTCGAACGTACCTTCAGCGACACGATGCCATGGGATGTTGTTATCGCGGAAACCCATGTAGCTGTCGTAGATCTTCTTGAAGCGGGGATCGCGGTTGTTGAATTCCTCGAAGAGCTCGTTGGAGGTCTTGAAGGCAGCGTCCATGACGTCGCGCGGGAAGTTGCGCAGTACCGCTCCCGCAGCAATCAGGCGACGCAGTGCGTCGGGGTTGGTGGAATCGTACTTGGCAACCATGCTGCTGCCGGCCGCACGGGTCGCAATATCGATAAGCGATTGGTATGCCTTGGGCAGTTCGTTATAAGCACTGTCGTTCACATACAGCGAAACCTGTGCGCCGCCTTCCCACCAGCCGGGAGCATAGTAGTACTTGGCCACTTTCTGGAAACCCAGTTTTTCATCATCGGCCGGGCCTACAAACTCAATGGCGTCGAGTGTGCCTTTTTCCAGTGAGGGGTAGATATCGCCTGGCGGAATCTGCTGGGGAATGACACCCATACGCGACAACACTTCACCCGCAAAGCCTGCTGTGCGCATTTTCAGACCCTGAAGATCAGCCACAGAGTTGATTTCTTTGCGGTACCAGCCACCCATCTGCGTGCCAGTATTGCCAAACGGGAAGTTGATGATGTTGTGTTCGCCGAACAGTTCGCGCATCAGCGCCATGCCTTCGCCTTCGTACATCCACGCATACATCTGGCGGGCATTCAGGCCAAACGGAACACCGGTATCAAAGCAGAAAGACGGGTCTTTGCCGTAGTAGTAGTAAGAAGCCGTCTGGCCGCATTCGACGGTGCGGTTGCCAACAGCTTCCATCACCTCAAAGCCCGGTACGATTTCACCGGCCGGGTACAGGCGGATGGAGAAATTGCCATCGGAGGCTTCTTCCACAAACTTGCAGAACATCTGTGCAGTGCCGAACAGTGCCGGCAGCGATGGCCCGTAAGTGGTGGTCATCTTCCAGTTAATTTTGGGATTGCTTTGGGCGATTGCCGGCGCGCCAATAGCTGCCGTGCTGGCGACGGCGCCAAGCCCCGCTTTCTTAAGAAATGAACGACGCTGCATTGATTGATTCTCCTATTCCAGCATCCGTTTAATGATAATTGTTAGCGAAAGCCACAGAAACTCTTCCGACCTCAGGGATACTACACCGTGACAAGATGTTTGTGTGCATGACTAAGGGGATACCGCAATACCAGCAGGCCGATTTTGATGGAAATCCCCTCAAATTCCAGCAATAGACATCTGCTCTATCAATACTGAACCTGTGCGCTTGGCCCCACGGGTGTAGGCATCGCTGCCCACCGCCACGATCTGCCGCAGCATGTCGGCCAGGTTGCCTGCGATGGTGTTTTCCTGCACCGCGTGTTGAATTTGGCCATTTTCCACCCAATAACCAAAAGCGCCGCGGGAATAATCGCCAGTGACATAATTAACGCCCTGCCCGATGAGTTCAGTAACCAACAGGCCGGTTCCCATCTTGCGCAACATGGCATCCAGGTCGTCGCTGTCTCGGGTGAGGCGCGAACGCAACTCAAGGTTGTGCGACCCACCGGCATTCCCTGTGCTGGGCAACCCCAGCTTACGGCCGGTGTAGCTAGACAGAAAATACCCCTGCAGCACGCCGCCCAACACCACTGAGCGGGGCGTGGTGCGTACCCCTTCCGAGTCGAAAGGACCACTTCCCGAGGCCGCCGACACCCAAGGGTTTTCGTAGAGATCAAGATGGTCGGCCATAACCGACTTACCTACTGCATCCAGCAGGAAGCTGGCTTTGCGGTACAGTGAGCCGCCACTGGCCGCCTGAACGAGAGAGCCGATCAACCCCACCGCCAGGGGGGCTTCGAACAATACTGGGAAGCGGCCCGTTTTAATGCGGCGTGCCGATAAACGCGCCAAAGCACGCTTTGCGGCATAACTCCCGACGGCCTCAGGCTCGGCTAGCACGCGCCAGTCGCGTGTCGAGCTGTACCAGTAATCGCGCTGCATGCCGCTACCTTTTCCGGCTATGGGCGACACCCCGATATTGTGACGGCTGTATGGATACCCCCCCATGAAGCCTGCGGTATTTCCCATTACGAAGTGTCCTTCGTAGGTATCGACCGAGGCACCATCTGTATTGGTGATAAGGCTACTTTCATCGCGCGCCGCCCTCTCTACCCGCACGGCTAGAGCGGCAGCTTCGTCGGAGCCGATATCCCAGGGATGGTGCAGTTGCAGATCCGGGTGAGGCCCCAAGGCCAGACGATCGCCATCGGGCAGACCCGCACAATCGTCCTCTGCGGTGAATTTGGCAATATGCCACGCCGCATCAACCGTTTCACGCACTGCCTTAGGGGAAAAATCGGATGTAGAAGCCGAGCCGCGACGCTTGCCCGCATACACTGTGACATTCAGCCCCCTGTCGCGCGTCTGCTCTATAGTTTCAATATCGCCACCGCGAACCGACACCGCCAACCCTTTGCTTTCAGAGACTTCGGCAACCGCATCGCTGGCCCCTTGCTTTTTGGCGTGCGCGAGCGCGTCGGAAACAAGTTCGCGAAAATGGGCTTGTTGCTCTGCTATCGGCAGGGACGCCGCACGTTTATCACTCATCGATGCTCTTTTCAGTATCTTGGGAGCTTTGAAGGGGTTCTGGCGTCAGTTTGCCGCCCTGCCAGCTCAAAGCTTCCCTTGTGTAAAGGATTTCGCAGTTATCATAGCTGCACATAACGCGTATTGTAGTCAGCCATGACCCATTTTTCCCCCAATCCCCAGGAAGAGGATAACGCCGCTTCCTTGTACGACCGTCCTAGCAAATCCCAGGTGAAACGGGACATGCTCGCCTTGACCGACCTCGGCAAGCAACTGGTAGACCTGTCCGCCGAGCGCTTGCGCAAGCTGGAACTGCCCCAAGACCTCTACGACGCCATCGTACTGGCGCAGCGCACTAACAGCCGCGAGGGCAAACGCAGGCAAATCCATTATGTCGGCAAGCTCATGCGTACCCTGGACGCTGACGTCGCTGCGGCGATTCGCAAACAGCTCGACACTTGGGCGCATGGTTCGCGCGAAGAGGCCCGCGCACAGCACCGCCTGGAAGCGCTGCGCGACCTGCTTTTAAGCGATGACAACGCCTTAACCGAACTGCTGCAAAGCAGTGCGGTGCCCGACGTGCAACAGTTTCGCGCCCTTATCCGCGCGGCTCGCAAGGAAGCGCAACACAACGCGGCCCTACAGCCCGGCCACGACCCTCAACGTAAACATTACCGCGCCTTGTTTCAGGCGCTAAAAAACCTGAATCTGGAACCATGACCGACACTGAAAACACGCTGCTCGAACATATCGAAATCGAAACCGGCCCCGAGCCACGCTATTCCGTCATCTGGATGCACGGCCTGGGCGCCGACGGCAACGACTTCGTGCCCGTTGTGCCTGAACTGCAACTGGGTGACTTCGGCCCGGTGCGCTTTATTTTCCCTCACGCGCCCGTCCAGCCCGTCACCATTAATAACGGCATGTCCATGCGCGCTTGGTACGACATCTATATGCCCGACCTTGTGCGCCGCGAAGATGAAGCAGGTTTGCGCGCTTCGCAGAAAGCCATTGAAGCCTTGATCGCCCGCGAAAATGCTCGTGGCATTCCAACAAAACGTATTGTGCTTGCGGGTTTCTCGCAAGGTTGTGCCATCTCATTGCAGACCGGCCTGCGCCACCCTGAAAAACTGGCGGGAATCATCGGGCTGTCTGGCTATCTGCCCCTGGCTGCCATGGCTGAAAACGAACGACACCCGGCCAACCAAAACACGCCGATTTTCCTGGCCCATGGCACCATGGACCCTGTCGTTGCGTTCGAACGCGCTCAGGCCACCCTGGAAGCCTTACAGAAGATGAACTATGACGTGCGCTTCAAGACTTACCCCATGCCGCACTCGGTTTGCCTTGAAGAAATTCACGATATCGCCGCCTTCTTGCGAGAAGTTCTGAAATAAGCGCTTTACACGCTCCAGGCCTGGGTTTCGCCTAAATCCAGCCACACGCGCCGCATGCTGGGGTCGTCTTCGTCGGGGTCGATACGAAAACCCAAATGAGACATCAGACCCAGCATCGGCCGGTTGGTGCCCAACACCAGACCGTCAATGTAGGTCAGGCCTTGTTCCTGGGCCGCTTCAATCAAACCACGCATTAACCGCGAGCCCAGCCCGCAGCGCTGCCATTCATCGCCAATCACCAACGCGTACTCCGCACCACGACCATCGGGGTTACGCAAATAGTGCGCAAAGCCAATAATGCGCTCGACCAAACGACCACGCTGGTCGGGGTTGGGCTCTTGTATGGTGGCTACCAGGGCCAATTCACGGTGATAGTCGATCAAGGTATAACGCGCCAGCATGCGGGGTGTCAGTTCTCTCAGCATGGAAACAAAACGCATATAGCGCGATTCATCTGAAAGCCCGCGGATGAACTCTTGTAAGGGTTCGGCATCTTCGGGCCGTATTGGCCGCAACATCCACTCACGACCATCTCGCATTTGACGCATCTGCACCATATGTCGCGGATAGGGGTGAATCGCCATATGGCTGTAGCCTGTCGTTTCGGGCAACACCAGCATGGAAGCGCTGGCCAGCTTGACCCCGACGTTTGTCGCTACCAGCGCATCGCCTTCAACATACAAAGGGTTGATTTTCAGAGATTCAATAGCCGGGACATCTGACACCAGCAAGGAAATACGCTCCAGCGCTTCGCGCAGAAACTCGAAAGCCGACGGTGTCATGGTGTGCACCAGCGTGTTGTCCCAGTACGCGCTGCGTTGCACTAACTGACGTGCCAGATAGGCATTAAGCGGAGGCAATTCAACCGCCATCTCGGCACGCGAAAGTATTTCCAACCCACGCCCGAAACTGATGCAAGGCCCGAAAATCGGGTCGGTGTGAACATGTATGGCCATCGCTGCCGAATCGTCTGGCGCGGTGTCTGGAGCGGTTTCGACCAGCCGGATAGGAATGTGGAAGCACGCCAGCAGCTGGGTGACTTCTTCAGAAGTTAATTCCAGCCGCCCCTGCCTTTGCGCTTTGCGAACAAGGTCTCGCGCCCCTGCTTCGTCGGGCGGCGTACTGAGCGGCTCCGGCGGCAGAATCTGCTGCGACAGCGTTTGGCTGTAATGATAGGAAGCCAGTATGCCAAAGGCGTTGGCGGCGGATTCCGGCGTACGGAAAGCAGGCGTGCCTGCTTCGTCCAAGACATGTCGCAAGCGACGCATGACTGCATCGCCCATCAGGCAACTGACGATGGGCTTCTTTGAGGCGGGCGCCACGGCAGCCAATTCGTTGACTACGGCTTCGAGGTCGGCAAGCGGATCGGGAGACAGCAAGACCAGCACACCATCCACGGCTTTGTCTTCCACCAGGATATCGAGCATCTGGCGCATACCCTGCGCGGTAAAAGGCGCGAAGCTCACCACCGGGTTGTCTACACGCGCGCCTTTCTCAAGCAGTTCGCTAAGCGCTTTTTTGCTGGCAGAAGTCAATTCGGCTCGTAAAACCGAATCACTCGCCTTCATGACGTCCAGCGCCAATCGGGCCGCCCCTTCGCCATTGGATAGCAGCGCAATCCGCTTGCCTCGCGGGCGGCGGGTGTGGACCAGCACTTTAATAGCCGAAAACAACTGCACCATAAAGCGGATACGCACCGCCCCCACACGTCGCAACAAGGCATTGAATGCCGCCACATGCGCTGGATCACGGTCAAGCGGTTCTTCCGCTTTCAGGACAATCAGCGGTTTAACGCTGGCCGCCGCCCGTGCCGCACTTGTGAACCGGCGTGATGAGGTAGCCTCTTCCAGATAAAGCGCAATGCTGTCTGTGCGCGCGTCCATGGCCAGGTAATCAAGGACTTCCGCCACGTCAATCGCGCCTTCATCCCCTACTGAGATGACTGCGGAAAACCCCAGGTGCGCATCGGCGGCCCAATCCAGTACAGCCGCCGCAATACTGCGCGACTGCGTGACCAGCGCTACACGCCCGGTCAGAGCGCTGTGTGGATGGTGGCTGAGGTTCATGCCTAGATGAGGGCGCTGCACACCGAAGGAGCGCGGCCCCAGCACCAAACAACCGTGGAGCTGGCTCCAATTACGGACATACTCAAGATCGTGCAGCGGATCTTCAGATTGTTCGGGGTGCGCCAGCACCACCACCATCATGGGGCGGTAGCGCGGCAAGCCGTCAAGCACTTGCTGCAGCAGGCCGGGCGGCACGCAAACCAGGGTGAGATCCAGCCTTTCACCGTGTGGCACACCCGCCAGCTGTGCCGGCCACTCGTTGTTTACCGCCTGGCTGACGGTGACACTGGTGACAGCGTTGTGCAGCCTTGCAGGCGTTACGGTTTCTACCGGAAGCTGCCGGTCGGACACCACCAGAATGGCGCGAGGCTCAAACAAGGCAGCCAGCCTATGACGCAGCATGATTTCGTTTCCCTTTGGACTTTTCAGGCTTACTCTAAAATACTGTCAGCACCTTGCCAACCTTGCCGTCGTCGCAATGCGACGCCGACCTCTTTTTGACATGACTACTACACAAAACGCCGTCCGCACCCGCTTCGCTCCCTCGCCCACAGGTTTTCTTCACCTGGGGGGAGCCCGTACCGCCTTGTTCTCCTGGGCTTTTGCCCGCCACCACGGCGGCACCTTCGTGCTTCGTATTGAAGATACAGACCTTGAACGTTCTACCCCGGAAGCTGTACAAGCCATTCTAGACGGCATGCAATGGCTGGGCCTGACTGCCGATGAAGGTCCTTTCTACCAGATGCAGCACATGGACCGCTACCGGGAAGTCATACAGCAAATGCTGAAAGACGGCACAGCTTACTACTGCTACAGCACCCCGGAAGAAGTCGAAGCCATGCGCGAAAAGGCTCGCGCAGCCGGGTTGAAGCCCCGTTACGATGGCACTTGGCGCCCTGAGCCGGGCAAAACGCTTCCCGAAATCCCCAGCGGCCGCCAGCCGGTGGTGCGTTTCCGCAACCCACAAGAAGGTGTCACGGCCTGGAACGACATGGTGAAGGGCCCCATTGCTATCGACAACGCCGAGCTTGATGACCTCATCATCGCCCGCCCCGATGGCACACCCACTTATAACTTCTGTGTGGTGATCGACGATTGGGACATGCGTATCACCCATGTGATTCGCGGCGACGACCACGTCAACAACACCCCGCGCCAAATCAATATTTTGCGCGCCCTGGGGGCCGAGCTTCCTGTTTACGGCCACTTGCCAATGATTCTCGGCCCCGATGGCGAAAAGCTTTCAAAACGCCACGGCGCAGTCAGCGTCATGGAGTACGACAAGGCAGGCTATCTGCCTGATGCCATGGTGAATTACCTGGCGCGCTTGGGCTGGAGCCATGGCAACGACGAAATCTTCAGCCGCGAACAACTAGTCGAATGGTTTGATACGCGCAACCTAACCAAGTCAGCCGCTCAATGGGACCCTAAAAAACTGAACTGGGTGAACGCCCAATACATCAAGCAAAGCGACGACGCCGACCTCGCTACCCGAGTCGCTCCTCGCATTGCTGCTCTCGGCGGCGACCCGAACGCTGCCGATCTGACCGCCGTCATGGCCCTGCTGAAAGACCGCGCCGAAACCTTGAATGAACTGGCCGAAGGCGCCCTGTTGTTCTGCACGCCTTATAAACCTGCTGACGCCGAACTCATGGCGCAGCATGTGGATGACGACGCCCGCAAATTGCTGGCCGACTTCGCTGCTCAGGCCCGCGAGCTGCCGGAATGGTCTGCCGAAAGCATTGATGCGCTGATTAAAAACCTGTTGGCTTCGCATGGCGTAAAAATGCCCAAACTGGGCATCCCCCTGCGCCTGGTAGTCACCGGCCAGAAGCAAACCCCGGCTATTGGCCAAGTATTGGCTATTCTGGGCCGCGAACGCGTACTGGAGCGTCTGGCCGGCTGACACCCGCCGCTACTTACCAAGGCAAGCGGTAGTCTGGCGGCATACGCCTGGCATCCAGGCGTACGCCGTCGGATGACTGTAACTCCAGGCTATCGCCTGTTTCTTGGATGATCTGGTAACGGTTAATGTAAATGGGGTCTTGCGGGTCAACAGGCGAGCCGTTGGATTCGACCGTACGCAAAATCAGGGTTCGCCCCTCGCGCTGCCAGCAGCCGGTCTCCGCCAAACCCTGGGGCGCTTTACCTCGGCGACTAAGTTGCTCGCCGTAGCTCATCGTGCCATCAGCACGCAGCACAATATGGGTGCGCAGTTCGCCTGCCACCCCTGCCTGCTTGCGCACGCTCAACCAATTACCGATCAAAGCATCATCGGCGACAGCAGAAGTGCAACGGGTATCTATAGGCTCTGCGGTGTCTGGTCGTGGCGCAGTGCAACCGGCCAGCCCTATCGCCGCTAGCATGACCAAGGCCGACAGAAATCCTTTGCGCATAGTAATTGCCAGGTTGAGTGGTGACCTTTGAGAAGTAAACATATCTGGCTCTTGATATCACATGGTGGCACGATAGAATGGCCGGCAGCAGAACGCAACTTTTATGAGACAGCCGGCACTGAAACCCGACTAATCGCGCTTGTGAACCGGAATAATGCTTGGTAGGCGTTTCTGCTTCAGTTAGACTTTAAATCGAATCACACTCCAAGGAGCACTGCCATGGCCAAAGCCACCAAGGCCGCCAAGGTAACTAAGAAAAGCGCCAAGAAAGCCGCCAAATCGGGCGAGGCCACAGTAAAGGCCGCGGCAAGCGAAACAGCCACTAAAAAAACAGCAGCAAAAACCACACCTGTAAAAGCAGCAGCAAAAAAAACACCGGTAAAGGCAGCCGCTAAGAAAGCTACGGCCAAAACCGCAACCAAAGCAAGTAAAGCGGTTAAAGCGCCTGCTAAAACAGCGGCAAAGAAAGCAGTCGCCAAGAAAGCCGCCGGAAAAACTGCTGCCGCCAAAACCACACCAACCTCAGCCGTAAAAAAAGTCGCCGCTGCAAAGAAAGCTGCCAAGTCCACGGCGGCCAAAGCAACCAAAGCCGCGACGAAGTCATCCAAGAAGGAAGCCCCGATGACTGACATCCCTATTGAAAGCCAATCAGCCAAAAGCTCTTCTATCAGCAAAGCCGCCGCTAAAGCTGCCAAGAAGTCCGCTGTTGCCACACCTGCCAAGAAAACGCGCAATCCTGCCGCTTCCTGGCCATTCCCGACTGGCAACCGCCCGTAAACGGTCTTTCTTAGCTGCTACAGCCAATTTCGCCCGCCCGGCTTTAACCCGGGCGTTTTGGCTTGAAGCGAGAAACTCGGCCGGGTAGGCCGAGTTTCTCCCCTCACACAGAGCCTCTGCGGCACCGTAATTAAGTGCTCAATCGTAGTAGGTAACGATACGTTTGCCGCCAATGTGGTGAACTTCAAAAGGTGTGCAGTAGATTTCCTCCAACACATCAGCGCGGATGATCTCTTCCGGCGTGCCCTGCCGATGCACCCGACCGTTTTTCATCGCAATGATACGGTCAGAATACGTAGACGCAAAATTGATGTCATGCAGGACAATAACCACGGTCTTGCCCAAATGTCGCGCCGCTTGCCTGAGAATCTTCATCATGCCCGTGGCATGGCGCACATCCAGATTGTTCAAAGGCTCATCAAACAGCGTGTAGTCAGTACCCTGGCATAACACCATGGCGACGAACGCCCGCTGTCTCTGGCCACCCGATAGTTCATCAAGAAAACGGCCTGCGTAATCCTGCAAGTCAAGGTGAACAATCGCTTGCTCAATGTGACTGACGTCCTCTGGCGTCAGCCGACCCTTTGAGTAAGGGAAGCGACCGAAGCTGACGAGATCGTAGACCGTCAGACGCGCCGCGATATGGTTATCCTGCCTGAGGATCGCCAAACGCTTGGCCAGCTCGCTGGTGAGGGTTGTCGTAACGTCCATCCCATCCACTACTACGCTACCCGCCGACATTGGCGTAAGTCGCGCAATCATAGACAGCAAGGTGGATTTACCCGCCCCATTCGGCCCGATGATAGACAGCACGCCCCCTCTGGGCAGGGTGACCGAGACATTATCGACAACTACGGTATCGCCATAGGTTTTGCTGACATTCGATACTTCGATCACCGCATGGCTCCTCTTAACACCATGATAATGAACACCACGCCACCGATAAATTCGATGATGATGGACAGCGCGGTATTGAACTCAAACAGCCGCTCCAGAATGGTCTGGCCTCCAACCAGGCAGATAATGCCTAATAGGATGGAAATCGGCAGAATGTACCGGTGACGACCATCGCGCGAAATCACGTGCGCCAAGCTGACCACCAATAGGCCAAAAAAAGTAATTGGCCCGACCAGAGCGGTAGACACCGCCACCAACATGGCTACGACCACCAAAATAATGGCAACCGTCGCCTTGTATGGCACACCCAGGTTGATGGAAACCGGTCGCCCCAAAGTCAAGACATCTAGATAGGGCATGACTCTCAGGCCGATGAGTGATGCCAAGCCCACAATGGCTGCCGATACGCCCAGCAGGGTTTTATCGACGGTATTAAAACTTGCAAAAAAAGTATCTTGCAGAACCAGAAACTCGTTGGGATCGAGCATGCGCTGCATCAACCCTGACAAGCTCCGAAAAAACACACCGCACACAATCCCCACCAGAACCAACAAATGAAGACTGCGGTTTCCACTTAAGAACAACCACTGGAACAAAATGCCGGAAAAAGCCGCCATGATCGCCACTTCAATGACAAACTGCAGCCTGGCATCCAGGGTAGTGAGAGCCTGCGAAGTGAAAAAGAAAACGATAAAGGTCTGAATCAGAATATAGAGCGCGTCAAACCCCATAATTGACGGCGTCAAAATACGATTGGCCGTCACCGTCTGGAACAACACGGTAGAGACGGCAATCGCATAGCCCACCAAGATCAGAGCCACCAGCTTGGCACCCCGAAACGGCAGGATGAAACCCCAATTGGAATTGGCGCCTATCGTCATAAAGCAGACAATGGCGACGAGTGCGAGGACAGACAGCACTGCGATGGCGCGCCGTGGCCGAGCACTTGTCTGCGGGCGCACCGAATGTGTAGTTGGAGTGATTGAATCAGCGGGCGTCATAGGGTTTTCTCAACAGCAGATAAATGAAAACACCGCTACCAATGACCCCGACCACAATGCTGATCGGTATTTCATATGGCGCCCGCACCAGCCGCCCAAAAATATCGCAAGCCAGCACAAAACAGGCCCCGCCAATCGCAACCCAGGGGACCGAACGGCGCATATTGTCGCCAATGAGCAGGCTGACTACATTGGGCACAATCAAACCAAGAAAGGGCACCATGCCTACCGTAACCACCACACAGGCCGTGACCACCGCCACAATAATGAGCCCCAACGACACCACCGCGTTGTAGTTCAGCCCCAGACTGGTTGTCAGGTTCTGCCCTAGCCCGGCTACTGTAAAGCGATCAGCGGCTACCCACGCGAGCACCATGCCCACGAAGCCGATCCACAACAATTCGTAGCGGCCACGCAAAATGCCTGAAAAATCGCCCATTGACCACGCCAGCAACGACGCCAGCATATTGAAGCGATAAGCGAAAAAGGTGGTGACGGCCCCGATCACACCGGCCAGCATGAGGCCGATCAGCGGCACGAGCAACGGATCACGCAGGGGCACTAAACGCAGTATGCGTAAAAATAAGGCGGTGCCCGCCAGCGCAAAGATAGCCGCCACCAGCATTTTTGCGGTGATGGGCCAATCAGGCGCCAATAAGGTCACGGTCAGGAAGCCCAAGCTTGCAGACTCCACCGTGCCAATCGTCGACGGCTCGACAAACCGATTGCGTACGATCATTTGCATCACGAGCCCGGCGATTGCCATGGACGCGCCCGCAAGAATGACCGCCAGCGTACGCGGAATGCGGCTGGACAGCAGTATCTGAACCGAGCGGCTTTCCGGGCCGGAGGCCCAGAGCGACGCGATGGAAACGTCGCTGACTCCAATGAAAAGAGACGTGACCCCCAGCCCTAACAGGCAGAGGATGCCTAGCAGCAGAAAACGCAAGCGCTAATCCTTAGTTGTTACAACAGGCCGGCGCTTACTTGGAGGCCGAAACGGCGTCAAGAACCTGATCAGCCAGCGTCATGACAGAGTGATAACCATGCATGACGGTATACGCTGCGATGGGGTCCAGATAGACAACGCGGTCGTTTTTCCAGGCGTTGGTTTGACTCACCAGCTCGTTATCCAGCAACTGCTTGGCCGCGCCTTCCCGCCCGATGCCAGCATCGCGATCAATGACAAACAGCCAATCGGGGTTGGTTTCAAGAATGAACTCGAACGAGACAGCGTCGCCGCCGTGGAAACGGTCGTCGATATCCTCTAACACTGGCTTAAAGCCGGCTTCGGAATACACCCAGCTGACGCGTGAGCGCGGCCCATAAACGCCCAGCTTCCCGGCATTGGTTACCAGCACAATGGCCTTGCTTTCATTGTTTGCCGTTGCCGCACGCAACTGCTCGAACTTTTCATCGATAGACGCATTCAGCTCTGCAGCGCGCTCCTGCTTGGCGAAGATGTCGCCCAAGGTAGAAATATTGCGCTTCACGTTAGTGAGGAAGTTGGCGTTATCGACCGTCAGGTCGATGGTGGGCAAAATCCGATTCAGGTCGCCAAACTTCACTGCCGAGCGCGCACCGACAATCATTAAGTCGGCTCCTGCCGCCGCAATCGCCTCGTAATTGGGCTCTTGCAAGGTACCTGTATTGATGTATTCCTTGCCTGCATACTGCTTGAGATACGGTGGGAACAACTGGGCGGCGCGGGGCACGCCGGCAATTTCCACGCCCAAAGCGTCAAGAATATCGATGACAGCAATATCCTGCACCAGGACTCGTTCGGGTGTCTCCTGCAAAACAAGTTCACCTTGCGCGTGCTTGACTACGATTTCCTGCGCTGCCCCGGGAGCCACTCCCAGCCCCCAAAGCACTGCGGCGCTGAACAAGGTACCCATGATGCGCCGGGCGCGATTGGTCTTGGTCATACTGATTTCTCTGCTAGCGTGTGGCCTGACGATCGATCCCCTCTGAAAAAACGAGGCAATCAGACGAACCCTGTACGCAAATGATAACGATTAGCAATTGTATCATTGATCAAATTTGTTCTGTCGGAACGAACGGATTTTTGTAGATGAACAAGAAGAACATGAACGATATTTCCGCCACTATCTCATGCGACAATGTCACATTCCGAATTTCCCCGGTAGGCAATCATGTTCAGCGATGTGCTGTATTTTGTACTCAACGTCCTGTTCTCACTCTTTGGCATCGCGCTCATCATCAGAGCTTGGATGTACGCCATCCGGCTGCATCCCTTCAACCCTTATTCTCAAGCGGTACTGCGCGCTACAAACTGGCTGGTCAGCCCATTGCGCAATGTAATCAAGCCTTCAAACCGGCTCGATTGGCCCTCGCTAATAGCCTGCTGGCTGACTGCTCTGGTTTATCTACTGCTGATGTGGCTGATTCTCACTAGCCAGTTCCCCTCCGGCGAGGCTCTCGCTCGCTCGCTGGTAGCGGCGGTCGTCACAATGGCTAAATGGGCGTTCAATCTGGTGCTGTGGGTCACATTAATTCAGGCGATATTGTCCTGGGTGAACCCCTTGGCGCCCATTATGCCCCTGCTGCAAACGCTTACCGCGCCTTTGCTGGACCCAATCCGCCGCCTCTTGCCCGATCTCGGAGGGCTTGATCTCTCGCCGCTGGTGCTCCTGGTGTTGGCTCAAATAGCCATCATGGTGCTGCAGCGTTTCGCTTTCACGCTTTTCGGTGTGTAGATAATTCATTAGACATGAGCTACACGCGCAGGTGCTTGCAAAAATGAACGAACCCCTGGACGATACGCTCTCGCCCGAACTGCTGAGCTGGGTGACATCCGCCAATAAGCCTGATACGGACTTTCCAATTCAGAATCTGCCATTCGGAAGGTTTCATACGTCTGAGGACAGCGCCTGGCGGATCGGCGTGGCAATTGGCCAATATGTGCTTGATCTCCGCAAGGCGGGGCTTATCGGCCACGGTGACATGAATCGGTTGATGCAAGCCACTCCCGCTGAGCGCCTTGCCTTGCGCCAGGCTATTTCAGCTGGTTTACGCCAAGGAAGCGCACAACGCGACCTCTTTGAGGCCGCTTTGCTACCACAAACCGCCGTAACGCTGGGCCTTCCCTGCGAGGTCGGCGACTACAGCGATTTTTATATCGGCATTCATCACGCCACTGAAGTGGGCCGCCAGTTCCGTCCGGACAGCCCGCTGCTTCCCAACTACAAATGGGTGCCCATCGGTTACCACGGGCGGGTTTCCACCCTGCAAGTCAGCGGCAGCTCATTTCACCGCCCCATGGGCCAGGTCAAAACACCCGAGGCATCCGAGCCGGTGCTGCAACCCAGCGCGCGCTTGGACTTCGAACTAGAACTCGGTATCTTCGTTGGCCAACCCAACCGGATGGGCATGCCCATTCCCATTGAACAGGCCGAACAGCATGTTTTCGGCCTTACCTTATTCAACGATTGGAGCGCGCGCGACCTGCAAGCCTGGGAATACCAGCCACTGGGCCCTTTCCTCGCCAAGAGCTTTGCCAGCACCGTCTCACCATGGATGGTCACCATGGACGCGCTTAAACCGTTTCGTCGTCCTTTTGTGCGCCCAGAGGGTGACCCTGACCCTCTGCCATACCTGGATTCTGCCGATAATCGCGCGCAAGGAGCTATTGATATCGAGATGGAAGTCGTGCTTCAAACTGCAAGCATGGCGCAGCAAGGCCACGCAGGCGATGTCATTGCTCGCTCGAATTTCGCTCAGGCCGCCTACTGGACAGTTGGGCAGCTACTGGCCCACCATAGCGTCAACGGCTGTGCATTGCGCCCAGGCGACCTGCTTGGCTCGGGGACACTATCTGGGCCAACCAAGGAACAATATGGTTCCATGCTGGAATTGACAACCGGCGGCAAGCACCCACTCACGCTATCCAATGGCGAGACACGAACGTTCCTGGAAAATGGCGATACCATCATTCTGCGCGCATATTGCCAACGGGAAGGCGTGCGGCGTATCGGGTTCGGGGAATGCCGCGGTACCGTACTGCCCGCCCTCAGCCAGGCATGATGTTGCTTTAACTACACCACTGAAAGACCTGTAGCGAAAAAAACCCCGACGCCTGTGTTGGGCGACGGGGGTAAAGGTACACGCCGGAACATTAGCCCCAGCGCGTACTCAGTGCCCAGTGTTTAATACATTGGCACTACGCGAGTGGGGCCGGTGCCACTGATAACGCGCACACGCTGCCCTACGCCGATTGCTACGTCGGCCTCCTGGGCAATGACACGTGTTTCACCGTTATCCAGCCGCACGGTGATTTCCAGCCCGGCCGATTTACCCATCTGGTGTTCGACGGCATCGCCAGCCATCGCACCCAGCAAGCCGCCACCGATAGTCGCCAGCACTCGCCCACTGCCGCCACCGATGCCGCTGGCCGCCACGCCGCCTAGCGCGCCGCCAGCCAGAGTGCCTGCGCCGGTCGTGCGTTCTTTCTGAATGACCACGTTGCGCACCGCTTCTACAGTACCCAGCCGTACGATTTGTTCACGCTGCGCCTGCCCATAGGTATACACGGAGCTGGATGCGCTCTGATGGGCACAACCGGCCAGTACGGTTAGCGAGCCGACGACTGCCAGTGCGGCAAGCCAGCGCCGCGACACCAGGCCGGGGTTTGTGTTCTGTTTGATCGACGTTGTATTCATGTGTCGCTCCTGTGCTTTCGCTGCCGCCCTACAGGCTCATGCCGTAGTGGTCTTGCAGCATCGCTTCAATGTGTTGACGGGTAGGCCGATGGTTTTGCGGGCCACGCGAGGCCACCTTGATGCTACCCATGATATTTCCTAGTTTACATGCGTCCTGCAAATTCCAGCCACGAGTCAGGCCATGCAGCAGCCCCGCGCGATGTGCATCGCCACAACCTGTGGGGTCAACCACTTGGTCCACCTTGAGTACGGGAACTTCGACACGCTCACCGCCTTCGTAGACCACCGAGGCCTCGCTGCCATGCGTGACAATCACGCCTTTCAGGCCTTTGGCGATCTCTTCCATCGTCTTTCCAGTACGCTGCACGACCACGCTAGCTTCATACTCGTTGACGCAAAGTATGGAAGCCATTTCCAGCATCTGTTGAATGTCATTGCCATCAAACAGCGGCATGGCTTGCCCCAAGTCAAACACAAAGGGGATTCCGCTCGCGTGCATGCGGCGGGCATGTGCAAACATGCCGTCCTTTGCATCAGGTGCCACAATACCCCAGGCCGCCTGTTCACCGCTGATGTCGTTATCGGCCGACTTTTCCATCGCCCCAGGGTGAAACGAAGCAATCTGGTTGTTATCGAGATCAGTAGTGATAAAGCACTGGGGCGTATACATGTCGGGCAGTACTCGCACCAAGCTGGTATCAATGCCCAGTTCCTGCATGTACTCCAGATAGTCGGAGGCATCGCTTCCCACCGTTCCTACCGGCACAGGCTGGCCGCCCAACAGTCTCAGGTTATAGGCGATGTTGCCCGCACAGCCGCCGTACTCCTTGCGCAGGCTGGGAACAAAAAAAGACACACTCAAAGACTGGATACTGTCAGCCAGAATGTGTTCTTTGAAGTGTCCTTCAAAAACGGCGATGGTATCGAATGCGATCGAACCACAGATCAGGACTTTTTCAGACATATTGTCACTCATATTCAGGGAAAGAATTTATCCAGCTGATAACCATTGGGTTGCAAGCCTCGTACCGCTACTGGCAACTGCACCTTGATTTCGCTACCCGCGGCAAACGGGCCTTGCCGTAATTCGGCAGGCACCCAGACATCAGAGGCCAGATTGCGCCGCACCACCACGGCGCCCGATGCATCTTTAAGGTCAAGCACTAAGGTCGGCCATTCCTGCGGCTGAGCGTGCGTATTGCGTAGAGTGACTTCCAGCATCAGCTTGGATACCTCTCCATCGGGTGAGCCGCTGGCACGCAAGGCGGAACCGGTAATGGCGATCGCCTCAATGCTGCGCTCATACGGCACGACACAGCCCAGGCGCTCACAAGCTGTTTCCAAAGAAGGCCTCAGCCCGGGAAAAGCATTCGCCAACTGCGCCCGATACACGTACACCCCTTGCAGGGCAAGCAGTATCAGGCCGCATAATGTCAGCAACGCCCAAACCGGCGTCATCCATGCACGCTGCCGACGCGCTTCTACCATGAACTCAGGCTGATAGCGTTCAGAGCGCCGCGCTTCGTGAGGCTCGACAAACAGGTAATCGTCGCTGTCGTTATCGTGTTGCTGCTGCTCAACCGGGCTAGCGGCCCGAGGCGTCTGTGCGTGGGCATCGTGCCGGGGGCCCGGGCGCGATGTCGCCGCTGAAATTGTGAAGTCCGGTGACGCAGTCGCATGGGCGCGCGGGCCGCCGCGTTGGCGCAGTACGGAAGGCAACCGGGGCTCATCATCACCCAGATCACCACCCGGAATTGGCATGGATGGAACAACCGGCTCTTTGGTTGGCTCGGCAGACGGCCGGCCACTTGCCGCACCACTTATTGAAAATGGCTGAGCAGGTTCCGGCGTATCAATCTGAAAGCGCTCAGAAGACGGAATGATGAATTTTTTTGGTGAGGAATCTGGCTGATCAAATGCGCTGGAAGCATTAGCTTCCGACAGTGCGGGCATAGAAGGCTCAACCACCGGTTGCCTGAAACCGCCAGGCCCTGCCGGGCGGGCAGGGCCACTCGCCATCGCCGCCTCGAAGCCATCAAAAATATGCGCACACTGAACGCAACGGATATAGCCTTTACGAAGCTGCAACTGCTCAAGAGAAACCGGGAAGGCGGTTTCGCATTCCGGGCAACGCGTGGTCAGCTCCATGCTCATACTACCTGCGGGTCAAACCGTCGGGCGTCGGCCGTGCAGGCAGACCCAACCGTCGCGAGCCCTCCAGACTTCCATCTGCAGCCATGGCTCATAAGCGGCTGCGACCTCTTCGGCCTGGCGTTCCAGCACGCCCGAAAGTACCAAGCTACCCCCCGGCGCCACCCGGTTCGCCAACATGGGCGCCAGTACTTTCAAGGGATTCGAAAGAATATTGGCCACGACCACTTCAAACTGCCCCTCGCCCAACGCATCGGGCAGGCAGGCGTTCACGCTCACCTGATTGTTAAGCGCATTATCGCGGGTGGACTGCACAGCCTGCTCGTCGATATCAACGGCATCGACACTAGCGGCACCCAACATGGATGCAGCAATCGCCAGAATGCCCGAACCACAACCGTAATCCAACACGGTCGCGCCGCTGGGCAGGCTGTCTGCCAGCCACTCCAGGCAAAGATGAGTGGTGGGATGACTGCCTGTGCCAAAAGCCAGGCCAGGGTCGAGCTCGATACGAATGGCGCCGCTATGTGAGGCGTGGTTGGCTGTGATTTCGGGATCGTTGGCATGCCAGCTTGGAATAATCCAGATGCGTGCACCCACTTGGATGGGGCCGAACTGTGATTGCGTCAGGCGCACCCAGTCTTCATCGGGAACCTCACGTACCTGCCATTGCCCTTCGGCGACCGGCGCACCGGAAAGATCGGCCATTTGTTCGAGCACTTGCGCTGGGTCCAGACCGTCGGGCAACAATGCCACCACACGGTTATTGCGCCATGCCTGCACGGAAGGTTCCAGGCCCGGCTCGCCATAGAGCGGCGTTTCAGTGTGCGTATCGCTGTCAGCATCTTCGACCGATACCGCCAGCACACCGATATCCAGCAGAATATCTGAAAGAGATTCCGCTTCTGCCTCGGGACAGCTTAAAACCAGTTCACGCATGTTTTTTTCCGTGAACAAGCCCGGGGCGAACCCGGGCCTGCGCAATCAGGCCCGTCTGTTTAGGGCCTTTGGGACAACTTGTGCTCAAGATAATGAATGGGCGTGCCGCCTTCGATGAAGCGCGCGTCCGCCATCAGTTCGCGATGCAGGTCGATGTTGGTCTTGACCCCCTCGACCACCATTTCCGACAGGGCAATACGCATGCGGGCAATGGCTTGTTCGCGAGTATCACCATAGGTGATGAGTTTGCCAATCATGGAATCGTAGTTCGGCGGCACGGTGTAGCCGGAGAATACGTGCGAATCCATGCGCACCCCTGGCCCACCCGGCACGTGCCAATTGGTGATGCGCCCTGGGCTGGGAATAAACTTGAAGGGATCTTCGGCGTTGATCCGGCACTCGATGGAATGGCCTTTGAACTGCACATCGCGCTGACGTAAGGTGAATTTTTCACCAGAAGCGATCAGAATCTGCTGTTGTACAAGATCAATACCCGTGATCATTTCTGTCACGGTGTGCTCGACCTGAATACGGGTGTTCATTTCGATGAAATAAAACTCGCCGTCTTCGTACAGAAACTCAAATGTGCCGGCGCCCCGATAGCCCATGCCACGGCAGGCTTCAGCGCAACGTTCGCCAATGCGTTCGATCAGCCGCCGCGGAATACCGGGCGCGGGCGCTTCTTCGATAACTTTCTGGTGACGCCTCTGCATGGAGCAGTCACGTTCGCCCAACCACAGTGCATTGCGACCGCCATCGGCCAGCACCTGCATTTCAATATGGCGTGGGTTCTCAAGGAACTTCTCCATATAGACTTCTGGGTTGTCGAATGCAGACTGAGCTTCGGTACGAGTGAGCGCCACCGCATTCAGCAATGCCGCTTCGGTGTACACCACCCGCATACCCCGACCGCCGCCGCCGCCCGCTGCCTTCACGATGACCGGATAGCCAATCTCGCGCGCAATGCGCAGAATTTCGGTGGGGTCTTCGGGCAAACCACCTTCAGAACCGGGCACAATGGGCACACCGGCCGCAACCATGGCCTGCTTGGCCTTGACCTTGTCACCCATCACGCGGATGGTCTCTGGCCGTGGGCCAATAAAGACAAAACCGCTTTTTTCGACCCGTTCAGCGAAATCGGCGTTTTCGGCCAGAAAGCCATAACCAGGGTGAATCGCCTCGGAATCTGTGACCTCTGCCGCCGAGATAATGGCAGGCATATTCAAGTAGCTGTCACGCGGCGAGGCAGGGCCGATACAAACGGACTCGTCGGCCAGTCGCACGTATTTGGCATCGCGGTCGGCCTCGGAGTGCACGACCACTGTCTTTATGCCTAGTTCGCGGCAGGCCCTCTGGATACGCAGCGCGATTTCACCGCGATTGGCAATGAGGATTTTCTCAAACATGGATCAGCCAATGACAAACAGGGGTTGACCGTATTCGACCGGCTCGCCGTTCTCGACGAGAATTTCCTTAATCACGCCGGCTTTGTCAGCTTCGATTTCATTGAGCAACTTCATGGCTTCAATGATGCACAGGGCGTCGCCTTCTTTGATGCTCTGGCCGACTTCCACGAACGGTGCAGCGCCTGGGTTGGGAGCGCGGTAGAAAGTGCCCACCATGGGCGCCTTGACCACATGCCCGGCCGGCACTGCTGGTTCAGCGGGAGCACTTGGCGCGGCGGCTGCCGGCGCAGCCGCGACGGGAACCACCTGAGTCTGCATCGGCACCGTCACCTGATTGGTTTCAGAGAACTTGACGATTCTGACCTTGCCATCACCCTCGGTGATTTCAAGTTCGGCAATGCCGGATTCGGCAACCAGATCAATGAGGGTCTTGAGTTTTCTAAGGTCCATACCAACTTTCCGTAACATGGCCCCGCCATTGTTTTGCAGGGCCCATGCATATGTTTGAAAAAAGAAACGCCAGCGTTTATCCGGCCAGAGCGTACAGCAAAGCCGCCTCGTAACCGAATGCTCCCAACCCCGCTATCACTCCCTGAGCAGTACTCGACAGGTAGGAGTGATGGCGGAACGCCTCTCGTTTATAAACATTCGATAAATGCACTTCAACGAAAGGAATATCAACGGCTGAGAGCGCATCCCGTATCGCAACGCTGGTATGCGTATACGCAGCCGCGTTGATGATGATGTATTCCGTGCCGTCACGCCCCGCTTCCTGTATGCGATCTACCAGAGCACCTTCGTGGTTGCTCTGGTACACAGACAGCCTGGCACCCCGTTCGGCCGCCAGGTGTTCGAGACGTTGATTGATATCGGCCAGGGCAAGCCTGCCATAGACCTCAGGCTCGCGCGTGCCGAGCAGGTTGAGATTAGGGCCGTGCAGAACCAGAATGCGCTGCGCCATTATGAAAATCTTATGAAGACAGACCGCCTTTTTACGCCAAAAAGCCCTGTTTGTCCATTAAGCCTGCTGCACATAGGCCGCCTACAAGCTTGCCAGATAGGCATCGAGATCATCAGGATCGACCTGTCCCAGGATGTCCCGCGCGACTTTGGAGTCAGCATCGAAGATCACTGTATAAGGTAACCCACCTTTGCGATTACCCAGAGTTTTCATGATTTGCACGCCTCCATGCCCCGCCACCAGCAAGGGGTAGGAGACTTGGACTTTCTGCAAGAAACGTTCAATATTTGCCTGGCTATCTACGCCTATGCCCACGAAAGTCATATCGGTGTATTTGCGCGATAACGCATCAAGGTCAGGCATTTCCTTGACACAAGGTGCGCACCACGTTGCCCAGAAATTCACAACCAGCGGACGCCCGGCATACGTGGATAACGGTACCGATTGGCCCTGCATATCGGGAAAAGAACTTGCCAGAAACACTGCGACCGCATCTTCCTGAGATGCAGCCAGCAAGGGCAAAGGAGCCAGCGCGGCGGCAGCCGCCGCCAGCCCATGACGCAGAAAAATTCGCCGTTTCATGTTGCCGTGCCTTGATGGTAATAAGGATCACAAACGATGATAGCACCCGGGCTACCAGTCATCGGTGAAACCCGGTTGCCGGCTGCCACTACAATAGGCTCCGGAGGAAAATCATGCACTTGCACATCATTGGCATCTGCGGCACTTTCATGGGTGGTTTGGCGCTTATCGCTAGAGCGGCCGGGCATACCGTCACGGGTTGCGACGCCGGTGTCTACCCCCCCATGAGCACGCAGCTTGAGCAACAGGGTATTGAGCTCATCGAAGGCTTCGAGGCCGACCAGCTGGCGCTGCGGCCCGACCTTTTCGTGGTTGGAAACGTCGTTAGTCGGGGTAACCCGCTCATGGAGGCCATACTCGACGCGGGCCTGCCATACGTATCCGGCCCGCAATGGCTGGGTGAAAACATCTTGCGGGGTCAGCATGTGCTGGCCGTGGCGGGCACCCACGGAAAAACCACCACTTCAGCCATGCTGGCCCATATCCTGGAAGCCAACGGTCTGGAACCCAACTTCCTGATCGGCGGTGTAGCCGAAGATTTTGGCATCTCCGCCCGCTACAACCCCGAGCGCACGCACTTCGTGATCGAGGCCGACGAATACGACACCGCTTTCTTCGACAAGCGCTCGAAATTCGTTCATTACCGGCCACGCACAGCGATTCTGAACAATCTGGAATACGACCACGCCGATATCTTCCCCGATCTGGCGGCCATTGAAACGCAATTCCACCATTTGGTGCGCATCATCCCCTCCCAGGGCCGCGTCATCCTGCCAGCCGACGACCTCGCTCTGCAACGCGTTATCGAACGCGGCTGCTGGACGCCGACTGAATCTTTCGGGCCCGGCGGCAACTGGCAGGCGGAAGGCGAACCGCAATCAGGCCACTTCAATGTGCTGTTGAACGGCCAGCATTCAGGCGCAGTAAGTTGGTCGCAGAGCGGCGCCCATAATCAGCGTAATGCTCTGGCTGCCATTGCCGCCGCCCGCCAAGCTGGCGTTGAGCCAGCCCAAGCCATCGCCGCACTCAATGACTTTCGCGGCGTGAAACGACGCATGGAAGTGCGCGGCACCGTAAACGGTATCACCGTATACGACGATTTCGCCCACCACCCGACCGCCATCGCCACCACATTGGCAGGGCTGCGCCACCAACATCCGCAGGGGCGTATTCTGGCCGTCGTCGAGCCTCGCTCCAACACCATGAAGCTTGGAGCCATGGCCGCCCGCCTGCCCGGCTCGTTAGAGCAAGCTGATCTCGTTTTCTGCTACGGGGAAACCTCCGGCAAGCATGCGCTGGGCTGGGATGCCGCTGCAGTGCTTGCGCCCTTGGGAGAACGCGCTTCCACATGGCACGATATGGATGCCATGGTGGCGGCCATTGTGGCGGGCTCTCAGCCTGGCGACCACATTCTCGTTATGAGCAACGGCGGCTTCGGCGGAATACATAATCGTCTTTTGCAACGCCTGAAAAACAACGGAGCGGCCACATGATTCTCTACCTGCATGGTTTCCGCTCATCGCCGCAATCCACCAAGGCCAGCATGCTGGCCCAAGCAGTCCGGGAAGCCGGCCGCGCCGCAGATTGGGTCTGCCCACAGCTGCCCCCCAGCCCGCACGAGGCGTTGGTACTCTGTACCGGCCTGATCCAGCAGCGTATTGCACAAGGGATGGACTCCAAAACCGAGCTCGTCGTTCTGGGTTCGTCACTAGGCGGCTATTACGCCACCTGCCTGGCTGAAGCCTGGCAATGCCGTGCCCTGCTCTTCAACCCCGTGGTGCATGCAGCCCGCGACCTGGCCACCCAGGTGGGCGAACACACCATGTGGAACTCCGACGAGCGCTTCCATTTTCTGCCAAGCTATGTAGACGAGCTTGCCGACATGGCCGTGCCACGCCCCGCGCAACCCGAACGTTATTACCTTCTGGCCGCCAAAGGTGACGAAGTCTTGGATTGGCGCGAGATGGTGGAGTTCTACCAAGGCTGCGAACTACGCCTGCTGGAAGGCAGCGACCACGGCATTTCCGATTTCTCGCAGTGGCTGCCGGAAGTTCTTGAACGCGTCCTGCGAACTCAATAGACAAACCCGCCGCGCACAGCGGCACCTGAAAAAGACATCATGCACGTCCTTTACGAAGAAAGCGGCACATTCAAGGCCGCGCGGATTTTTTCCCGCAGCGATTCCACCATGCAGGTGGAGTCCGAATCGGGCAAGCGCAGCAAAATCAAGAATGCCATCGTACTATTTGAGTTCGACTCGCCCGAACCCGCACAGTTGCTCAGCCAGGCACAGGCGGAAGCCGAGAAAATAGAAATCGACTTTCTGTGGGAATGCGCTCCCCAGGAAGAATTCGAGGCCACAGTTTTTGCTGAAGACTATTACGGACATGTGCCCAGTGCGGTAGAAAAAGCCGCATTGATTTTTGCGCTGAATAGCGCCCCGGCCTACTTTCACCGCCGCGGTAAAGGCCGCTATCGCCCCGCTCCACCCGATATCCTGGCCGCCGCATTGGCCGCCATCGAAAAGAAACGCTTGCAGGCAGAGCAGCAGCAGCGTTGGACAGATCAGCTACTAGCCGGCGAATTGCCGGAGGAAATCGCCCAGGTTGCGACCTCCTTGCTAGTTAAGCCCGACAAAAACTCGAATGAATGGAAAGCCTTTGCTGCTGCGGTGGAGCAGAAGCGCACCACACCCGAGCAACTTCTGCTGTCTGTAGGCGCTTGGCCCCATCCTCTGGCCCTGCACCAAACTCGCTTCATGGCCACCCATTTCCCTAAGGGCGCCACCTTTCCCGATCTGGCGCTTGCTTCGTCGAGCCAGTTCGATGACCTGCCGATCGCAGACGTTGTGGCCTACTCCATGGATGACAGCTTCACCACCGAGGTGGATGATGCGCTGTCAGTGACTATGCTGGGCGAGAACGTCATGCGACTGGGCATCCATATCGCTGCGCCTGGTCTAGCCATTGAGCGGGATGACGACATCGACCGTCTGGCACGCTCCAGAATGTCTACGGTGTATATACCCGGTCACAAAATTCCGATGCTGCCCGATTCGCTCATCACGGCTTTTTCCCTTGATGCGGGCGAACTGCGGCCGGCGCTTTCCCTCTATGTGGACGCCAATCTGGAAACCGGCGAAATGCTAGGCAGCGAAACCCGCTTGGAGCGCATACGCGTGGCGGAAAATCTGCGCCACAACCTGCTTGATGAAGCCGTTACCGTCGAGGCGCTGGCCGACCCTTCCGCCCACATTCCCTACGGAGAGTGGCTGCGACCTCTTTGGCGCTATGCCTTGCATTTGAGCGCCCAGCGTGAGGCCGTACGAGGCAAGCCCGAAAATAACAGCCGGGTCGAATACAGCTTTGTGCTGGAAGGCCCGCACGACGACCCCGACACCAAGGTGAAGTTGGTCCCGCGCCGTCGCGACGCGCCGCTGGATCGCATCATCGCGGAATACATGATTCTGGCCAACAACTTGTGGGGCGGGCTGCTGGCGCAGCACGATGTCCCGGGCATTTACCGCTCACAACAAGCAGGCCGGGTGCGCATGTCCACTCATGCTCTGCCCCATGAAGCCATCGGTGTGCCCTATTACGCTTGGTCCACCTCGCCCTTGCGCCGCTATATTGACCTGATTAACCAGTTGCAGGTTATTGCAACAGCCCGCCACGGCGTGTCGGCACGGCTTGCCGCCCCCTTCAAACCCAAGGATGCAGATCTCTTCGCTATTATTGGCGCTTTCGATGCCCAGTACGCGGCTTGGGGAGACTACCAAAGCGCCATGGAGCGCTATTGGTGCTTGCGGTGGCTGCAACAACAGGACATCCGAGTGATCACCGCCACGGTGTTACGTGATGATCTGGTCCGACTGGATGGCGCACCGCTGGTGACGCGGGTGCCCGGCCTGCCCGCACTGGAACGCGGCCACCAGGTGACGATTGAAATCCTCGGCTACGATGAGCTCGCCCTTGAACTGGAGTGCAGGCTGCGCGACACTGCTCCTGTCTGATTTCTCTAGCCGTCTGTTGCCATGTCCGTGCTCACCGCCCGCCTTCTGCAAATACGTGGACGCCGCGATGATTATCTCGGCTTGGCTCTGCTGATTTCCATCGCGGTTCATGCCAGCCTGCTGGCCGTACGCTTTGCCGGCCCTCCAGCGGTGGCGCCGCCCAACACCACTATGGAAGTCGTTTTACTGAATGTCCAGGGCGATACCCCACCCCTGCGGCCCCAAGTGCTGGCTCAACATGACTTTGATGGCGGCGGCAGCGATGCCGCCGGCCTAGCCGCCACTCCGCTGCCGCGTACCGCCACCGACACCCCTCATGAGGTTGTGCTGGCCGCCATGTTGCAACGCCAGAAGGAGCTGGAAGCAGAACAGGAGCGCCTGTTTGCCCTGTTACAAGCCCGCGCCGACGCACCGACAGCACCCGACACGCCCCAACCGGACACCCCGCCCGGCGAACCGGGCGATGACGAGCTTCGCCAGGAAAGCCTGATTATCAATGCCCGGATCGCAGCCCTCAAGGAAAAAATCGAACAATACAACGCCAGGCCGCGCCACCACTTCGTTGGCCCTTCTGCCGCCTCAGCGCCAGAGGCACGCTATATAGAGGCTTGGCGCCGCAAGATTGAACTGCTGGGCACCGAGCATTACCCCCTGGAAGCCCGAGGGAAAATCTACGGCAGCCTGCAATTGACGGTTTATATCCGGCGCGATGGTTCGCTTGAACGCGTAGAAATCGACCGTCCCGCAGAACATGCCGTACTCAATCAGGCGGCCTTGCGTATTGTGCAACTGGCCGCACCGTTTCCGCCCTTGCCGCCCGAGCTGGCGCACGATACTGATATCCTCGCCATTACCCGTACTTGGAACTTCACACACGAACAACTGGAAACCCGGCTACCCTGAAGTACAAGATCTCACTGAGTACAACCGCTTCAATCATCTGCTGGAACTTCACACCCACCCATGACCGAAACCCACTTTCTCCGCTATGCAGTTATCGGCAACCCCATTGAACACAGCCGCTCACCCGCCATTCATCAGGCTTTCGCCAAACAATGCGGCATTGAACTGGAATACGGGAAACTGTTAGCGCCTCCCGAGGGTTTCACAACAGCAGTTGACGAATTTTTCTCACAAGGCGGCCATGGCCTGAATGTGACCGTGCCGTTCAAAGAAGAAGCATTCGAACTGGCACGCGATGCATTAAGTCGCCGGGCTGAATTGGCCGGCGCCGTCAACACACTGTGGATGGATCAGGGCCGCCTGCATGGCTGCAATACGGACGGCGTAGGCCTGCTGGCCGACTTACGGCGCCTGGGGCACGACCCAGCCGACCGGCGGGTTTTGCTGGTGGGTGCAGGCGGCGCCGCGCGCGGAGTACTATTGCCCTTGCTGGAGGCAGGCTGTACCCACCTGCGCATTGTTAACCGCAGCGTTGAACGCGCCACCGGGCTGCACGCCGAAACCGCCGCCGGGCTGCCGCAATTTTCCGGCCTTCTATCCTCAGGCGCACTGGCTGACGCCGGCACTGAGTGGGACATTGTTATCAATGCTACATCCGGCGGGCTGTCAGGTCAGGCGCCGGCTCTGCCGGAAGATTTGTACGCAGATGGAGCGCTCGCCTATGACATGGTGTATGCGAGCAAACCCACCCCGTTCATGGAACAAGCCCGCGCTGCAGGCGCCCACCAATGCGCCGATGGGCTGGGCATGCTGGTTGGTCAGGCGGCGGCCAGCTTTGAAATCTGGCATGGGGTGCGCCCTGAAACAGAAGCCGTGCTGACCATGTTGCGCAACGAGTTAAGCGCTTCCTAAACGCTACACCATGTGGGTTTTCCGTCTATTCAGAATCTTTATTCTTGCCGGCGTCGTTCTATTTGCCCTATATCAGATCGGCCTGTTCATCTTGGTGCTGTGGTACGGCTTTTTCAACCCGTCAAACACTGCCGTGATGCAACAGACCTTGCGCGAGCTACGTCGAGAAAACCCCGAAGCCCAGTTATTGCATCAGTGGGTGCCCTACGACCAGATCAGCGTTAATCTGAAGCGAGCGGTAGTTGCATCTGAAGACTCGAACTTCATTAATCATTCGGGTGTTGAGTGGCAGGACATTAAACGCGCCTGGGAACACAACCGCAGACAAGCCGCCAGCGGCGGCACTGCCATTCGCGGCGGTTCCACCATTTCCCAGCAGCTGGCTAAAAACCTGTTTCTGTCTAATTCACGCAGCTATGTTCGCAAAGGGCAGGAGCTTATCATCACGTACATGATTGAGCTCACCATGAGCAAAGAACGCATTCTGGAGCTTTACTTGAATTTCGCACAATGGGGTGTGAATGTTTTTGGTGCTCAGGCAGCGGCTCAGCATTATTACAAGAGTCAGGCGTCAGATTTGAGTTCAAGCCAGGCGGCACGCCTAGCATCCATGCTGCCGCGCCCCGCTTACTACGACCGTAACGGCAACACCCGCTATCTGCAATCACGCACCGCCACCATACAAAAACGCATGAGGCTGGTTGAAGTCCCCTGAATAGCGGTGCAACGACCATTGCAGGAATGTTAACCTTGCATATTTAGCTCTTCGAACATTACTTCAGAATTCTCATGCGCACGGCCCGCCGCTATCTTGCGAAAGAGATCTACCGATCCAGCTCTGTCGTGCTTATCGCCTTGCTGGGCCTGTTCACGTTCTTTGCCCTGATCGAAGAGCTCGACAAGGTCGGAACCCAGTTCACCTTGATGAACCTGTTCTACATGCAGGCGCTGGCATTACCCACCTATTTGTACGACCTATTACCTATCGGGGTTCTGATCGGCTCTGTGCTGGCTTTGGCTGGGCTGGCGCAGCGCAATGAACTCGTGATTTTGCGCGTCTCCGGCATTAGCGGCCTCAAGCTTCTGGGCATGCTCTGGGTGGTGACCATCCCCTGGGTAGTGGGGGCCTTTTTGCTTTCTGAAGTTATTACGCCTGCAGCGGAACTCAAAGCCAGTGAAGTCAGCCTGAATCTTCTGGGCCGCGCCGAAGGCGGGCGCATGAGCAGCGGTTACTGGTTTAAAGAAACTGACGCCCAGGGCGGGACCCGCATCATTAATATTTCCAAGCTGAATACCAATGGTGCGGTCAGCCAGATCACCCTGTATGAGTTCCGCGCCGGCCAAGAACTGACTTCGATATCGCAAGCGGAACACGGGCAGTTTACCGATGGCACCCTGCTGCTCAAAAACGTAACCGAAACCATTATTGATGAAAGCTCGGTACAGGCGCTGGCCGATACCACCCCCCCTTCCGCGCCCGTGACGCGCGTCGAGCAGCGAGCTGAGCGGCTGCTCAACACCACCCTGACGCCCGAACGCCTGATCGCCCGGGTACTAACGCCCGAACGCATGTCGATTCTCGATCTGGCCGACTACATTAACTATCTTTCGGACAACAATCTGCAAACGGATCGGCAAGTTGTTGCGCTATGGCGCAAGGTCGCCTATCCCTTCACCCTTTTCGTGATGATGACCATCGCCGCGCCCATTGCTTTCATGCAGACCCGCAAGGGCGGCGTCGGCAGCAAAGTATTCATCGGCATTCTGCTTGGTGTAGGCTTCTTCATGGGTAACCAGCTTGCCCTGAACGTGGGCATGCTAAGCCGCTGGGCGCCCTGGGTAACGGCATTGGTGCCCAATCTGGCAGCCTTGGCCATCGCCTTCGGTGCACTATTGCTGATGGAAAATCAACATGGGGTACGCCGCTTTATCCAGAACCGCGTGCCCTGGAGCAAAACTCTGGCATGACCACTCACCCCCCCATCTGGATGATAGGCGACTTGCAAGGTTGCAACGATGCCCTGCAGCGCCTGCTTGATCATCCTGACATCGCCGCCGACCGGAACGCCCGTTTCTGGTTTGCCGGAGACCTTGTCAACCGCGGCCCGGACTCTCTGAAAACCCTGCGCACAATTATGTCGCTGGGCGATCGCGCCACCTGCGTGCTTGGAAATCACGACTTCCACCTGCTGGCCATTGCTGCAGGCTTCAAAAAGCCCGGTAAATCCGATACCTTTGACGAGATCCTCGCTGCACCCGATGCCGAAGGCATTCTAGATTGGGTTCGGCATCGCCCCCTACTGCACCGCGAGCATAATCACATCATGGTGCACGCTGGCATTCTGCCGCCCTGGAGCGCGACTCAGGCACAAGAACTGGCTCGTGAAGTGGAAACCGCCATGCGCGGCCCACGTTGGGCGACGGCATTAGAAAAAATCTACGGTAACGAGCCGAACTACTGGGACAAAAACCTGGAAAACGGCAAACGCCTGCGGGTGATCGTCAATGCCATGACGCGCATGCGGATGTGTACGCCCGATGGTCGGATGGATTTCTCACATAAGCACGCTCCCGACTCAAAAGGCGGGCTGGTGCCGTGGTTTGACGTGCCGGGCCGTGTCATTGAAGATGAAACCATCGTGTTCGGGCACTGGTCGACATTGGGGCTGATGATACGCCCCGACGCCATCTGCCTGGACACCGGCTGTGTATGGGGCCGCCAGCTCACCGCCTTACGTCTGCATGACCACAAGCTGGTACAGGTGAATTGCCACCCCTTCAGGGCGCCCGCCACACAGGGTTGAAAGCCCGTCGGCAGCGGTGACTCAGACGCTGCCCGCGTCTGTTTTCACGATGCCACGAATCATCTCGTAGGCGTGTCCGGCTACCCCCGCCCGGCCCATCTCAGCACACTCGGCCGCGCTGATGACGGGGCAGAACACCAGTTCCACTACCGTGCCGGTTGCTGTCAACAGGTTCCAGATATTGTGCACCAGTGTCTGTTCACCCACGAAGGCGTAGCGCGTCGTGCGCTCGCCGCGCCGCCAAAACAGCAGGGCGACCGGTTGAATATCAACACCCGCACGCAAGGCCGGCTCAAACAGACTGGTATGGAAGGGCGAGACATCCAGCCCCATAGACGTCGTACCCTCAGGAAACAAGCCAACGGCCTCGCCTCGGGCAAAACGCTCGTTCATCTGGTGGCCGACCGCCCGCACAGCATGACGACGGCCGCGCTCAATGAATAGGGTGCCTGCCCCCGCTACCAGCCAACCGATGATTGGCCATTTACGGATATCGCTTTTGGCAATGAAGGACACCGCTCTCACGCTGTCCATCACAAAAATATCGACCCACGACACATGGTTGGCAACCCACAGCACTGCGCCATTCAGTTTGGGCTCACCACGGTAACGCACAGACACGCCGCAACAGGCCATTAGCACACGCGACCAATGATGGATCATCCATTGCCGCTGACTCAGGCGAACAACCGGAAATATCACGATGACGGTGAACAGCCCGCCTAGCAACCAGCTTACAAGCAACACCAGCCGAACCGGAAATAACAACAAACCCACCCGGTCAGCCCTCTTGTTGTTGTGCGGAAAGCGTGTCGAAATAGCGCTGAAGAATCAGCGCGGCAGCCACGGCATCGTCATCTTCGTTGGTGCAGAGTATGCCCTGCGCCTCAACGCTGGTGCCGCGTTCATCAACCAGCTCGACAGCGAGCCCGTAACGCCCATGCAGTTGATTGGCAAAACGGCGGCAACGCAAAGACGCGTATTGCTCGCCGCCTTCAGGAGTCAATGGCAAACCGACGACCACGCGATCGGGCTGCCATTCATCCAACAGCTCGCTTATAGCCTGGAAGCGCTGAACGCGTGTCACCGGACGCAGCACACACAACGGCCTGGCGTGTTGCGTCAGTGTGTTGCCTATGGCCACGCCTATTTTTTTTACGCCGTAATCGAATGCCAATAGAGTTTCCTGAGAAAGCGCGCCTGAGGCGCCCGATACGGCTTGTTCAGGCATGACCGACGTCGCCCGTCAGCATAATGGGGTTTGTGATGCCCAGTTGAGCCAATGCGGCATCGTAGCGCTTTTCCGGCTCCATATCGAACAGAATATGGTTGGTGGCATCCACATGCAACCAGGCGTTCTGTGACATCTCGTCTTCCAACTGACCGGCGCCCCAGCCTGCATAGCCCAGGGTAATCAACATGTGTTCCGGCCCCTTGCCAACCGCGACGTCCTGCAACACGTCGCGCGAGGTGGTAAGAGCGATCTCACCTAGCTTGATACTGGAGCTGTAGCCTTGCGCCGGCATATGCAACACAAACCCACGGTCTGTCTGTACCGGCCCTCCGAAAAACACCGGGGCCTGTTGGCGGGCGCCAATTTCTAGTGATAGCGGCAGATCAAGCCGTTTGAGAAGGTCTCCCACGGTGAGATCGGTAGGGCGGTTGATCACCAGCCCCAATGCGCCTTGCTCGGTGTGTTCACACACATAGATCACCGTATTGGCGAGACTGCCCCCCACTTTTCCGGGCATGGCCACAAGCAGCTGCCGGGACAGGTTGAGAACGTTTTCGGACTGAGAATCATCAATCATGGCTCACCTCCTGGCTTGGCTATTAACAGCGACAGCGCCACTCGGCAACATCGCACGGATCAGACCTCGATCAACTCGAAGTCTTCTTTACGGGCGCCACATTCCGGGCAGACCCAGTTGGGGGGGACATCCTCCCAACGTGTGCCGGGGGCAATACCCTCTTCGGGAAGACCTGCTTCCTCATCATATATCCATCCACAAATCAAACACATCCAGGTTCGCATGATTTTGTTGCTCACTTTAATGGGGAAGCCGTGCGGGCATGCGGCGGCTTCCTATAGAATGGGGCCAATGTTACTAAAACCAAGGGGGCTACCAGTATGAGGAACGCCCCTGACTCCACCTTTATCGTGTCCGCAGCGCCACTTCCCATCATATTGATTTTCGGGCCCTTCGACCCCAGCGGTTCGACCGGCTTACCCGCTGACGCCGTCACCAGTGCTGAGCTGGGCTGTCACGCCATTTCGGTACTGACAGGCTCACTGGTACAGGATACTGCCGTCACTGAGAACATTGAGCCTATACCCCCAGAGTTCATGGATGATCAGGCCCGCTGTCTACTGGAGGATATGCCAGCGCATGCGATCAAGGTCGGTGCGCTTTATACAACGGAATCCGTCAGCGCGCTTGCCCAGATTGTGGCCGACTACAGTAGCATTCCGCTGGTTGTTCACCTGCAGCGCATGCCGCACGTATCGATCGAGGATGAGTTCGACGCCGAAGACACGCAGGCTGCGCTGCTGGAACTCGTACTGCCGCAAACCGACCTGGTGGTGGCCGACCACACCTTGCTGCAGCAATGGCAATCTCATGGCTTGCTGCCGGGTCACACGCTGGAGCACGTTATGGAAGCGTTGCTGGATTACGGCGCGAGCGCCTTGCTGGTATCGGGCGCGCCTGGTGCAGGAGCGCAACGCGATTATCTCTTGCGCGACGAACATGGCCAGACCACACGCTGGTCATCGTCTGTCAACGATCCCGTCAGTGACAGCGCCGGCCTACTGGCGACCGTCCTGACAACAGAGCTGGCGCGCGGCGCAGAGCTCCAGCAAGCAGTGGATCGCAGCGTGACCATTGTGAACGCCATGGTCAAACGCATTTTCCAGCCCGGCATGGGCGGGCGCATCTTAAACCGGAGCCGTACATGAATACCTCGTTGCGTTTTCCTCGTGGCCTGTATGGCGTGTCTCCCGAATGGGACGACACCAACCAAATGCTGGCCGCCATCCGCGCCGCAGCAGCCGGCGGCATGTCTGCTTTTCAATGGCGACGCAAAACCGCCGCCCCGGATGAGCGAATCGAACAAGCGCGCCAGGTGGTGCAACTGTGCCGCGATCTCGGTGTCATCAGCATCATCAACGACGACTGGCGCCTAGCCGCCCTCATTGACGCCGACGGCGTACACCTTGGCCGGGACGACGGCAGCCTGGCCGATGCCAGACTTGCACTGGGGCCGGAAAAAATTGTCGGCTGCTCCTGCTATAACGAGCCCGCGCTCGCCGAACGCGCTTTGCTTGCCGACGTCGATTACGTCGCCTTCGGCGCCATGTACCCATCCAGCGTCAAACCCGACGCCGTGCGCGCCCTACCCGAGCACTTGCGCCAAGCGCAGCAGATTGTCGCGAACGCTGAAGGCGCGCGACCCGCCGTCGTGGCGATTGGGGGCATTACTGCAGAAAACGCGCAAGCCGTCGTCCAAGCGGGTGCCGACAGCATCGCTGTCATCAGCGGCCTGTTTCTCGCGCCCGATATCGAAGCCGCAGCCCGACGCTGCACTGAGCTATTCATTTGATCGTCTATCATTAACTATTGCCTGAAATTCGGCCTCATTTATTCTTATCGAGCGAGATATGACACGTAATTCTGAATTATTCGATCGTGCCTGCAAGACCATCCCCGGCGGCGTCAACTCACCGGTTCGCGCTTTCCGTTCCGTAGGCGGCACGCCGCGATTCATTCAGCGCGCTCAAGGCGCCTATGTGTGGGACGCCGACGGCACCCGCTACATTGATTACGTTGGCTCCTGGGGCCCTGCCATCCTGGGTCATGCCCACCCGGAAGTTGTTGAAGCCGTGCAGAAGGCCGCCGTTAACGGCCTGTCTTTCGGTGCGCCCACTGAAGCAGAAATCGAAATCGCCGAAGCGATTGCTGCCCGCCTGCCATCTATGGAACAGGTTCGTCTGGTCAGTTCCGGCACGGAATCCACCATGTCAGCCATACGGCTGGCTCGCGGCTACACAGGCCGTTCGCGCATCATCAAGTTCGAAGGCTGCTATCACGGCCATGCAGACAGCCTGCTGGTTAAAGCCGGTTCTGGCATGCTTACGTTCGGCAACCCCACGTCTTCCGGCGTGCCTGCTGAATTCATTCAACATACTCTGGTGCTCGACTTCAACGACCTGGATGCCGTGGCCGCCGCCTTTGCCAAATACCCGGACGAAATCGCCTGCATCATTGTTGAACCCATTGCAGGCAACATGAACTTGGTCAAACCGCGCGAGGGCTTTTTGGAAGGCTTGCGGGAGCTTTGCACAAAGCATGGCACCGTACTCATTTTCGATGAAGTCATGACAGGCTTTCGGGCCGGCCCGCGTGGCGTTCAGGGCCTCACCGGCGTCCAGCCCGACCTGACCACCCTGGCTAAAGTGATCGGCGGCGGCATGCCCGTTGGCGCCTTCGGCGGGCGTGCCGACATCATGGCCCATATCGCCCCGTTGGGTGGCGTGTACCAGGCCGGCACTCTGTCCGGCAACCCGGTCGCCGTGGCTGCCGGGCTGACCACGCTGCGCCTGCTCGACGAACCCGGCTTCTACGACAACCTTGAAGCCCGTTCCGCACAATTGGCAAAAGGCTTGGAGCAACGCGCGCGCGCCGCAGGCATCCCATTCAGCGCCGATTTTGTGGGTGGCATGTTCGGTCTGTATTTCCGCGACGGCATCCCCACCACGCTGGCTGAAGTTTCCGAGTCAGATGTCGAAATGTTTAAGCGCTTTTTCCACGGCATGCTTGACCAAGGCGTGCATTTCGCCCCGTCTGCATTTGAAGCGGGCTTTGTCTCGGGCGCACACACCGAAGCCATCATCACCGAGACCCTGGATATCGCCGAAAAGGTATTCGCCACGCTCAAAACAGCTTGAACGAAACGACTCCGGTCGCCAATCGTTGATTTCCTGCCAAACATCAAGGCAGGGTCAATTATCGATACCTAAACTGTGCAGACATTGCCGGCTGCCCCCTGGCTGGCTCTTGGAGACAAGGTCTGCACATGAAAGATTCTCACACCCTCGGCGTGGTTGGCTGTGCTCTCCCCGACCGCGAAAGCTGGGCGCGGCCCAGCAACACGCTGGACTTGCACCTGTGGTTGCGTCTTCTTACCTGCAGCACACTGGTGGAAAACCGGGTACGCAGCCTGATGCGCAGTCAGTTCGAGACCACCTTGCCGCGCTTCGATCTCATGGCTCAACTGGCCGACGCGCCACGCGGACTCAAAATGAGCGAGCTGTCGCGCCGCATGATGGTGACCAACGGCAATATCACCGGCATTACCGACCAGCTTGAACGCGACAGCCTGGTCGAACGGGTCAAAGTCGATACCGACCGGCGCAGCTGCATCATCCGCCTGACAGCCAAAGGCAGGCAAAGCTTCCGCAGCATGGCGAACGCTTACCAGAATTGGGTGGGCGAATCCTTCCAGAAGATGCCTTTAGAGCGCCGGCAGCTGCTCTTTGAATTGCTGGGTGAACTCAAAGCGGCCGGGCTGGCCGATCAGACGCCGCCCGGTAGTGCATAGACGCACCAGCACAATTCGCCCCACAGGCGTAAACACCCGCTTTGGCTCGTCGCGCACGGACATTCAGGCAGTCTGGCAAACAGGACACTGCGGCCTGTTGCGGATAGAATAAACGGTTCCATTCCCTGGCGCCCCTTCATGGGGGCTCCTTATCTGCCTGCAAGAAGAAAATGGCCGTCAATCTCACTATCCCAGCACAATCCGATATCCACCCTGTTGCCGGCATCGAAATCGGCACGGCCAAAAGCGGCATTCGTAAAGCTGCCGACAAAGACACCACCGTGTTCCGTCTGGCCGAAGGCACTGCCGTAGCGGGTGTTTTCACCACCAACCGTTTTCGCGCCGCCCCGGTGCAGGTTAGCGAACGGCACTTGGCCGCAGGCCAAGGCATACGCGCACTGGTGGTCAACACCGGTAACGCCAATGCCGGGACGGGCGCGGCCGGCTTGCAGGCTGCAGAGCAAACCTGCCAGGCTCTGGCCGGGCTGCTGGGCATCGCCCCTGAGCAAATCCTCCCTTTCTCTACCGGCGTCATCCTGGAACTGCTGCCGGTGGATCGCCTGGTTGCCGCCCTACCCGACGCTATCGACAACCTGTCTCCCGGCAACTGGTTCGATGCCGCCTACGGCATCATGACTACCGACACCCAGCCCAAGATTGCATCGCGGAAATTGGCGTTGGGCGAGCACACTGTCACCATTACCGGCATCAGCAAAGGCGCGGGGATGATACGCCCGAACATGGCCACCATGCTGGGCTTTCTCGCCACCGACGCGGGCATCGAACCCGCTTTGCTGGCCGACATGACCCGCCAAATCGCCGACCGCTCCTTCAACCGCATTACCGTTGACGGCGACACCTCTACCAACGACTCTTTCATCATCATGGCCAGCGGCCAATCGGGCGCCCATATCGAAAGCACCGACGACCCGCGCTACCCTGCACTCTTCGACGCCCTGTCTCAAGCGGCCCTGGAGCTCGCTCAGAAAATCGTGCGAGATGCCGAAGGCGCCACCAAGTTCATCACGGTTCGGGTGGAAGAAGCCAATAACGCCGAAGAAGCCTTGAAAGTGGCCTACGCCGTGGCGCAATCGCCACTGGTAAAGACCGCCTTTTATGCATCCGACCCTAACCTGGGGCGTATTCTGTGTGCCGTCGGGTATGCTGGCATTGCTGATCTCGACGTCTCCCGTACCCGCATGTGGCTGGGCGACACCTTGGTTTCGAGTGACGGCGGCCGCCACCCCGACTACACCGAGGAAGACGGCCAACGCATCATGCAGGAAGCTGAAATCACCGTGCGGATCGCCCTTGGCCGCGGCCAACATCAGGAAACGGTATACACCTGCGACTTCTCGCATGAGTATGTCACCATCAATGCGGATTACAGATCCTGACTAAGTCGTTACCAAACGAAGCCATCGTCTGAATTTCCTATGCGAAACCCAAGCATTTTGTTTCAACTAGAGACAAATGACATGGCTTCAAACCGCCATAAAGAATCCAAGGACTAAACTGCGTCGGAAGTGACGTGGCTGCGCAAATGGGTTATCTGCCCGGAACCATCTGGATCATCGTCGGTGCGGTGCTGGCCGGCTGCGTCCAGGATTACCTGGTGATGTTCTTCTCCATGCGTCGCGGTGGCCGGTCGCTGGGACAAAATGGCCCGCGAAGAGTTAGGCGTCGTCGGCGGCACGGCAGCTCTGATTGCCACGCTCACCATCATGATCATCATTGTCGCCATTCTTTCACTGGTGGTCGTGAACGCGCTGGGTGAGTCACCATGGGGCGTATATTCAGTCTCCCTGACCATTCCCATTGCCATATTCATGGGCTGCTATCTGCGCTACCTGCGTCCGGGCAAGGTCATGGAAGTCTCCCTCATTGGTTTGGCGCTATTGATGTTCGCCATCGTGTCGGGGCGCTGGGTAGCGGAATCCGCATGGGGCGCCGAGCTCTTTCACCTCGATCGCCTGACTCTGGCCTGGGCCATCATTGCCTACGGCTTTATCGCTGCCGTTCTGCCTGTATGGTTGCTGCTGGCGCCACGCGATTACCTGTCAACATTCATGAAAATCGGGGTCATTGTGCTGCTGACTGTCGCCATCGTTGTCGTGCGACCCGAAATCACTGTACCCGCCTTCTCTGAATTTGCCAGCCGCGCCGATGGCCCGGTCGTTCCCGGCTCGCTGTTCCCCTTCCTATTTGTCACCATTGCTTGCGGCGCCCTCTCGGGCTTCCACGCCCTGATCTCATCGGGCACCACACCCAAGCTGGTCGAAAAGGAAAAGCAAACCCGCTTTCTGGGTTATGGCGGCATGCTGATGGAATCCATGGTGGCCATCATGGCTTTGCACCGCCATCATGGTGGGAGGCTGGGGCTACATTCTGGTCCTGGGTGTCACCGACCCCTTAGGCGGCATCAATACCTTCTTCCCATTGTTCGGTATCGCCAACCAACTGCTGGCGGCCATCGCCCTTTCCGTCGTCATGGCGATTGTGGCTAAGCGGGGCAACTTCCGTTACCTGTGGGTCGTCGGCCTGCCGCTAGCCTTCATCACCGTTATCACCGTGTGGGCATCTTGGCAGAAGATTTTCTCGAAAATTCCTGCTGTCGGATATTGGGCGCAGCATCAGGCATTTAAGAACGCACTGGCAGAAGGACAGACCAGCTTTGGCACCGCCACAACTGTGGAAGCTATGCAAGCTGTTGTGCGCAACACTTTTGTTCAAGGCTCGTTGTCCGTCGTCTTCGTTGCCCTGGCTCTGGTCGTCATCGGCACGGCGCTACGGGTGACCTGGCAGGCTTATAAGGGCACACTCACCACGCCCGAGACCGAAGACCCGCGCGTTGAGTCGCGTCTGTTCGCTCCGGCCGGCATGTTGCCAACGGCGTCTGAAAAAGTTGTCATGGCGCAATGGGAAGCCCTGCCTGCGTCGGCATCGGTGAGGTCTTGATATGTACACCAGTACCCAGCCTCGCCGTCGTCGCCTGGGAGGATTCGGCCAATTTTTCAAGGGCATTCTGCGAGCAGACGCCTACGAGAAGTACCTGGAGCATATGGCTAACGTCCATCCTGACCAGGCCCCCGTATCGGAGCGCGAGTTCTGGCGCGAGCGCTACGACTGGGAAGACCGCAACCCTCAAGGGCGCTGCTGCTAAACCACGCTAGCTTTAGAAAAGCACAGAGCAAGTCACGGTGAGCCTGTTATACAGGCTCACCGCCCGGCTTACTGAGAAGGATTTTGCTTAGAGGCCCGGCATGAATCCGCGCGGTTCTGGTGCTTTACCTATTGGCGGGGCCCCGCAGCCTGTGGGTACCTTGCTGATGTGCAAACCGAGTAGTTTGACCTAAACAACCTTTACAGTATAAAATCAAGAGCTTGGCATTTTTCGCCAGGCTTATCTATTTATATTTAGGAACCCCCCATGTACGCGGTCATAAAAACTGGTGGCAAGCAATACCGTGTTGCCCCCGGCCAAAAACTCAAGATCGAACAGATACCGGCAGACATTGGGCAAGAAATTTCGCTTGATCAGGTGTTGTCGGTCGGCGAAGGCGAGCAGATCAAAGTTGGCACGCCTTTCGTCGACGGCGCCGTGGTCAAGGCTACCGTTCTTGCACAAGGCCGTCATCCCAAGATCACTGTCTTCAAGATGCGCCGTCGCAAGAACTACCGACGCACACAAGGCCATCGCCAGAATTTCACCGAAGTGCGCATCGAAGCCATCTCGGCTTAATCGGCCTAAGGTAATCAGGAGCTAAACATGGCACAGAAAAAGGGCGGCGGCTCTACGCGAAACGGCCGCGACTCACAGGCAAAACGCTTGGGCGTCAAGGCATTCGGTGGTCAACTGATCTCCGCTGGTTCCATCATTGTCCGTCAGCGTGGCACCCAGTTCCACCCGGGCGTTAATGTCGGCATCGGCAAGGACCACACTCTCTACTCACTGGTCGATGGCAACGTCAAGTTCCACATCAGTGGCGCGCTGAACAAGCGCACTGTCTCTGTCGTTCCCGCCGAATAACTCCGGCGTCAACACAGCAGCAGAAGCAAGGCCTGTCCGGGCGGCCACATTGCGGTCTTCCCGGCAAGCTTTGGAAAGAGCCTCGTCGTCATCGGCGAGGCTTTTTGTTTTTGATTAGAATAGTTTCTCTATCCAAGGTGGGTATCCCATGAAGTTCGTCGACGAAGCAACCATAGAAGTCATTGCCGGGAAAGGCGGCAACGGTGTGGCGAGCTTTCGCCGCGAAAAATTCATCCCAAAAGGCGGCCCGGATGGCGGTGACGGCGGTCGCGGCGGCAGCATCCACGCTGTTGCGGATCGCAACGTAAATACGCTGGTCGATTTCCGCTACGCTCGCCTGCAACGTGCCAAAAATGGTGAACATGGCCGCGGCTCCGACCAGTACGGCGCAGCGGGCGCCGACATCACCTTGAAAGTGCCTGTCGGCACCATGATTTTCGATGCCGACACTGACGAACTATTGGTGGATTTCTCCCAACATGGGCAAAAAGCTACGCTTGCAGAAGGTGGCAAGGGTGGCCTGGGCAACCTGCATTTCAAATCCAGTGTCAATCGGGCACCGCGCCAGTTCACATACGGTGAACCGGGCCAACAGCGTCGCCTGCGCATGGAGCTCAAGGTGCTGGCCGACGTCGGCCTGCTGGGCCTGCCCAACGCCGGAAAATCCACGCTCATCAGCAAAGTGTCGAATGCGCGGCCCAAAATCGCCGATTACCCCTTCACTACCTTGCACCCAAACTTAGGTGTGGTACGCACCTCGCCCAGCCGCAGTTTCGTCATCGCCGACATCCCTGGCCTGATCGAAGGAGCGTCGGAAGGCGCTGGTCTAGGCCACCTTTTTCTTCGCCACCTGTCCCGCACACGAGTGTTGCTGCATATTGTCGATGTTTCATCGCCCGACCCAGAGTTCGACGCGATTGAACAGGCCGCCATTGATGCGCGTGCCATCACAGAAGAGCTGCGCCGCTACGATGCCACTCTCTATGAAAAGCCTCGCTGGCTAGTACTGAACAAACTCGATATGGTGGCCGACCCGCAAGCTGCCCAAGAGCGGCTGTGTGAATTGTTAGATTGGAAAGGCCCGGTATTCGGCATTTCCGCCGTGACGGGTGATGGCACGCAGCAACTTATCTGGGCGCTGCAGGACTGGCTGGATGCTGAGAAACAGCGCGACAATATCGCCCAAGACAAACTTGAAGGCATACATATCGAAGACGACCCGCGCTTCGACCCTGCCCGCTCCACCCCCGATAACAACGAGCCTCAGAGCTAACCCCAGAACAACGGCCCCCACTGCCTGCCCGGCTGCGGCAGGCGTATTCTTGCTGAACCTTGCTACACCGCTGCGCCCATGTCCGATCTTAAAAACACTGCACCCGTCGCCACAAACGCCCGCCGTCTGGTCATTAAAGTCGGCTCATCCCTGGTGACCAATGAAGGCCGCGGGTTGGATCTTGAGGCTGTCGAACAGTGGGCCAGGCAAATCGCCGCCCTGCATGCGCAAGACCGCCAGATTGTGCTGGTTTCCAGCGGCGCCATTGCTGAAGGGATGGCCAGGCTGGGATGGCCCCGGCGCCCCAGCGCCATGCATGAACTGCAAGCCGCTGCCGCTGTCGGCCAGATGGGCTTGGTGCAAGGCTATGAAGCCGCGTTTGCGCGCCATGGTATCCGCACAGCTCAAATTCTGCTCACCCACGAAGACTTGGCCGACCGAAAGCGCTACCTGAACGCCCGCAGTACGCTCTATACGCTGCTCGCTCTGGGTGTCGTTCCCATCGTTAACGAAAACGATACCGTTGTCACCGATGAGATCCGTCTCGGCGACAACGACACCTTAGGTGCCCTGGTCACAAACCTCATCGAGGCTGAAACCCTGATTATTCTTACCGATCAGTCGGGCCTGTATACTGCCGACCCGCGTAAAGACCCATCCGCCGAACTGATTAGCGTGGCCCGTGCAGGCGACTCAAAGCTAGAGAAAATGGCGGGCGGCTCCGGCAGCAACATCGGCACCGGCGGTATGCTGACAAAAGTGCTGGCAGCCAAACGCGCTGCCAACAGTGGGGGCCACACCATCATTGCCAGCGGGCGCGAACCCGACGTGCTGGAACGCTTGGCATCGGGCGAGCGCATTGGCACAGAACTGCAAGCGGTTCTACCCATCCGTTCCGCCCGACAACGCTGGCTGGCCAACCACTTACGCCTGCGCGGTCATCTGACTCTCGACCGGGGAGCGGTCAAAGCACTGACCGATGGTCATAAAAGCCTGCTGGCTATCGGCGTCACTGCAGTAAGCGGCGATTTCGAACGCGGCGACGTTGTGGCCTGTGTGGACGAGAACGGCAAGGAACTCGCACGTGGGCTAGTCAACTACTCGGCAGGCGACACCCGCCGCATCCTGCGCCAGCCCAGCCATCGTATCGCCGATATTCTCGGCCACATGACAGACGCCGAACTTATACATCGCGACAATATGGTGGTTGCCCGCCCTAGCGACTCCAACCCCTCTGCCTAAAAGCCATACGGGCGGCGCAAGCCCCCGTGGGCGGCCACGCCGGCCCCGGAGAAACAAGCCCGCCGCCCGACCTACATGCCAGTCGGGATGTGGGTGATTTCTTTGACTTCTTCCATGACAATGCAGCTTTTGGTCTGCGTCACACCGGGCAAAGCCAGCAGAATATCCCCAAGCAGACGGCGATACTGCCCGATTTCTCCGATGCGCGCCTTCACCATGTAATCGAAGTCCCCCGACACCAGATGGCATTCCTGCACCTGAGGGATACTCAGGATTTCCTTGCGAAAGTCCTCAAAACTGCGACTGGACTTATGCGTAAGAGAAATTTCCACGAACACCAATAAACTTGCTCCCAGCGCCGCTGGCGACACCTTAGCGTAGTAGCCGGTGATGACGCCCTCACGCTCTAACCGCCGCACCCGCTCGATGCACGGCGTGACCGTCAGCCCTACTTTATCCGCCAGCTCGGTCATGGACATCCGGCCATCCTGCTGCAACAACTCCAATATATGGCGGTCGACCCTATCTAGGGACACTTCACCGTGGGGCCGGGTTCTCATGCCTTTCTCTCCTTAATTCAGTGGTTCTGACCAGCGCAGGAAGAATTCCTGCTTGCTGCCTGATTTTCAGTTTGGATCAGTATTTTTTACTAGTTTTTCAATATATATACGAAAAAACACTATGGATTTTTTCGTAAGATAGTAGAACCTTTTGGAGACAAAGTCATGAAGATCGCTGTGTTGGGCGCCGGCGTAGTCGGCATCACAACTGCCTATTACTTGGCTCGTGCCGGACATGAAGTGGATGTCTACGACCGGCAGGAAGGCCCGGCTCTGGAAACCAGTTTTGCCAATGCAGGGCAGATTTCCTTTGGCTATTCCTCGCCATGGGCCGCCCCGGGCATTCCTTTCAAAGCCTTGAAGTGGCTGTTTGCCGAACACCCACCCCTCACGATTCGCCCCGACGGCAGCCTCACGCAACTGCAATGGATGTTCCAAATGTGGCGCAACTGCACCAGCGCCCGGTATGCGGTTAATAAAGAAAGGCTGTTGCGCATTTCCGACTACAGCCGCCAATGCCTGGAGCAATTGCGTAATGAAACCGGTATCCGCTATGAAGGACGCCGCCAGGGCACCTTGCAGCTATTTCGGACCCAGCAGCAACTGGACGCCGCCGCACTAGACATGCAAGCGCTGGCAGAAGCGGGCATCATGCACGAACTGCTGGATTCCTCCAGGCTGATCACGGCGGAGCCGGGTTTAGCAGCCAGCGCCCACAAGTTTGTTGGGGGCTTACGTACCCCTGATGACGAAACCGGCGACTGCCACCTGTTCACGATTCGTCTGGCCGAGCTCGCCCAACAGGCTGGCGTACGTTTCCACTACGGTACAGCTCTTGATGCCCTGCACACTCAAGGTGGCGCAGTCGCCGGCGTGCAGTCGGGGGCGGGTCAGATCAAAGCCGACGCCTATGTGTTGGCGCTGGGCTCGTGGTCGAGCCGATTCCTGCAGGGCGTATTGCGCATTCCCGTCTATCCCCTGAAAGGCTATTCCATTACAGTGCCTCTGGCCGATGAAACTCGCGCACCCGTCTCCACCCTTCTGGATGAAAGCTACAAAGTCGCGCTGACTCGTTTTGATGACAGGATTCGCGTAGGCGGCATGGCCGAGGTGGTTGGCTATGACTTGCGACTGGACCCGCGCCGCCAGGCTACTCTGGAAATGGTTGTCGATGACGTATTCCCGGGCGCACGGCAGCCCGGCCAGTTGGAATTCTGGGCCGGACTGCGCCCCAAAACGCCCGACAGCACGCCGATTATCGGCGCAACGCCTATCAAGGGCCTGTATTTGAACACCGGGCACGGCACACTTGGCTGGACAATGTCTTGCGGCAGTGGCCGCCTGCTAGCAGATATTATTTCGGGGCGCACACCCGATATCCAGCACCAGGACTTATCGGTGTATCGTTACTACGGGCCGGGAGCCGACACGTTAACAACGGGTGCGACAGCCACTGCCTGATTAGCGAACTCTACGCCAATTTCGTAACCTACCCGCCTGACTGAGCGTATCGGCGTGCCGGTACCCGCCGCAATGAACTTGCGCCGCAAGCGGCTGACCAATACGCTCAACCGGCGGGCAGCCGCCCCCGCATAGCCCGCCGAACACCCGCCGTCGGATTCGATACCTTCTATCGCTTCTACCAGCCTGGCATGGCTGGCACGGCGCCCTGGCGCGTGGTAAAGCGTCAGCATAATGGCGCGTTCGGCGGCTGTTAGCTCAACCTCAATCCCCCCGGGCGCTTGGACAACCCAAGCCCGCGATGTCAATCTCCATACCCCCTGCGGAGGCTGCTCTGTGGAGCCCGCCCGCCCCACCAGCCTGAGCAAGGCAGACACTATCAGCTCGACAGGCGCACACTGGGGCCAGCAGGTATCAATACTGCTACCCAAACACTGCACCAGCGAACCCTCAGTTGTGGAAGGCAGTAAGGTCATTATGGAAGCCGCCGGAGCGGCTGCCCTCAAGGCGTGTGCAGCTTGGCAACACACTCCTGATTCACCCACCAGCACAACCACTTGAGGCTCCGGTGACGCGGCGGCATTTTCTACCGCAGCGCACAAGGCCTCTATTCCCGCATACAAACGCAGACCCAGGCCTTTCCTCAGCAACTCTGCCTGTAGCGGCTGCATTGCAGCAACTTCTACCTCCTGAAAGAGATGTATGAACCCTGCAGCCATACCGTGTTCCTTGCGATACCAAAAGTCAGTGCGGCTTATAACCGCCCCTCGGTCGGATGACGCTGATTACTCTAACTCAAATCAAACACGAACGTGATTGCAGTTATCACCAATGTGTTTGCATTTACCCGTTCAATCACGATTGTGAACACTTTTGGCAACCGTCTTCGCTTCGCTAGGAATCTACGCCAGCTCACCCAGCAAGAGCTGGCGCGTTTGTGTGGACTGTCGCAAGGCGCCATCGGAAACTACGAAACCGACAGCCGCCGTAGCCCAAAAGATGTTTTCCGCATTGCTGAAGCCTTAAATGTCGAGGCCGCTTGGCTGGCGATGGGAACGGGCCCCATGGAGCCGGCCGCGCCGTCGCGAATCGCCGATACTCCATTGCAAAGTGCATCTTGGCCCTTTCCTGGCGTTGATCCTGACCGTATCTGGGCGCTCTCTGCCGACCAGCGCGAAATGCTTGAAAGCACGCTCGCTGCAATGATTGCCATGTTTGAGAAACGCACGACGAAGAACCGCGTTTAGGTTTTCTGTATACTTCCATCCACGCAGGGGTACTCGCCACAGACAGGCGGGTTGAGAAATACCCTTCGTACCAGTACGGATAATGCCGATGCTGGGAGCGCACCCGTGGCGGAGCGTCGTCTTTGTTCTGCAGACGGCTTCTTCAAGACGGAAACCATTCCCGCTCGGCTCCATAAATCTAACAATGGAGCATCTCTTGAAATCTTCTTCTCATTTCATTGCCGAGACGGCTACGGTCGATCAGGCTGCCATTACCCCCCTTCCTCAATCCCGCAAGGTTTACGTCACCGGCAGTCGTCCGGATATTCGCGTACCGTTTCGCGAGATCGCACAGGACGACACCCCCACCAGCTTTGGCGGGGAGCACAACCCGCCTATCACGGTGTACGACACCAGCGGCCCATACACCGATCCAAACGTCAGCATCGACATTCGCAAAGGGCTGCCTGCGCTACGCCGCAATTGGATTGCTGAAAGAGGCGACACTCTTGTTCTGGATGGCCCCAGCAGTGCCTTCGGACGCGAACGCCTTGCCGACGCCTCGCTGGACACAATGCGTTTTGAACTCACCCGCAAGCCCTTACGCGCCAAGCCAGGTGCCAACGTCACACAGATGCATTATGCGCGGCGCGGCATCATCACGCCTGAAATGGAGTTCGTCGCGATCCGTGAAAACCTGCGGCGCGAACAGTATCTTGAAAGCCTTCATGCCAGTGGGCCTCACGGTGCACGACTGGCGGAACGCCTAACCCACCAACACCCTGGCCAGCCGTTTGGCGCCTCCATTCCTTCCACCATCACTCCCGAGTTTGTGCGCGACGAAATCGCACAGGGACGCGCCATCCTGCCTGCGAACATTAACCACCCAGAAAGCGAGCCCATGATCATTGGCCGCAATTTCCTTGTCAAAATCAACGCCAACATCGGCAATTCAGCACTGGGTTCCAGTATTGCCGATGAAGTGGAAAAAATGACCTGGGCCATTCGCTGGGGGGGCGACACAGTGATGGATCTTTCAACCGGGAAGAACATCCATGAAACACGTGAATGGATATTGCGTAACTCGCCCGTGCCTGTGGGGACCGTCCCGATTTATCAGGCCTTGGAAAAAGTGGATGGAAAGGCTGAAGAACTGACGTGGGAAATCTTCCGCGACACGCTCATCGAACAAGCTGAGCAAGGCGTAGACTATTTCACCATTCACGCGGGTGTGCGCCTGCCGTTCATTCCTATGACGGCCGACAGAATGACGGGCATTGTGTCACGCGGCGGCTCCATCATGGCTAAGTGGTGTCTGGCTCATCATCGAGAAAGCTTTCTGTACGAGCACTTCGAGGACATCTGCGAAATCATGAAAGCCTACGATGTCGCTTTCTCGCTAGGCGACGGCTTGCGTCCAGGCTCAACCTACGACGCCAACGACGAAGCTCAATTCGCTGAATTGAAAACACTGGGAGAACTGACCCAAATCGCATGGAAGCACGATGTGCAGGTCATGATAGAAGGCCCGGGCCACGTACCGATGCACATGATCAAGGAGAACATGGACTTGCAGCTGGAATACTGCAAGGAAGCGCCCTTCTACACCCTGGGGCCGCTCACCACGGATATTGCCCCTGGGTACGACCACATTACCTCTGGCATTGGTGCCGCTTTGATTGGTTGGTATGGCACTGCCATGCTGTGCTATGTCACCCCCAAGGAACACCTGGGTTTACCCAACAAGAAAGACGTCAAAGACGGCATCATTACGTACAAGATCGCCGCGCACGCCGCCGATCTGGCCAAAGGCCACCCGGGTGCGGCCATCCGTGATAACGCCTTGTCAAAAGCACGTTTCGAGTTCCGCTGGGAAGATCAGTTCAACTTGGGCCTGGATCCTGACACTGCTCGTGAGTTCCACGATGAAACCTTGCCTAAGCAATCCATGAAACTAGCGCATTTCTGTTCTATGTGCGGCCCCCACTTCTGCAGCATGAAAATTACGCAAGATGTGCGTGAGTACGCACGGCAGCAAGGGATAGACGCTCAGGCAGCCCTGACGCAGGGCATGGAAGAGAAAGCACTGGAGTTTGTAGAAAGCGGCAGCCAGTTATACCACCGGACCTAAACGAAACAGGCCCTCAGAACATCTGAGGGCCTGCGAAATTACAGTCTATTTAGCAATACCAGGGGCGCTTGCGGGCACCCTGGTTCAAACCTGCTATTACTGTTGGACGGCGTAGAGGTAGAGCTCTACACGGCGGTTCATAGCACGGCCTTCCGCTGTCGAGTTATCAGCCACGGGGTTGTTCGGGCCCCGGCCTTCTGACCTCACATGGGCGTGAGGCACACCACGCGAAGCCAGGTAATTGGTGACTGCGTTGGCGCGGTTAACGGACAAGGTCTGGTTGACCTGCATGGAACCGGTACTGTCGGTGTGACCAATGGATACCGCACGCAACTCTGGGTGCTGAACCAAGGCACGCGCTACGCTGTCAAGCACGGGTAGCAATGCAGGCTTCAGTTCGTATTTGCCCGTGTCGAAAGATACATTGCTGGGAATATTGACCCGCAACGAACCGTCGGGCATTTCTGTGACATCAACCCCCAGACCGGACGCGCCGGACTGCTCAACATCGTTCTTCACACCCGACCAGTTGTAACCGACGATACCCCCAGCCACAGCGCCAACCCCGGCGCCAATCGCAGCAGCGCGGCTGCTGTCGCCGATCAGTGCACCGAGGCCTGCGCCCACAGCTGCGCCTGTTCCTGCGCCAATGGCCGTTCGGCCCCCCTGGCTTCCGGTAGCAGTGCAACCCACTGCAAGAGCCAATGCGCCCAAGCCACACGCTAAGCGTGTCATACGCGTCGAAACTTTCATACGGATTCTCCTTGTTTTACGCAGGCAAGGTGTCTGCCTGGGAAGCATCGTAACAAGAGCCCGCCAACAGCATTGTTAAATTTGGTTTAGTGCAGAATTTGTTTGAGAAATAGTTGCGTACGCTCGTGTTGCGGCGAATCGAAGAAAACATCAGGAGTATTTTCTTCAATGATCTCGCCCTGATCCATAAAAATAACGCGGTCGGCCACCTTGCGTGCAAAGCCCATCTCGTGGGTGACACATAGCATGGTCATGCCACTTTTTTCTGCCAGGCTCACCATAACATCCAGCACTTCCTTGACCATTTCCGGGTCAAGAGCGGAAGTCGGCTCGTCGAACAACATGATTTTTGGATTCATGCATAGCGAGCGGGCAATGGCCACCCGCTGCTGCTGCCCCCCCGACAGCTGGCCGGGGTATTTGTCGGCCTGCTCGGGAATACGTACGCGTTCCAGATACTTCATGGCACTGGCTTCGGCTTCAGCCTTGCTCTTCTTCAGCACCCAAATGGGGCCGAGCGTGAGGTTTTCCAGCACCGTAAGGTGAGGAAACAGGTTGAAGTGCTGGAACACCATGCCGACATCGCGGCGTATGGTTTCGATATGTTTAAGGTCGCTTGTGAGCTCGGTGCCGTCAACCACAATACGCCCCTGCTGGTGCTCTTCCAACCGGTTGATGCAACGGATCATGGTGGACTTTCCTGACCCTGATGGGCCGCAGATCACAATACGCTCGCCTGGCGCCACATTCAGGTTCAGGTTGCGTAATACGTGGAATTGTCCGTACCACTTGTTAACGTTTTCAAGGCGGATGATGGCCTCGGACATGCTCGACTCCTTGTTCCGCTTGATCAGCGTTGATATCCCTTGTCCAGGTGACGTTCCAGACCCTGGCTGTAGCGGGAGATCGCAAAACAGAAAATGAAATAGATCACGGCGATAAACACATAGGCTTCCACACTGAAGCCGCGCCAAGCCGCATCGGCGATAGCCGCCTTGGCCGCTTGCGTGAGATCGAAAATACCTATGATGACCACCAGCGACGTGTCTTTGAAAAGAGCGATGAATATACCCACCAGCGGCGGAATAACGACCCGCAGCGCCTGCGGCAGAATAATCAACCTGGTCTGCTGCCAATAGCTCAAACCTAGGGAATCGGCCCCTTCATACTGGCCTTTGGGTATGGCTTGCAAGCCACCTCTGACGGTTTCGGCAATATATGCGGCGGCAAACAGAATGATGGCAATCTGCGCTCGCAGCAGCTTGTCGATCGTAAAGCCTTCGGGCAAAAACAGCGGCAGCATTACAGACGACATGAACAACAGGCTGATGAGCGGCACTCCGCGGATCAATTCAATATAAATAATGCACAACGACTTGATGGCCGGCATATGAGAGCGGCGCCCCAGGGCCAGCAACACCCCCAAGGGAAATGCGAAGGCAATACCAAAGGTGGACAAAATGAGCGTAAGGGGCAGACCGCCCCAGCGATCATTTTCGACATAGGATAACCCGAACACTCCCCCCCACATCAGCACAGCCACAGCGATCAGGGCCAGTGTCCACATCACGACCAGCCAGGGCTTCCAGAAAAGGCGGATGGCACTGCAGATCAGCGCTGCCACCAGTACCAGAGTAGCCAGCAATGGCCGCCACTGCTCGTCGTAGGGGTACACACCGAACAAAATCAATCGATGTTTCTCGGCAATGAAAGCCCAACACGCTCCGGCCGCCTGGCGGCATTCCTGAGCGGTGTCAGAGGTGAAGTCCGCGTCAAGGAACAGCCAGTCCAGCATGGCGGGAATCGCCATGACAAGCAGCCAGCTAACCAGCACTGTGAGCAAGGTATTCAGCGGCGACGAGAACAGGTTCTCTTTCAACCAGGCCAGCCGCCCGATAGAGGAAGCAGGCGGAAGCATCTGGGCACTTGAATTGGCATTCATGTCAGCGCTCCACCAGCGCAATGCGCTTGTTGTACCAGTTCATGAAAATCGAAATCGACAAACTGACCGTCAGGTAGGCAGCCATGATGATGAGGATGCCTTCGATCGCTTGCCCGGTTTGATTCAGCGTGGTGTTCACCACCGACACGATATCGGGATAGCCGATAGCCACCGCAAGTGAACTGTTCTTTGTGAGATTCAGATACTGGCTGGTCATGGGCGGGATAATCACCCGCAACGCCTGCGGCAAAATCACCAGTCTGAGCATACGCGCACGCGACAGCCCCAGGGCCTGGGCGGCTTCCCATTGCCCCTGCCCAACCGCCTGTATGCCCGAACGTACAACTTCAGCAACAAACGCCGACGTGTATATCACCAGCCCCAGCAACAAGGCGGAAAACTCCGGAGATAGCGTCATGCCGCCAACGAAGTTAAACCCTTTGAGCTCCGGCATATCGAAATTCAGCGAGGCGCCGCCCGCGACCCAGCCGGCCAATGGCAAAGCAAGCAGTAAGGCCGCAGACACACTACCCAGTGGGAAAATCTGGCCTGTGGCTGCTTGGCGCTTGCGCGCCCAGTGCGCGACGATAATCACCAATACGATAGCCACCGCCAGCCCGCCAATAATCCAGTCGAGCGCATCACCCTGCAATCCGGGTAGTTTGAGCCCACGGTTGGACAAAAACACGCCAGGCAGCGGGTTCAGCGCTTGGCGCGGGCCTGGCATGTTTTCAGTAATGATGGCGTACCAGAAGAACAGCTGCAGCAACAAAGGAATGTTGCGCATGACCTCTACGTAAACCGCGGCAACGCCCGATACCAACCAGTTCTTGGACAAGCGTGCAATGCCGATCAGCGTGCCCAACAGAGTTGCCAGGACGATACCCACCACCGACACCCGCAACGTATTCAGCAGGCCTACCCAGATGGCCCGCGCGTAGGTGTCAGCAGGGCTATAAGAAACAGGGGATTCCCCGATAGCGAAGCCCGCTTCCCGGTTGAGAAAACCAAAGCCCGTGGAGATATTGCGTACAGAAAGGTTATGTAAGGTATTGGAAACCAGATACCAAACCGCAAAGCCCACCAGCCCGACGACCACCACCTGATACAGCAGTGCGCGCGTGGCAGGATCACTCCAGGAGAGCCGCCGCCTCGTGGGCGCCGACATGGATGTATTTTTTCTTGTCATGCTGTTGCGAGCAGGGAAAGCACGAACCGACCGTTTGGTCGCTGCGGGCGGGCCCAGTACCAGCGGCCCGCCACGCTATGCTCAGCCAGATATTAACGGATGGGCCAGCCGTACATTAAACCACCATCTTTCCACTGGGCGTTCAGACCACGCTCCAGCTTCATCGGTGAAGAAGCCCCGATGTTGCGATCGAAGGACTCACCATAGTTACCCACTTGCTTGATGATGTTATAGGCCCACTTATTATCAATGCCCATACCTTTGCCCATTTCCCCGGTCACACCCAGAATGCGCTGGATATTGGGGTTGTCGCTTTTGGTCATTTCGTCGACGTTTTCAGACGTGATGCCGTATTCTTCGGCTTCAAGCATCGCGTTCAGCGCCCAGCGGACAATCATGAACCATTCGTCGTCGCCCTGACGAACCATCGGGCCAAGCGGCTCTTTGGAGAAGTCTTCCGGCAGAATGACGTGGTCATCAGGGTTTGGCAGAGTGGAACGCACTGTTGCCAGACCGGATTTATCTGTTGTGAAGGCATCGCAGCGCCCGCCTTCATACGAACGCATGGCTTCATCGGGGCTGTTGATGACAACCGGCGTGAAGGTCAGGCCGTTGGCGCGGAACCAGTCGGCCAAGTTGAGTTCGGTGGTGGTGCCGGGCTGTACACACACTGTGGCGTTATCGAGTTCCTTAGCGCTGGATACGCCGATTTCTTTTTTGACCATGATGCCCTGGCTATCGTAGTAGTTGATGCCGGCGCTCATCAGGCCCAGGGTCGTGTCGCGCGTAACCGTTGCTGTAGTGTTGCGCGTCAGGACGTCGATCTCACCGGATTGCAGGGCAGTAAAGCGCTGCTGGGTGGTGACCGAAGTCACTTTGTATTTGGAAGCATCGCCAAACACCATAGCGGCAATGGCGCGGCAGATGTCTACGTCGACGCCGCTCCATTCGCCCCTGCTATCGGCGATGGAAAAGCCCGGCAGCCCTGTATGCACACCGCACTGGACGAAGCCTTTACTCTTGACCGCATCGAAAGTTTCGCCGGCCTGGACGGAGGTTCCGATGCACAATAATGATGCACCAACCGCCAACGCTGTTTTTAGTTTCATGGGGTCTCCTACCTTTATCGTTATGGCTGCTCATGACATACAATGAATGTCTGTGGCTTCACAAATGTAGCCGCTTGCATACCGCTCGCAACATGGGGGATATCCCTTGAGACTCCGGTGTAACCAGGGCCGCGTCTGCGTGGCCACCACGGCCCTATGATCGAATTCCAGCATGTGTTCAAGTCCTACGGACGCGGTCGCAATATTCTCGCTGACGTGAATTTCCGCATCCAGCAAGGCGAATTCGTTTTCGTCTCCGGGCCTTCGGGTGCGGGGAAATCCACCTTGCTCAAACTCATAGGCGGGCTCGAACCCCCAAGCCGGGGCGCCACTCTGGTCAATGGTCGCCGCAGCGATCGCATGCCTGCCCGCGCCCGCCCCTATTTGCGCCGCGCCATCGGCGTCATCTTGCAGGACATGCACTTGCTTTATGATCGCAACGCCATTCAGAATGTTTTGCTGCCTTTGGCTGTGGCCGGTCATCCGCCCGCGCAGGCTATGTCTCGGGCCCGCGCTGCCATGGAAAAAGTCGGGCTGTCGGGCAAGGAAGACCTGAACCCGATAGAAATGTCGGGGGGCGAACAACAGCGCCTGGCCATTGCCCGTGCCATCGTCAACCGCCCATCCATCCTGATCGCCGACGAACCCACTGCCAACCTCGATGAAGACAGTGCCCGCCGCATCATGGACGTGTTCCGCGATTTCAATCGGGTCGGCGTCACCACCCTGATCGCCTCTCACGATCGCCGCTTGATGTCTGCCTACGCAAACCGCACCATGCGCATTGAAGGCGGGCGTTTCACCGATACACCGGGGGCAGGATGAAACGCTGGTTATATCAACACCGTTATGCTCTAGCTGTTGCCTTGCGTCGCCTGGCCAACCAGCCTTTTTCATCGCTGTGCAATATTCTGGTTATCAGCCTGAGCCTGGCCGTGCCCATCGTCGTGGCCGCCATACTCGACACCGCCCAGCCGGTTGTGCGGCAAATTCCCGTGTCAGCCGAAGTCACGCTTTATCTGGATCGCTCCACCCCGCTGGCATCGGCGGAACAACTCGGTGCGGAGCTCAGGCAACGGCATGCAGAACATATCGACACCCTGGAAGTGATCGACCGTGAACAAGCACTGGCTGAACTCCGCCGCCAGCCAGCTTGGTCGGACGCGCTGGCCGTTCTGCCCGATAACCCCCTGCCTCATGCCATCGTCGTCACACTGCGCCAGCATGCCGACATCGCTTCCACCAGCGCACAACTGAGCGCGCAATGGAGCGAGCTCGATGCCGTCGATACCGTGCAAGTGGACAGCGCATGGGTGCAGAGGCTGCAATCGCTGCTGGATTTCCTCGGCATCGGCCTGTGGCTTTTGGCGTTTGGCGTAGCCGTGGTGGTACTGGCTACCGTTTTCAATACGGTCAGGCTGCAAGCGCTTAATCAGCGAGAAGAAATCGCCATTGCTCGCTTGGTGGGGGCCACGGAATCCTTTGTGCGGCGCCCTTTTCTATACCTAGGGGCGCTTACAGGCCTGCTTGCTTCGGCACTGGCTACCATCACCGCCTGGGTCGCGCTACAGCCTCTCAATACAGCCCTTAACCGCCTGGCGAGCAGTTACGGCACCGAGCTCTCGCTACGACTGCCCGATAGTGTCAGCCTGTTATTGGCGGGTGTTGTCATCGCCATCCTGGGCGCCCTTTCTGCGCGTTGGTCTGTCAATCGCAACACGCATTTCTGAGCATGGCATCTACTCTTGGCATCGCTGATCTCGCCATGCGCGTGTGTGCCTGGCAGCGCCGGCAAGGCCGCCGGCACCTACCTTGGCAGAATACCCGCGATCCCTACCGCATCTGGCTGTCTGAAATCATGCTTCAGCAGACTCAGGTCGGGACAGTCATCCCTTACTACCTACGTTTCCTGGAGCGTTTTCCCGACCTTCAAACATTGGCAGACGCCGATCAGGAAGACGTCATGCCTTACTGGGCAGGCCTGGGCTACTACGCCCGTGCCCGCAACCTACACCGCTGCGCCCAAGTTCTGGTCACAGACCACGGCGGTCGGTTCCCGGCGGACTCACTGGCCATTGCCGAGCTGCCCGGCATTGGGCGCTCTACGGCGTCGGCCATAGCCGCCTTCGCCTACGGCGAGCGCTCTCCCATCATGGATGGCAACGTCAAACGCGTATTCACACGTTTTTTTGGCGTGCGCGGCTACCCCGGCCTGAGAGCGGTTGAAAAACGCTTATGGAGCCTGGCTGAAGCCGCCCTTGAGCTGGCACCGGTAGACCTCGATATGACGGCCTATACACAAGGCCTGATGGATCTTGGTGCTCAACTTTGCACCCGCGGCATACCCAAATGCGAAGCCTGCCCCTTGGCCGGCGACTGCGAGGCAAAACGCCTGGGCCTGCAGCGCGAGCTGCCTGAGCCGCGCCCCCGACGCAGCATCCCCGACCGGCACTGCGCCATGCTGATTCTGCATGGCAACAATCATGTTTTGCTGGAAAAACAGCCTCAAACCGGGGTGTGGGGCGGCTTATGGAGCCTGCCGCGCTTTGACAGCCCGCAAATGCTGGAACAAGCCTGCATCAGCCAAGGCATAGTGGTGCCCGACTCAGGGCGCATGGCAACGTTTGTGCACACATTCACGCATTTCCGCCTGCACATCGAACCGTGGCTGGTCGAGACACCGCAGCGCGTGGCGGAATGGCTTCCCGAACAAACCTGGACGCCTTTCGAACAGTTAACCCATATTGCTCTGCCCGCCCCTGTGCGCATGCTGCTGGAGCCGCTATCTGAGCGTGAGGCTTAATTGCGTGGCGGCTGGTAGCGGCTAATACTCATTAAAACCCCGCCGGCAACGCCAAGCGTCAGCAACGCCGTTCCGCCGTAACTGAGAAAAGGCAGCGGCACGCCCACTACCGGCAAAATACCCGTCACCATGCCGATGTTCACGAATACATATACGAAGAACATCATGGCCATACCGCCCGCCAGCAGGCGCCCGTACTGGGTGCGCGCCTGCAAGGCGATATGCAGCCCGCGCAGAATCAGCAAGCCGTAAAGCGCCAGCAGCATAATGCCGCCATACAGGCCGAATTCCTCGGCAAAAACAGCGAAAATGAAGTCAGTCGTTCGTTCAGGGATGAAATCCAGATGCGCCTGTGTACCCATTAGATAGCCTTTTCCGTACACCCCGCCCGAGCCGATCGCAATCATGGACTGGATGGTGTGAAATCCTCTACCTAACGGATCGACGCTTGGATCCAACAGCGTGCACACACGGTGCTTCTGATATTCATGCAGCACCACCCAATCTACCCCAGGCTGACAGATTCTGTCTTCGTAATAGATGACCCCGCCTATCAGTGCCGTCCCAAGTACGAACAAAGGCACCAGCAACCGGAATGACAGGCCACCGAAATAGATGACGCAGAACCCGCTAGCAAACACTAACAAGGCAGTGCCGAGGTCTGGCTGGCGCACAATCAGGATAAAGGGGATAGCCAGAAGCAGTGAGGCAACAAGATAATCGCGAATGCGCAGATTGCCCTGGTTTTTATGAAAATACCAAGCCAACATCATTGGCACGGAGATCTTCAACATTTCAGATGGCTGAATGCGCACAAAGCCGAGGTCCAGCCAGCGTGTTGCACCCTTGCTGGTTTCACCGAAAAACTCTACACCCAGCAACAGCACCACACCAATGACATACCCATAGGGAGAAAGCCGCATCAGCAACGGAGGCGGCAAAATGGCCGCGCACCACATAGCAAAGAACGCGATCAGAAAATTGCGCGCCTGATCCGTGAAACGCCAATCTGTGCCGCCCACCGCTGAATGCATGATGGTCAGCCCCACCACCGACATAATCACCAGCAAGGTCAGCAGCGGCCAGTCAAACGCAGTCAATATCCTCAGACCTTGCTGAGCAACCCGTTTCTTCATTCCACGCTCCTGAGCTGCAAGCGTACGGCGGGCTGCGGCGCAAGCGGTACTGTGCGAGCGGGCTCTTCGTCCTCCGGGGAAACGGAAGCCGGTAAATCTTCGAAAGCCACAGCGGCATCGGGCGACTCACCATCCGCGCCTTCCTGATCGGGCTCTAAAGTCTGAGCCGGCTGATAGACGGCAGGAAAACGAGCTGCCTGCCGCGCCGCGACACGCTCGGGTGCCAGCCAATAATCGAAGACCCGACGGGAAATCGGTGCTGCCGCCGTCGTGCCCCACCCGCCGTTTTCCACAATTACTGCCAGGGCGATTTGTGGATCTTCCATCGGTGCATAGGCCATGAAGAGAGAATGATCGCGTAAGCGCTCATCCACGGCATCAGCGTCGTAGCGAGCGCCACGCAAACTGAAAACCTGGGCGGTGCCGGTCTTGCCCGCCGCTTGGTACTCCGCCCCCTGGAACACACGGCGGGCCGTGCCTTTGCGCACAACATCCACCATGGCGTCACGGATGATATCCAGGTTTTCTGGTTTAAGATCAATGACATGAGAAGGTTCGGTTACGGTTTTCTCGACTTCGCCGGAACGCGGCCAGTGGATTTCATCTACCAGATGCGGCCGCATGTATACACCGTTATTTGCCAGCACTGAAGTGGCCTGGGCCAGTTGCAACAACGTAAAGGAGTTGTAGCCCTGCCCCACCGCCACCGACACAGTTTCACCCGCATACCAGCGCTGCTGAGACGGTTTCTTGTATGCGTTGCGCTTCCATTCTGTTGAAGGCAAAATGCCGCGCCGTTCTCCATCCAAATCAATACCTGTTCGCTGGCCAAAGCCAAACTGTTTGGAAAAATCGTGCAGGGCGTCTACACCGATTTCCGGCCCCAGGGAAAAGAAATAAGTATCAGACGACACCACAATCGCCCTGTGCATGTCGGTAGGGCCGTAAGCCGCCCCGCCGGCATTACGAAAGCGCTGCCCGCCCAACTCGAAATAGCCTGGGTCGTGAATCCGCTCCTTGGGGTTGCGCTTGCCCATCTCCAGCGCCGCCAGTGCCACAAACGGCTTGTAGGTCGAGCCAATCGGGTAGGTGCCGGTCAAAGGCCGGTTCACTAGAGGGTGATCAGGCGACTCGTTCAGCCGCTTCCAGTTCTCGACATCAATGCCATCGACAAATAGATTGGGGTCAAAAGAAGGCGCCGAAACAAAAGCCAGTACTTCACCAGACGGCGGATGAATCGCCACCAAGGCTCCCCGCCGCCCTTCAAACTCTTTCTCAATCATCTTTTGCAGATGAATGTCCAGAGACAGGCGCAGATTGGCGCCCGGTTCGGGATCAATACGACTCAACGTGCGCACCGGCCGCCCAGATGCCGTAACTTCAACTTCCTCCACCCCTGTACGCCCGTGCAGCACTTCTTCCCAGGTGCTTTCTATGCCTTTCTTGCCAATGATATGAGTGCCGCGATAGTTCCCCAACCGGCCCTTTTCTTCAAGTCTTTGCAGATCGGCTTCGGAAATCCGCCCCACATAACCCAGCACATGGGCAGCGCTCTCGCCATGAGGATACTCTCGCACCCAGCGAGCCTTGAGTTCCACGCCGGGGAAGCGCCAGGCATTTGCGGCAAACCAGTAAGCTTCGTCATCGCTCAGATTGTTGCGCAGCAGAATATCGCTGTAACGCCCGCTCTGCTTTACATTTTGCAGGAAGCGGCGACGATCGCGCGGGCTGAGCTCCACCAATTCGCCAATCTGGTCAAGCAATTCGCCCATATCGCCCTGCACCTGAGCGGGCACGACCGATAGCGTGTAATCGCGGTGATTACTTGCCAGCACGATGCCGTTGCGATCCACAATCTCGCCACGGCGTGGCGGAATGGGTACGACGGTAATGCGGTTCTGCTCTGCGCGTGCAGACAGCCCTTCGTAACGGACGACCTGCAAATACCACAGACGCGCACCTAACAGGCAAAAACACACCAAGGCGAAAAGGCCTGCCACCCACACGCGCACCAGCATGCGCTTGCGCTGAATCTGACTGGTCTTTTTGAATTCGAACATGCTGGTGCGCCGCCGTTAAACCGGACCGCCGTCGCCTTCAACAAGGCGACGCTGCGGCATCTGCAACAGCACATCGACCAACGGCCATAACAGCGCCATGAGGAAAGCCGACCACAGCCAGCCCCACCCTAACCACTCGCCCGCCAGCCATGCTTCTATAAGGCGGCTGGCCGACTTGGCGATGACAAACACCGGCAATATGTGCAGGCACTGGACCACGGAATTGAAGCGCTGCAAACGGCGCGACAACACCAGGGTGCCGTAAGCCGCCAGTGTATAAGTCAGAGCATGCACGCCCAGTAGCCCGCCATCGTGAACGTCCATCAGCAAGCCAAAAACAAAAGCGGTGCCCATGCCAATACGGCGGGGCTCATTCATGCACCAATAAGCAATGACAAGCAGCAATAAGTCGGGTGCCGGCTGCCATACCCGCCAGGGAAGCAGAGAAAACAGCCAGACCAATGACACGGTTAACCATATAAAAGCAGGGCTGGCCGTGCGCCGAAAAGGAGTCGTATCAATGGGCTCCAGTGATGACAGCCCAGTTTTCTTGCTGGTAACTTCGACTTTGACCCGGCGAACCATCAGCGCAGCCCTCCAGAGCCGCCATTCAGCGCCTCTTTGTGACGCCGCGCCGCCTCAACATCGACCTGTAGAACAAGAAAATGGCGATGACGCTCGGGGTGAGCCAGCGGTGAAGCCAATGCCATGGCAAAGCCGGTAGCAGAGTCCCGGTGCACGCTGTCTACACGCGCTACCGACAAACCTGCGGGAAAGAGCCCGCCGATCCCGCTCGTCACGAGCTCATCACCCGGCTGAATATCCGCCCCCGCAGTCAGGTAGCGAACTTCCATCTTGCCGTCGGCCCCGCCCCCAAAAGCGATAAGCCGCAAACCGTTACGTAGAATCTGTACAGGAATAGAGAGTTTATCGTCGGTAATGAGCGCCGCTTCAGACGTGAAGGGCGTGGTGCGCACGATCTGCCCCACCACCCCGCCTTCGTCAATCACGGGCATGCCGGGCAGAATGCCGTTGGAACCGCCCTTATTGAAAACCAAATGGTGATTGAACGCGCTAGTGGGCTCGAACAGCACCTCCACAGCGACGGCCGGCTGTGTGACGGTCTCGGGCACATTCAACAGGCGCCGCAACTGCTCATTCTCGGCCGCCAACTGCGCGGCATGAGTGGCCATTTGCGCCAGCTCGATCCGCTGCCGCTGTATGGCTTCCTTCTCGAAGTGCATTTCATTGGCCGCATCGACCCAGCCCTTCACCCGCGCCACGCCGTCACGTGGCGCCAGCATGATGCGCTGGAAGGGGTACAGCAGCACAGAAATACCCTGACGCGCAGGTTCCAGCGTGGCCCAGCGGGCATCAACCACCAATAGGGCAAGCGCAAGAAAAACCAGCACGAACAGCCGAACTTCGGCTGTCGGGCCGTGCTTGAACAACTTCAACGAGCCGTTTTCCTGCATGAGTCTGTTTTAAAACCGCTGTCACGCCTGACCGCGCCCGACAGCGGTGCAATCCCGCGATCAATCGTAAATGAAGACGCTGCCCAGCTTTTCGAGATGCTCAAGGGCTTCGCCGCAACCGCGCACCACGCAGGTGAGCGGGTCTTCTGCAACCACCACCGGCAGGCCCGTTTCTTCCTGCAGCAGGCGATCAAGGTCGCTCAACAGTGCTCCGCCGCCAGTCAGGGCAATGCCCTTGTCGGTAATGTCGGCACCCAGCTCCGGAGGAGTCTGTTCCAGCCCTGTCTTGACCGCAGACACAATCTGATTGAGCGGATCGGTAAGAGATTCCAGGATCTCGTTGGATGAAACCGTAAAGCTGCGCGGCACGCCTTCGGAAAGGTTGCGCCCCTTGACTTCAAGCTCTTTGATTTCCGACCCGGGGAATGCGGAACCGATTTCCTTTTTGATGAGTTCGGCCGTGGGTTCGCCAATGAGCATGCCGTAGTTGCGGCGGATGTAGTTAATGATGGCTTCATCGAATTTGTCGCCACCCACCCGCACAGAACCCTTGTACACCATGCCGCCAAGGGAAATGATGGCGACTTCAGTGGTACCGCCGCCGATGTCCACCACCATGGAGCCGCTGGCATCAGACACGGCCAGACCAGCGCCGATGGCAGCTGCCATGGGCTCTTCGATGAGATAAACCTGGCTGGCGCCCGCCCCCATGGCGGATTCGCGAATGGCACGCCGCTCCACCTGAGTAGAACCGCAGGGCACGCAAATGATGATGCGCGGGCTGGGCGCAAACATGCTGCGCGGATGCACCATGCGAATGAACTGCTTGAGCATTTGCTCGGTGACGGTGAAGTCGGCGATGACACCGTCCTTCATGGGCCGTATGGCTTCGATATTGCCGGGCACCCGGCCCAGCATCTGCTTGGCCTCACGGCCGACTGCCTGGATGATTTGCTTGCCACCTGGGCCGCCTTCCTGCCGGATGGCGACTACCGAAGGCTCATCGAGCACGACACCTTTGCCCCGAACGTAAATCAGGGTGTTGGCGGTACCGAGGTCGATCGCCATATCGCTGGAAAAATAACTACGGAGGAATCCGAACATGGGAGTCAGAGATCTGAATGTGGAGAACTCGGCGTGTCCGGGCGAGGGGATGCACTACTGGCCGCAACCGAATGGCAGCCGGACTATCCGATCAAACGAAGAATGATAACTTATAATTGATGTTTGTTAGCATCAAATCACGGTCTTCAGTAACCCTTTGCATGTACCGTGACATTTAATTTTCCCCGCAGGCAACCCCCGGTCAAAAAAACCATGGCAATTTCCGAGCAAGACGTCATGCGCATCGCCCAACTGGCACGCATACAACTTTCGCCCGACGACACCGCACAGACTCAGAAGGATCTCACCAAGATTCTCGGGCTGATGGCCCGTCTGCAAGCGGTGGATACTCAAGGGGTCGAACCCATGGCTCACCCGCTGTCGGCACATCAGGACATCCAGCTGCGCCTGCGCGACGACATTGCGGCGGCCACACTCACAGAAGCAGAGCGTGACGCACAAATGGCCAACGCCCCTGCCCAGGCCGAAGGCCTGTTCCTCGTGCCCACGGTCATTGAGTAAACGAATGGCAAAACTTCCCTTGCACACCCAGTTCTCCAGCATACAAGCGCTGCGCGACGCCCTGCACGGCGGCTCCCTGAGCGCCACTGAGCTCGCCCGCAGCGCACTGGACGCCATAGAATCCCATGCCGACCTGAATGCCTTTCTGCATGTCGACCCTGAGCTCACTTTGGCCCAGGCTCGCAACGTTGACGCCGCGCTGAAAGCGGGCAACGCTGGCCCTCTGGCCGGTATTCCCATTGCTCACAAAGATGTTTTCGTCACTCAGGGGTGGCGCACCACAGCGGGCAGCCGAATGCTGGAAAACTACACCAGCCCCTTCGACGCCACCGTCGTTAGCCGCCTGGCCGATGCCGGCGCCGTTTCCCTGGGCAAGCTCAATTGCGACGAATTCGCCATGGGCTCAGGCAGCGAAACCTCGTACTTCGGCCCGGTTCGCAACCCTTGGGATCTTTCTGCCGTACCCGGCGGTTCGTCAGGCGGTTCAGCCGCAGCGGTCGCCGCAGGGCTGATCATGGCTGCCACTGGCACTGACACAGGCGGTTCCATCCGCCAGCCTGCAGCGCTATGCGGTATCTCGGGCATCAAGCCCACCTACGGCACGGTTTCTCGTCTGGGCATGGTGGCTTACGGCTCCAGCCTCGACCAAGCCGGCCCGATCGCCCGTCACGCCCGCGACTTACTCGACATTCTCGAACCCATGACAGGCTTCGACCCGCTGGATTCCACCAGCCTCGAACACTGCGACGGCGCAAGCAATGCACCGGGCCGCATCCGGGCACGCTTCGAAGCAGCACAGGCCAAGCAACAACAAAATGGCAGTCGCCCGCTTGAAGGGCTGCGCATTGGCGTACCACGGGAATTTTTCGGCACGGGGTTATCCCCAGAGGTCGCCCAAGCTGTCGAACGCGCCCTGAGCACATTTGAAGAGCTGGGCGCCGTGCGGGTTGAAATCAGCCTGCCCCGCACGGAACTTTCCATTCCGGCTTACTACGTCATCGCACCGGCAGAAGCCTCAACCAACCTGTCCCGCTACGACGGCGTACGTTTCGGCCACCGCGCCGAGTCCTACACCGACCTCGAGGACATGACCAGCCGTTCGCGCTTCGAAGGCTTTGGCGAAGAAGTGCGTCGTCGGGTACTGGTTGGCACTTATGTGCTGTGCCACGGCTATTACGATGCGTACTACCTGCAAGCACAGCGTGTCCGTCGCATGATTACCGACGACTTCCAGCAGGCCTTCTCTCAGCATTGCGATGTCATTATGGGGCCGGTCACACCCACCGTCGCCAAATCCATAGGCGACAACCGCGAAGACCCGATTGCCGACTGGCTGTCCGACATCTACACGCTGGGCGTGAGCCTGGCCGGGCTGCCGGCCATGTCGGTCCCCTGCGGCTTCGGCACCGAACGCCCCCTGCCCATCGGCCTGCAAATCATCGGCAACTACTTCACCGAAGGCGAGTTGCTCGCCGTAGCGGATTGCTACCAACAGGCCACCGACTGGCATCAACGTACTCCGGGACAGCAATAATGGATTGGGAAATCGTCATCGGCCTGGAAACGCACGTCCAGCTTTCCACCGAATCCAAAATCTTTTCGGACAGCAGCACCCGCTTTGGCGCGGCCCCCAATACACAAGCCAACGTCATGGATATGGCGCTGCCCGGCAGCTTGCCCGTCATGAACCGGGGCGCTGTCGAGCGTGCCATTGTCTTCGGCCTGGCTGTCGGCGCACACATCGCCCCACGCTCGCAATTTGAACGCAAGAATTACTTCTACCCCGATCTGCCCAAGAATTATCAGATCAGCCAGTTGGAAGTGCCCATCGTACAGGGCGGCTCGCTGCGCTTTTTTGTCGGTGAAGAAGAAAAAACGCTTAACCTCACCCGCGCCCACCTCGAAGAGGACGCGGGCAAATCTCTGCACGAGAATTTCACCGGCCCTCACGGCGAATCGTCAACCGGCATCGACCTGAACCGTGCCGGCACACCGTTGCTGGAAATCGTCACCGAGCCAGACTTACGCTCGGCAGCCGAAGCCGTGGCCTATGCCCGCGCCCTACACGCCCTGGTCGTATGGCTGGGAGTTTGCGACGGCAATATGCAGGAAGGCTCCTTCCGTGTTGACGCCAACGTCTCTGTACGGCCGCGCGGCCAGAAAGAATTCGGCACTCGCTGCGAAATCAAGAACGTAAACTCCTTTCGTTTTCTTGAGCGGGCCATTCTGTACGAGGCACGCCGCCAGATCGAACTCATTGAGGACGGCGGCACTGTGGTGCAGGAAACCCGGCTTTACGATTCCGATCGCGATGAAACACGCAGCATGCGCAGCAAAGAAGATGCGCATGATTACCGCTACTTCCCCGACCCCGACCTGCCCCCGCTGGTCGTTGAGCCGGAATGGATCGAGCGTGTACGCGCTTCCATGCCCGAACTGCCATCGCAGAAACGCCAACGCTTCCAAGACGAGCTCGGCCTGACCGCCTACGATGCGGCGCAACTCACCATGGATCGCGCCACCGCCGACTACTTCGAGCAGGTCGCCGCAGCCCTGCCTCAAGACCAGGCCAAACTGGGCGCCAACTGGATACTCGGGGAACTCGCAGCCGCCCTGAACCGCGACGAACGAGAAATCTCCGACAGCCCGATCTCACCCGAAAGGCTGGCAGAGCTTATCCGGCGCATCATTGACGGCACGATTTCCAACAAAATGGCTCGCGATGTCTTTGCCGCCATGTGGGAAGGTGAGCACGAGGGCAACCCCGACGCCATCATCGAGGCACGTGGCCTCAAGCAGATCAGCGACACCGGCGCCATTAGCGCCATGATCGACGAAGTTCTGGCTGCGAACCCGGCTATTGTCGAGGAATACCGTGCGGGCCGTCAGAAAGCCTTTAACTCGCTGGTAGGCCAAGTCATGAAAGCCGCCAAGGGCAAGGCCAACCCGCAGCAGGTCAACCAACTGCTGAAAGAAAAACTGGGTTGAACAACAAAGACCAGAGCGGCTTAATCGATAGCTGCTCTGGTCTTTAAAAATGCCCGGTATTTTCAAATACCGTAACGTTAGATGCCGTAACGTGCCCGGTAAGCCTGCACGGCCTCGCGGTATTCCGCCAGCGTGGCATCAGCTTCCAAAACCGACATAATATCCGTCAGCGAGGCAATGCTAACAACCGGCATGCCATAGGTACGCTGCACATCCTGAACGGCCGAATGCTCCGAAAGCTCGCCGTCCCTGCCTGCCCGCTCCATGCGATCCAGAGCAATCAACACCGCCACCGGTTCGGCGCCGGCTTGGCGGATGATGTCCACTGATTCGCGCACCGACGTACCGGCCGTAATGACATCATCAATAATGACCACCTTGCCTTGCAGCGGCGCACCGACCAGCACCCCACCCTCGCCGTGATCCTTGGCTTCTTTACGGTTGAAGGCAAAGGGAACATCGCGCCCGCTTAAAGCAGGGTGCCTCGCCAGCGCCGTGGCGGTTGCGGTGGAAAGCGGAATACCCTTGTAGGCCGGCCCGAACAACATATCGAACTCGATACCGGAATCTACCAGAGCCTGAGCGTAAAACTCGGCCAGCCTGCCGACTGACAACCCGCTGTTAAACAGCCCCGCATTGAAAAAATAAGGGCTGATACGCCCCGACTTGACCTTGAACTCCCCAAAGCGCAGAACACCCTGCTCCAGCGCAAAACGGACGAAGTCACCGCGGTTGCTTGCGATTGTCATATTACCTGCCTGATACGCGAAAAACCGATATTATCCGCCATAACCGTTGATGACATGAAACGCGCCTCATCGCAACGCCTGCCGCTTGCGATGCCTTGCCGCCGGCATGCCCTTCAGTGCGCGATGCGTTACAGTTCCACTGTTTATTTTATTTATGGAAATCCATGCGCATCATCTCGGCCAATCTCAACGGCATCCGCTCTGCTGTCACTAAAGGTTTTCTCGACTGGCTTCCTTCCCAGGAAGCCGAATTCATCTGCCTGCAGGAACTCAAGGCCCAGGCTCCCAACATGACCGAAGCCATGCTGGCGCCACCGGGCTATCAAGGTTACTTTCATTACGCAGAGAAAAAAGGCTATAGCGGCGTCGGTATTTATGCGCGTCGTGAGCCGGATGAAGTGATTGAAGGGCTGGGCGTACCGGAGATCGACGCAGAAGGGCGTTACATCGAACTGGTCTATGATGGCTTATCCATTATTTCCGTTTATCTGCCATCCGGTTCCAGCGGCGATCACCGCCAGGCAATCAAATTCGATTTCATGGAACACTTTTTCCTTCACCTAGCCGAGCTTGCCGCCTGCGGTCGCGAAGTGGTGATCTGCGGTGACTGGAATATTGCTCATCAGGAGATCGACCTTAAAAACTGGAAGGGCAACCTGAAAAACAGTGGTTTTCTGCCCGAAGAACGCAGCTGGTTAACACGTGTTTTTGAAGAACAACGCTGGGTGGATGTCTATCGCAGCTTGTACCCGGAAGCGACCGGCGATGCTTACACCTGGTGGAGCAACAGAGGCCAGGCCCGCGCCAACAATGTGGGCTGGCGTATCGATTACCAAATTGCCACGCCTGCTATTGCGGCAACCGCCTCAGAAGCGTTTGTTTATAAAGAACAGCGTTTCAGCGACCATGCCCCTTTAATCGTTGATTACACCTACCCTTTCTAAGCCATGAAACCGCATATTTCCATTATTACGCTGGCCGTCACCAATCTGGAGAAATCAGTGCGCTTCTACCGGGACGGCCTGGGCTTAAAAACCCGCGGCATTGTCGGGGCCGACTACGACTACGGTGCCGCAGCATTCTTTGACCTGCAACCGGGTCTCTCCCTGGCGCTATGGCCTCGTGAAAGCCTGGCTCACGAAGCGGGCGTTGAGCTTCAGCCTCCCGCCATGACTGAGTTCATGCTGAGCCATTGCGTCACTGAACGGGAGTTCGTCGATGAAGTCATGCAGCAAGCAGCTCAATCGGGCGGCGAAATTGTGAAGGCTGCGCATGACACGCTGCTGGGCGGGTACGCGGGCATCTTCAAAGACCCGGACGGCCACTTATGGGAAGTGGCCTGGAACCCGGAAGCACCACCCGCAGAGCCTGTTGATACGGCCTCTGACACACAACCTGAATAGTTGTGTAATCAGACCAAGCTGTTAGCGATCAGAATCCAGCGCCCTGATTTCATTGCGCCGGAAATAAAGCAAGACCAGGCCGGGCAACGCAATAAACACGGTCACCACGAAGAAGCCCGGCCAGCCTAGCCATTCGACCAGTGGCGGCGTCAAAGGCCCTGCCAGATACGTGCGCCCTACCGCCGACAATGCCGACAACAAGGCAAATTGCGTAGCGGAAAATTCCTGCCGGCACAACGCCATCAGCAATGCCACGAAAGCCGCTGTTCCCAAGCCGCCACACAGGTTTTCCAACATGACTACAGCGCCCATCGAATACAGATGGGGCGGCGTAACCGCGAGCACCCAATAACCAAAATTGGAGACGGCTTGCAATAGACCAAACCACATTAACGAACGATACAGCCCCATTCGCGCCATGATGGTGCCGCCGGCCAGCGCGCCAACAATCGTGGCGGCCAAGCCAAACACCTTATTGACTGCGCCCACCTCGGTTCCGGTAAAACCCGCGCCACGCAACAAAAAGGTGGTGGACAGCGCACCGGCGAAGGCGTCACCCAGCTTGTACAGGACAATGAGCAGCAAAATGGTCAAAGCGCCCTTGCGCCGGAAAAACTCCGCCAAAGGCTCGACGACCGCCACGGCCAAAGAGCGTGGGGGCGCTGCAACAACCTCAGGCTCCGGCGCCAATACCGTGGCCAGTGAACAGACGGCCATAAAGGCGCCCATCAGAAAATACGTGTTGCCCCACCCGAACCATTGATCCGCCAGTATGAGTGCCAACCCGCCCGACACAATCATTGCCAGCCTATAACCCAGCACCTTGACCGCCGCGCCGGCGGCGCGCTCCTCGCTACGCAACACATCGGTGCTGTATGCATCAAATGCGATATCTTGAGTCGCCGACAGGAATGCAACCAGCACAGCCAGCAGAGCTAGTGGCAGCAAATGTGTGCCGGGTGAATACAAACCCATAGCGGCAATACACGCCGCCAGCATCAACTGTGTGAGAAAGATCCAGCTGCGGCGCCGCCCCAGAAAAGGAAAAGAATAGCGGTCGACCAGCGGCGCCCATAAGAACTTCAGCGTATAGGCCGTACCAATGAGCGTCAGAAAACCGATGTTTTGCAGCGATACGCCATCTATCGTTGCCCACGCCTGCAAAGTCCCGCCGGTCAGAGCCAGAGGCAAGCCGCTGGCGAAGCCCAGCACCAACAAAGGCAGGACTCGTGGACTCAGATAAACGCGGGAAGAAGCAGTAATGTCAGCTCCGTTTAACAACCGGATTCAAAACGATAGACGGCCAGCGTACTGCGCCAGCCTGGCAGAAGTTTAACCTCTTTGTCTTCTTTGAACGTCGCCATATCGGTAATGCGCAAACCCAGCTTCTGGGCCAGTCGTTCAAAATCTCGCAAGGTACAAAGATGAATGTTCGGCGTGTTGTACCACTCATAAGGCATCTCGCCGGTCACCGGCATCCTACCCCGCAGGATCGACCAGCCATGCGGCCAGTACCCGAAGTTCGGAAATGAGACGATGCCGTAACGCGCCACCCGGGCCATTTCCTGAAGAATACGTTCCGTGTTGTGCATGGACTGCAGCGTGCGCGACAACACCACCGTATCGAACTGGTGGTCATCGAATAGCGCCAGCCCTTCTTCAAGGTTTTGCTGGATCACTCGCACGCCACGCCGCACGCAAGCGATCACTTGTTGGTCGCTGAGTTCCACCCCTACGCCCACGCACTGCTTTTTATTCTGCAGATGCGCCAACAACGTGCCGTCACCGCAACCGAGGTCGAGCACACGGCTGCCAGGCTCGACCCAACCGGCGATACGTTTGAGGTCGGGGCGTACATGCGCGGGAGCACTCACACTGATCTGATTCACGCCAGGACTCCCGTAGTGAGGCGGCGCTCCGGCAAGCCCAAGCTGACCGCTATGCGATCAAAATACCCTTGCACCACAGCGTGATAGCGCGCGTCCTCAAGCAGAAACGCGTCATGGCCATGGGGTGCATCAATTTCCGCGTAGGTCACGGCTGTCTGGTTATTCAATAATGACTTAACGATTTCACGTGACCGCTCGGGCGGGAAACGCCAGTCGGTCGTAAAGGAAACCAGCAGGAAATCCGCCTTGGCAGGCTCCAGCGCTTTTGCCAGGTCGCCGTTGTGATTACGAGCCGGATCGAAATAATCGAGTGCTCGCGTGATCAGCAGATAAGTATTCGCATCGAAATAGCGAGAGAATTTCTCGCCTTGATAACGCAAGTACGACTCCACCTCGAACTCTACGCCATACCCGTAATGAAAGGCGCCGTTATGCCCCGGCTCACGCTGTTGACGCCCAAAACGTTGGGCCATGGTTTCATCGGACAGATAAGTAATGTGACCGATCATGCGAGCCACCGACAACCCATGTACCGGTACCACGCCATGTTCGTAGTAGTCACCACCATGAAATTGCGGATCACTGATGATGGAGCGACGCGCCACCTCGTTGAAACCGATGTTCTGCGCCGACAGCCGTGGTGTGCTGGCAATCACGACGCAATGTCGCAGGCGCTCAGGGCAGGTAATTGACCAGCTCAATGCCTGCATGCCGCCCAACGAGCCCCCCATGACCGCTGCAAAGCATTCGATGCCGAAGTAGTCTGCCAGCCTAGCCTGCGCTCGCACCCAATCCTCGACAGTAAGTACAGGAAACGCTGCGCCCCAGGGCTTACCCGTTGCCGGGTTAATGCTGGCCGGGCCGGTAGAACCAAAGCACGAGCCGATATTGTTGACGCCAATAACGAAATAACGGTCGGTATCTACAGCCTTGCCAGGCCCCACCATATTGTCCCACCAGCCGACATCGCGCGGGTTGTCTGCAGACATGCCTGCCACATGATGCGAGGCATTCAAAGCATGGCAGATCAGTACCGCATTGCTGCGCTCGGCATTCAACTCACCGTAGGTTTCGACCGCAAGTTCGTATTGCGGCAACACCTGCCCGCTGGTGAGCTCGAGCGGCTCATCGAAACGAACGAGTTGAGGGCGAACAAAGCCAACCGAACCGGTCGGGATAGTGGCTTCAGAAGATGGGGTGATGATGTCAGCCTTGGTGGCTGTTGAGAGAGGAGTTGTGCCCATTCAGGACCTCTTTAGCGGTATTTATGAGGCGCCCGCAAGCGGATCGAGCAAATCGGCGCCAGGAACAAAGAATAGCTGCTGCATTGTAGCACCACCCCATACCAGTCCGGGATAACCCCGGGACTCAAATCGACTCACTTAGATACAATTAGCAGTATCTGTAGTAACTAAACTGTAACAATTGAACTTTGTAGCACCTGAGTACGATCGATAACCAAATCAACAGGAGGCATACCGTAATGAAACCCCTCACCGAGCGTGAACTGACTTGTCTGCAATGGGTGTCAATCGGAAAAACCAGTTGGGAAACCGGTCGCATTCTTGGCTTGGCCGAGCGCACAATTAATTTCCATATCCAGAATGCGTGCCGCAAACTTGGCGTCCACAGCCGTCAGGCCGCTATCACCACAGCCATGCGAACCGGTCTGCTAAGCTTCGATGACGACGCGCCGGACACATCTGCTCCGTTGCTGCCCCGCGTCACGATTCAACACGAAACGCGCCACAACACGAATTGATACACATACAACCATACAGGCTGATGCGCGAGCAAAAGCCTGTTGCTTGTACGCCCTTAGCCCCCCGCGCGATACCCTCGGGTAAAATCCCTGCTATTTGCAACGCAATCTGAAGTCGCGCATGAGCTCTCCCACCCCCCGCCTCGACCGCATCCGTCAGGATGTCCAACTCCTCACTGCGATCAAGCGCGGCATAGAAAAAGAAGGCTTACGCGTCGATGCTCAGGGCAAGCTTGCCCTGACGCCACATCCGCAAGCACTGGGCTCCACGCTCACCCATTCGCGCATCACAACCGATTACTCCGAAGCGTTGCTGGAGCTCATTACGGGCGTCCACCCCAGCGTCGAAAGCTTGCTGCAGGAACTCGAAGAAACGCATCGCTTTGTCTCCAGACAGCTTGATAATGAACTGGTATGGAATCAATCTATGCCAGCCCGGCTGCCCGCTGAAGAGGACATTCCCATCGGTTGGTACGGCAGTTCCAATACCGGCATGTTGAAGCACGTGTACCGGCGCGGCCTCGCACACCGATATGGCAAAGCCATGCAGTGCATTGCGGGCGTACATTACAACTTATCAATGCCTGACCGTCTTTGGGATGTTCTGGGCATTGAAGGCATTTCTCTTGAAGAGCAGCGCAACAAGGGGTATCTCGCCCTTATCCGCAATTTCACCCGCTATTCTTGGCTGCTCATGTATCTTTTCGGCGCCTCGCCCGCCTTGTCCCGGGCTTTTCTCGGCGACGCCCCGCATTCTTTGCAACAATTCGACGCGGACACCCTATACCTGCCATGGGCGACCAGCCTGCGCATGAGCGACCTCGGCTACCAGAACAAGGCTCAGTCCGATCTGCAACTTTGCTACAACGACCTAGAAACCTTCCTGCAGCGCATGTACACAGCGGTAACGACTCCCTGGCCCGCCTATGAGCGCCTCGGTACCAAGCAGGATGGCGAGTGGATACAACTCAACACCAATGTGCTGCAGATCGAGAATGAATACTATTCGAGCATCCGCCCCAAGCGCACCACCCGACGCGGCGAACGCCCTGCCACGGCCTTGGCCGAACGCGGCGTCGAATATATCGAGGTACGTTGTTTAGATGTTGACCCTTGGTCGCCTGTCGGCATCCGTGCGGAAACCTGTCGCTTCCTAGATGCTTTCCTGCTTTTCTGCGTCAGCGACGAAAGCCCGCTCTTCCCAGGCAACGGCCATTGCCCGCTCAGCCAGGACAACTTCAACACCGTGGTGCGAGAAGGGCGCAAACCGGGGCTGACCCTGAAACGCGACGGCACCGAAATTTCTTTGCGTGACTGGGCCGAAGAGCTTATCGACCGTATTCGCCCCTATGCCGACCTGCTTGACCAGGCTTATGGCCAGAAGCGGCACGCCACAGCGCTTGAACTACAACTGAAAAAAGTCCGCGACAGCGAACAAACGCCTTCTGCCAAAGTGCTGCAGGCCATGCGCGATCAAAACCTCAGCTTCCACGACTGCATGCTGCAAGTCAGCGCAGGCCACCACGAAACCCTGGTCAGCGGCCCTATGGAGCAGGAACTTCTGCAGAACTATATCGACGAAGCAGCCGCTTCCATTGAAGAACAGCACGCCATTGAAGCGTCTGACACTGAAAGTTTTGATGAGTATGTTGCGCAGTTCCACGCAGCCCTGCGAGCCCCTTGACCAGGCCTCAGATTGGGCATGTTCTGCTCATGCTGTACGGGGCTGTGTAGAGCACAAACCACACGTAAGTCATTGATTTTATGGCGCGCCCGACAGGAATCGAACCTGTATCGAGAGCTTCGGAAACTCTAATTCTATCCATTGAACTACGGGCGCCAAGAACCAATAATTGTAGCGTGTTTGCTGGAAAAGGTATAATCGCGGCTTCGAGCATCGCTCACGTGTAGCGGTTATCATCAGCCAGAAACCGTGCGCAGCCCGCGCATCATGAAGAACAAGGCCAATGGGGCCCTCAGACAGGAACTCGTATTCATTATGAACACTCCGGAACAAAACGTCACAAAGACGGCTGAGCACGAAGGCTTTATCAAGACTCCTAAACAGCTCATCACCACCATCGTATTGGCTTTTATTGTTCCAATCGTGGTCATTCTCCTGCTCATCCGGCTCATTATTTCCAGCACCCCGCTGGGCGTGGGTTCAGATGCTCAGTCCCAAGAAGCGGTAGCAACACGCATCCAGCCTGTTGCAGGCTTTGCCTTGGTGACGGCCGAAGCCGCAACCGAAGAAAGAACCGGCGAACAGGTCTACAACGCCACCTGTTCCTCCTGCCACGGCACCGGCGTCGCGGGCGCTCATAAGTTTGGCGATGCTACTGGCTGGGCCCCCATCATCGCCAAGGGGTTTGAGCCGCTGCTGCAAAGTGTTATCAACGGCCTGGGCGCCATGCCGGCCCGTGCGGGCAACCCCGCGCTCAGCGATCTCGAACTGGCTCGTGCGGTTGTCTACATGACCAACCAGTCTGGCGCCAGCTTCCCTGAGCCCGAGAGCGCAGGCGATTCCAGCGACGCAACAGAAGAAGCCCCTGCCGCTGAAGCAGCTCCTGCTGAAGAGGCTGCTCCGGCCGCCGAAACAGAAGCCGCACCTGCTGAAGCCGCCCCCGCTGCCGAAGAGGCCCCGCAACAGGCGGAAGCCGCTGCTGCAACAGCAAGTGACGTTGACCTCGCCGCGGGCGAAAAGCTCTACAAAGCCGTGTGCTTCGCCTGTCACACCTTCGGCGTAGCCGGCGCTCCTAAAACCGGCGACAAAGCCGCATGGGCTCCTCTGATCGAAGCCGGCATGGACAACATGATCAAGATTTCCATCGAAGGCAAGGGCGCCATGCCTCCGCGTGGTGGCTCGACCGCCAGCGACGAAGACATCATCGCCGCAGTGCACTACATGGTGAATCAAGTTCAGTAAGGCAGTACAGAACCAAAAAAAATGGCCGCTTTTCATAAGCGGCCATTTTTATTTCCGATTAACGAGGTTTACCCAGCGGCGGGCGATTCACGCAGCGACATCCCGAGCTGCACGCGCCGTTGCAGCCACAGGCTGCTGCGGTAGCGCATATCACCGGTTGTGCGCAACATGCCACGCAGAATATCCACCACATGCGCTGCGCCCAGCGTATCTCCCAGCGAGAGCGGCCCGCCACCGGGGTAGCCCAAGCCCAGAGAAATTGCCAGGTCAATGTCTTCCGGCGTGGCAATACCTTGCTGCGCGATATCGCACGCAACATTAATAATGGCTGCCACGACACGTTGGCCAATAAAGCCTGCAGAGTCGGCGATCACGCTGACGGGTGAGCCATCCTTGGCAAACAAAGCGTGCGCGGCATCCCGCCATTGTGGAAGGGTTGCTGCCGAACACATCACCACCCTGCGCTTACCGGGCTCCAGGCCGAAGAAAGTATCCAGTGCCACGGTACGACGGCCATCGAGCTGGTAGTCAGCCACAACGGTAGCGGTATCTTCGCCGTAAGGCGTGACCACAATCAAGGCATCGCGCGGGGGCTTTTCAGATGTTACCGGCTCAACACCCAGTTCACGCAACAGTGCGGCCGCCCGCCTGTGACCAGTGGAATGATACGGCGCCACCCAGACGCTCAGACCGTCCGGCAATGCCGGCGCCGCCGCTTCAGCCTCTATCACTTTCTGCCCTTCCGGGTAGCGGTAAAAGCCTTCACCCGTCTTGCGCCCGAACAAGCCTCCAGCAACACGAACCGCCGTAATCGGCGACGGGCGGAAGCGGGGTTCGTCATAAAACTGCTGATAGATGGATTCCATCACCGGATGTGAGACATCAAGACCTGTCAGATCCATCAGTTCAAACGGCCCCATCCTGAAACCCGCCTGCTCACGCATGATGGCGTCGATAACGGGGAAAGGCGCCACGCACTCCTGAGCCGCCTTCAGCCCCTCGATGTTCATGCCACGCCCACCGTGGTTGACGATGAAGCCTGGCATATCCTTAGCGCGCACCGGCGTATGTCCCATGCGTCGCGCCAGATCCATCAATACATCACCATGGCGAGGGTCGCCACGCACACCATCAATGACTTCAACCACTTTCATTAGGGGAACCGGGTTGAAGAAATGGTAGCCCACCACGCGCGATGGGTCCTCGCACGCTGAGGCAATCGCCGTAATCGATAACGAAGACGTGTTGGAGGCCAGTATGCAATCCGCCCCCACAATGCCTTCCAACTTGCGAAACAGTTCACCTTTGACGTCCAGACGCTCGACAACCGCCTCGATGATGAGATCAGCGTCTGCCATGTCTTCCAGCTTGCTGCATGGCACGACACGCTGCAGGGCCGCAGCCGCCTCATCGGCGCTCATGCGCTGTTTTTCCACCTGCCTGTTCCACACTGTTTGCAAGGCGTCGCGGGCGCTGGCGATTGCCTGCTCCTGGACATCAAACAGCCTTACGGTGATTCCGGCCTGTGCAGCGATCTGAGCGATGCCACGCCCCATAGCGCCCGCGCCCACTACCCCCACAATATCAATATTCCGCATGTTCGAGCTCCTTGATTCCAGATTGCAGAAAACCCTTTATTTTGCCCCAAATGCCGAAAGCGAGTGAGGCATGCCACAGGCACAAGAAAAACGGAGCCATTGAAGCCTTCTACCGAGGAAAAAATCCCGTATTACGAAACGCTATTTCGTATGGCGCGTGTCTTTTATGCCACCCCCAAATAGGATATTAGGGTAAACCCTAGACATAACCTAGGGTTTACCCTATAATTTAAATCGTCCATTCACACAAGCATGCAGGGGTCAAAACATGTCAGCGAATTACGCAAATCCGTACAACCACCTTACCGATTCTCTTGAGCGCGACCTTATCTGGGCCGAACAAGCAGGCAACCGCGCCTACTCCGTTCTGGAAGGCCTGGCCATCGTCGCTAACGGCATCGCTCGTGGCGCCACAGCATTTGGTCGCTATCTCGTTCAAGTTGCCGAAGCTCTGAACGAAGCCCGTGCACGCGACGCACGCTTCTCGGGAAGTCAGTGGTAACCGCAAAAACGAGGCAGCTCTCGACACAATCGACCAGCCGTCTCCGAAGGCCCGTCATTTAAGAATGACGGGCTTTTTTATTGCTCTCAGGCGTTGCCCAGTAGGGCTTTCAGCATTTCCAGGCGTTGCTTGGGGGCCATGCCGGCTGCCGGGTCAACAGCCTTTTCATCGTGAAACCCCATTTCCTCGATGAAGCGCGACCTTTCCCGCACAACATCTTCGCGTGCCCGCCTGCGGCGCTTACACCAGCTCAGGTGCAGACTGCGTTGGGCACGAGTAATACCCACATACATCAAACGGCGCTCTTCCTGAATGCGCTGGGCCAGGACTTCTACCGCGTCCGCGTGTCCAACATCTTCGTCCTCTCGACCCAGGTGGGGCAATAAACCTTCCTCCACGCCGATCAGGTAAACATGCGGATATTCCAGCCCCTTGGCCGCATGCAAGGTAGAAAGCTTTACGGTATCCGGATCCTCGTCTTCACTCCGTTCCAGCATGGTCACCAGAGCCACATGCTGAACCAGCTCCATGAGTGTCAATTCATCTTCTTGTGCCTTGCGCTTGAGCCAGCCTGTGAGTTCAAGCACATTTTGCCAACGCGTCTGCGCAGGCTTCTCGTCGTACAGGTCGTAGAGATGGCGCTCGTAGTTCATGCTGCGCAACAGCTCATCAAGCAGTTCGGCTGAATCATGGACGCCGGCCTGCTTATAAGTTTGCAGCCCCATCGTCTGCGCCGCGCTGAAGAGATCTCCCATGCCTTGCATGCTGCGCTGATTGCCCGGTTTACCCGCGCGCTGTTGAAAGTCTTGGATATAGCGCACGAAATTTTGCAGCGGCTGAAGCTGGCGAGCCGCCAGCCTGTCGGTCTCGCCGATCTCAAATACGGCAGCGAACATCGACATGCCTTTTTCTTGCGCGAACTGCCCAAGCGTTTGCAAAGTGGTGTTGCCTACCCCTCGCCGGGGTGTGGTGACCGCTCGTATGAAGGCCGGATCGTCATCATCGTTTGCGATCAACCTCAAGTATGCCAACACGTCGCGGATTTCCGGCTTCTCAAAGAAACTCTGCCCTCCGGAAATTGAATAGGGAATGCGCAAATTGCGCAAAGCCTGTTCCATGGCCCGCGCCTGCTGGTTACTGCGGTACAGAATGGCAAAATCTCGCCACTGCGCCTGCCGCTCAAAACGCGCTGCGGACAACCTTATCGCGATATTTTCCGCCTCGGATTCCTCGTCATCCATGGCCGTCACCTGAATGGGCTCCCCTTCTCCAAGCGAAGACCATAGCTTCTTGCCAAAAACGTTCGGGTTATTGCTGATGACCTTATTGGCCGCCGTGAGAATACGCTGTACCGAACGATAATTCTGTTCCAGCTTAATCAACTCTATCGTCGGGAAATCGCGAGTCAGCCGCTGTAGGTTTTCCACCGTCGCGCCGCGCCAGGCGTAGATGGCTTGGTCGTCATCGCCCACAGCCGTGAACATGGCTCGCTGCCCGACCAAAGCCTGCACAATGCGGTACTGACACACGTTGGTGTCTTGGTATTCGTCTACCAGCAGGTAATGCACACGCGATTGCCAGCGGGCCCTCACTTCCTCATTACCCTCAAGCAGCATGGCGGGCAAGCGGATCAAATCGTCGAAATCCACCGCTTGGTACGCATTCAAGGTCGCGCTGTAGTCACGGTAAACCCTGGCGGCTTCCGCATCACTGGGCGTTTGTGCCGCGGCTGCCGCCTCATCCGGCCCGATCAAGCCGTTCTTCCACAAGGAAATGCTTTGCTGCACCGACTTCAAACGGGCGCGATCCGTGGTTGCCAGCAGCTCCTGGATAATCGCCAGTGCATCGTTGGAATCCAGTATGGAGAACTGCTTTTTCAAGCCCGCATGTTCGGCTTCTTCCCGCAGAAACCTCAGGCCCAGCGAATGGAACGTGCTGACTGTCAGGCCTTTGGCCATTCGTGGGTCCACCAGCTGCCGCACGCGCTCATTCATTTCGCGTGCCGCCTTATTGGTAAATGTGAGCGCCACCACATTGCGCGCCGCATAACCGCATTCACGCAGCAAATAGGCGATTTTCTGTGTGATCACACGGGTCTTTCCGCTTCCGGCGCCCGCCAGCACCAAGCAAGGGCCATCCAAATACAGGACGGCCTTGCGTTGCATGGGATTCAAGTCGGCAGGAACAGTGGAGCCTGGGTGCACGGGGTCAGCCCCTTTCATCAGATCTCGAACGGATCAACTTCCAGACTATAGCGTACACGCGCCTCGCGCCCTGCCTGGAACAGATCGTGACTCCATTGAGCCAGGAAGTGCTGGAGTGCCGGCCTGCTATGACTTTCCACTAATAGCTGTGCGCGCTCGACATTCGCCACCCGCACCACCCTAAGGGGAACCGGATCATAAAGCATGATCTGGTCTTGCCTGGGGTAAGACTGCGGAGCCCCTTCGGGCAGCTTGCGTGCGGTATCAAGAAACTCCAGCGCTTGGGCAAGTTCACGGCTCTCAGCCACCAGCAGTGCCTGATAGGCAAAAGGCGGCAGCCCCAAGGATTCGCGCTCTTCCAAAGCGTAGCGTGCAAAACCTTCGTAATCATGCCGCTGCAAAGCACGGTAGACAGGCTGTTCAGGGTAATCCGTCTGCAAAATGACTTCCCCCCCGGCGCGGTGGCGACCCGCCCTTCCTGCTACCTGCATCAACTGCGCAAACAACCGTTCGGGCGCCCGGAAATCCTGTGCAAATAGCATGGAATCGGCATTCAGCACCCCTACCAACCCAAGATTTGCGAAATCATGCCCTTTGGCCACCATCTGCGTACCGACCAGAATATCCACTTCTCCTTGGTGAACCTGGGAAAAGAGCTTTTCAGCGCTACCTTTCAAACGGGTAGAGTCTGCATCAATGCGGGCAATACGAGCCTCTGGAAACCGCTCGCTCAGGAATTCCTCAATGCGCTGCGTGCCCCGGCCCATGGGTTTTAAGTCCTGGTCGCCGCAGGTAGGGCAAGCGCGCGGCACCGGCGCTTGCCCACCGCAATGGTGGCATTGCAAATAAGCGCCGCGAACTCGCCGATGCAACACTGTATAAGCCGTACACCTCGAACACTGGCTGACCCAGCCGCACGACGAGCAGTTCAGCACCGGGGCATAACCCCGCCGATTGATGAATACCAGTACTTGTTCACCCGCTGCCAAGCGCTCTTGCATGGCATCCAGCAAATGCGGGGAAAAACCTTGTTCCAGTCGCAGACGCCGGGTATCCACCATGCGCATCGTCGGCAAAGCGACATCGCGCGCCCTGTGTGCGAGCGTGACGCAAGCGTAGCGCCCTTGCTGGGCATGATTCCACGACTCCAATGAGGGAGTAGCCGAACCCAGCACCACGGGTACACCCTGGTTATAGCCCCGCCATACTGCCAAATCGCGCGCGGAATAGCGCAGGCCGTCTTGCTGTTTGTACGAGGTATCGTGCTCTTCATCGACAATAATCAGCCCCAGCCTGGGCAAGGGTGTCGTGATGGCCAGGCGAGTACCGAGCAACATGCTCGCTTGGCCATTAAATGCCGCCAGCCAGGCTTGTAGGCGTTCGCCATCCGATAACCCGCTGTGCAGCACAGCCAAGGTATCGTGCTCATTGTCACCCCTTGGGAAGCGCCTGCGCAGCGCCTGCTCAAGCTGCGGAGTCAGATTGATTTCCGGCACGAGGAAAAGCACTTGTTGACCCCGTTCCAGAACTTGCTGGGCCGCATGCAGATAGACTTCTGTCTTGCCGCTGCCCGTCACCCCCCGGACCAGCACCACACCATGCCCTTGCACGGCCGCGATACGTTCAACCGCTTCACGCTGCTCGGCATTTAGCGCCGGCGCTTCGATGGCGCCTGATATCTTAGGCGACTCAGGTTCTGCTCGACGTTTGGCCAGGCGACGCTCCAGCCGCTTGACCGGCCCGCCCGCGGCAAGCTTGCCGGTATAGGCAGAAACTTTACGCAAAGGCGGCGGCAAGGCCGGCATCATGACCTCACCCAGCGGGCGTTGATAGTAGCGAGACGCAAACTCCATTAACGCCAGCCATGCCGGTGGCATAGGCGGCAGGTCGTCTAAAACAGCAATGGCCTCTCGTAGTTGCTCAGGTTCCACAGCAGGCGTATCCGGCAAAGCGACCACCATGCCAACCAAATTACGTCTGCCAAAAGGGACAATGACACGCTGCCCGATCGCTACAGCCGCTTTGCAGCTGTAATCAAACAGCCCTGGGAGTGGGACATCCAGAGCAACACGAACGTAATAGAGTTCTTGCGCAGCCGACTCCAGGCCTGCGCTCTCTGTGGAGGGTACTGCGCTGAGATTCGCAAGCATGGATCTTTCAGGCACAGGGTTAACCACAGCGGTTGCAGAGGTTTTCACCGAACATTGCACCGCAGCGTAAAGAGCCGGGGCGCCGGTGACACGTATGCAAGTTAGCCGAACAGGACACTAGACCCTTCGAAAATAGAAACAGTAGTTAAGACGGACAACAACTTAAAGAAAATTCTTGATTCTTGCCGCAAAGGCTTGTCGTACGGCGGTTTGGCCTCCCTGGCCCCACAGCCTGTGGATAACTTTGGGGAGAATTACGGGAAAATTCAGTCGGATATGCATCTAATTTTTGCAAAAACTTTTGAGGCCCTGCAAAACAAGAAATATTCTTCTTATATATCAATATGATAGAGGGAAAACCCGAATGCCTGCGCAGACATGACGTTTATCTTACAGAGCATGGTCAACTTGTGAACAACACGAATTAATGGATGCTCTGCAACCCGGGTTTTCCCGATTTTTCAACGATTACTCAGTGTGCATGCGACGGCTATAGGTATGAACTTCATCCACCAACGCCAGCACTGCCTCAGGCGGAGTAAAGCGCGAAATGCCGTGGCCAAGGTTGAATACGTGGCCACCGTTACCCACCGGACCGAAGTCGTCGATTACCCGGCGGACTTGTGCGCGAATACCGGCTTCAGGCGCGAACAAAACGTTGGGATCAAGATTGCCTTGCAAGGCCACACTATCATTGACACGCTTACGGGTCTGGCCCAAGCTTGCCGTCCAGTCCAGGCCCATGGCATCGCAGCCAACCGCTGCGATTTCTTCGGCCCATAAGGCGCCGCCCTTTGTGAACACAATAACAGGCACCTTGCGCCCTTCACGTTCGCGTACCAAGCCCTCTACCACCTGGCGCGTGTAGGCCAGCGAGAATTCCTGGAATGCACCATCAGCCAACACCCCACCCCAGCTGTCGAATATCATGACAGCCTGTGCGCCTGCCTGTATCTGAGCATTCAGGTACTGCACGGTGGCTTCGGCGTTGACCTTCAAAATCTGATGCACGAGCTCAGGACGCGCATACATCATGCTCTTGATAAGCCGGTAATCAGATGAACCCTGACCTTCTACCATATAGCAGGCGATAGTCCAGGGGCTGCCCGCAAAACCGATCAGGGGCACGCGCCCATCGAGTTCCTTGCGAATAAGCGTGACTGCATCGAACACATATTGCAGCTTGCCCATGTCAGGCACAGTCAGTTTGCGCACATCGTCTTCGTTACGCACGGGATGCGCAAAGCGCGGCCCTTCACCTTCGACAAAATCCAAGCCCAAGCCCATGGCATGCGGGATGGTAAGAATGTCGGAGAACAGAATCGCTGCATCCAGATCGTAACGATGCAAAGGCTGCAGCGTGACTTCGCAAGCATACTCACGATTCTGTGCTAACCCCATGAAAGAACCGGCTCGGGCACGGGTTTCCCGGTATTCGGGAAGGTAACGGCCTGCCTGACGCATCATCCAGATGGGGGTGTACGGGACAGGCTCGCGCATCAGTGCACGCAAAAAGATGTCGTTTTTCAAAGTAGGGAAATTCACGGCATTCCTTGTAATGAGTTTGCCCGATTTTACCCTTCGCCGCTCAGTAAGGGGCTGGACCAGTTTGCAGGCGTGACGGGCAGTGTCAGCAACGCCTCCGGTTGCTCCCGCAGAGTGCGTGGTTTTGTGGCTTGGGCGTGAGGAGTAAGCGGGTGTTTCAAGGCTGCCGCCCGCTGCCTGAAAGGCTCGGCGTCTATATCATGCTTACGCATCAAGGCCCAGAACGCTCTGCGGTGCTTTTGTGCGGCTCGGGCCGCCATGGCGATATTTCCGCCATGGCGGCCCAGCGCTGCGGTAATGTAAGCCCGTTCAAAGCGCTCAACCACTTTCCTTTTGGCTGCTTGAAACGATTCTTTAGTCGTTGCGCACCGGGACGCTACCGCTGCCGCATAAACCTCCAGTTCGAGGCCATCGTGCTGCAAAATATTCTGACAGACCGCTTCCAATAGCGGATCGTTCAGGTACGGTGCACTTTCGGAGGCGACATCTGCCACCTGGTGTACCACAGCACTTGGGGCTCGATGGCCATCGAGAACACGCTCGATACGGATTCGCGCTTCATGCCCACAGAATGGGTCGCGCAGAAAATCTGCAACACCAAGTTCGTAAAGATCGTGCAAGCCCGTAGTGGTGAGCTCCCGAGCCAGCGCTATGACAGGCGTGTGCAAACGCGGCAAGCCCTGTGAAAGCGAGATACGCGCCCAAGAAAGTGTTGCAGGCTGCACAGGCAACACACAGACATCATAGCGGCGCAATGCCATGGCAGAATGACCTAGAACACTTGGCGCATTATCACTGTGGATGTCCACCACAATATCAAAAGCATGCAAATACAGCCTGCCCCCGGCGTATTGACCCAGAAATGGTTCTACCCAATCAATGGTGCAGCGTGTAAGCAGCACTGCACAATCCAGACGCTCTCTCATCACGTTCTCCTTCTTGATTGACTATCGTTCTTGGCAAGTGACACTCCACCTCAGAAATCCAATGATGCAAAAACACGCATTTGTACACAATTCGTATTAATAACAGTATGAGAAACGTTGACGGACGGTTCATACGACCCAAGGAATGGAGCCGAGTCTGAGATATCATTCCGCCATGAACGGTACATTCGAAACCACTGAGCTATTACGCCTACTTTTTGTGATCGCCATCATTGCAGAAGCGATGACGGCTGCGCTGGCTGCCGGCAAGCGCGAAATGGATTGGGTAGGCGTTTGCGTGCTGGGTTGTGTCACCGCTCTAGGCGGTGGCTCCATACGCGATGTTCTGTTGGGCCACTACCCTCTCACATGGGTTGAACACCCGTCGTATTTGCTGCTGACTGGCGGCGGCGCACTCTTCACCATCGCGGTTGCACGCTATATGCATAAACTGCGAAATATCTTCTTATTTCTCGACGCGGTCGGGCTCATCGTCTTTACGGTGATTGGCTGCAACGTTGCCATCGGGCTTGAGCTCCCCATGGTCATTGTTGTGGCGTCCGGCATGATTACCGGTTGCGCAGGCGGTGTGCTGCGCGACATTCTTTGCAACAGCATTCCCTTGTTGTTTCGGTCAGAGCTCTATGCCACCGTGTCGATGTTCACTGGCCTGCTTTATATAGGCGGTCTGGCGTTAGGCCTGGATCACGACTTAGTCATGGCTGTCTCCATGGCGTTGGGCCTCGCTTTACGACTGTTGGCACTCCGATATGGCTGGAGCATGCCGAAGTTTGTTTACGGCGGGAATATCCATTAGCTCTCACGCATCAGCTTATAGATAAATTTCATTAGCAATTTTCCACATAACGATAGTGAAAATTAATATTGGAAGATTGCAAGGCGAAGAATCATCATCTAGCCCTATAGACAGACTCCCACATGCAACACACACGTGGGCGCACTCACATAGGGCTACACATGACACTTTCAAGAAGAACCTTTCTGGGACATGGCGCGCTGGCAACGATGCTGGCTGGTGTCCCCTCCTGGGCCCGCGCTGCAGCGGATCAGTCGGTAAAACTCGCCAGTCAGAACCCGGCTCAAGGCATCGTCAACTTTGCTATCACACCCGAGCCGCCCGTGCTGGTGTCATTCGCCAACACCAGTGGCACCTCAGTCACCGTCAGCAGCAAGGTATTAGAAGGCCTTACATGGACGTCTCCTGGAAAACAAGTTTTTAGCGTGTGAACGTTCAAAGAGGTTGCAGCCTTACATTCGACCTGTTGATGCAGGCGTTTAACCTGCTGGCCCTGATGGCATTCGCGGATAAGGTTCCCCCCTGAAAATCGAGCTTGTTTACGCTCTGGACGACTATCGGATTTTCCTTACCCAGGTCTGACCTGTTTTCCCATCACGTTGCTTCTTGCTTGCTCTCCTTTGAAAACTCGGTATTTACGCTATCAGTTTTTATTACACAGTCACGCCAGCAACTTCCCATTGGGCCTGATCAAAAGCTTTGCCTCTGGTCAAGAGTGCCCAGACGGTGCGGGCCAGTTTATTAGCCAGCGCAGCAACCACGACGCTAAAAGGTCGACGCGCAAGTAGCTGTTGGATCCAGGCAGTTTGGCGACTTCGGCATATAACGGCTCGCGCACCATGCATCAGCAGGGTGCGCACATAGGCGTCACCACGTTTGGAGATCCCAAGTTGACGTGTCTTGCCCCCGGTACCGGTTTGTCTTGGCGTTAGACCCAGCCAGGCTGCAAATTGTCTGCCAGAATCAAAGCTCGACAGCTCGGTCGCCGTGGCCACTAATGCTGTGGCCGTCAGCGGTCCAATACCAGGGATGGCCTGTATGGCCTGCATCTGGAAGTTCTGTTTAACCAATTGAACAAGACGCCTGTCGAGCTGGTCGATGTCTTGCTGTAGGTGTGAAATACGTTTCAACTGCTCCTGAACACTGACTACAACGATCTCCGAAAGTCGACCGTTCTCCTGCGCTTTGGCCAATTCATCTGGAATGCGTTTGAGCAAGGCCTGGTGACCTTCCGGCAACACAATGCCGAACTCGTAGAGCAACCCTCGCAAGGCGTTTGTTTGCATGATACGCATCTTCATCAGCTGCGCGCGCATGCGATGCAACGCGAGACAGGCTTGCTGTTGTTCGCTTTTGACGGGTACCGCTCGTATATGAGGTTGCTGTGCTGCTACCCAGATTGCCTGCGCGTCGCGCGCATCAGTCTTGTCGCGCAAAACAAAGGGGCGAACATGCTTGGCAGGCAGTAGCTTGACTTCGTGACCCAAGTGACGCAAGGTTCTGGCCCAGTGATGCGCACCGCCGCACGCCTCCATGGCCACCAGCGAGCGCTCGTGGTTCGCGAAGAAAGCAGCAACACGATCGCGCTTGAGCTTGTGGCGTTGTACTTCACCCGTCTTTGTATCGACAACGTGCAGCTGAAATACATTCTTAGCGATATCCATTCCCACGACAGGCAGATTTACGGTAGATTCCATGGCGGGGTCTCCAGTTCATGTGGTGTTAACGAACTTCCACTGTGGCACATTGATGCCGTTGCTGCGAGACCCCAATCAGATCTCATGCCAACAATGGCGGTAAAGGTGGAGACGTCCATACCATCTGAAAAAGCGGCCCGAGCTCAGCGCCTTACTTCCCCATATCCGTTTCTTCGCCGCAGGCGCACTGGGTGGCCGATTGCCTGAAGCAGCACAAACCATACCCTGGTTGAATCCCGACTTTTCATTCCAAAGCGAAACGGACGAGGGGAAACCCCTTCTTTCCCGCGTCCACTGCTTTACTGGCCAAGCCCTCCTCAGTGTGGGCAAGATATGTGGTGACATCCCGGGCATCAGCGCCGGTACGCAACGGCTCACCCAGGGCATTGCAGCTAAATTGTACGAAGCCGAGCACGCCTGGCACCATGACACCTTGACCCGTTATAAGGAACAAGAAGTCACCCACGGAGACCTGCAAGCGCTGCGAGCACAGACGACGCCTGAGGTGGAGTCAGCCGAAGAAGGAAACCTGCTTAGCGCGTGATTCATGCATTGGCTCACTGACTAGCCCGCCGCGGCCATCAAGCGTTCTTGCTGCTTTGGCAAGACTTCAGGGTTAATCATGCGCAGCGGGGTTTTACCGGCACAAATATCTAATATCTGCTGCACCGAAATCTTGGCAATGTTTTCACGCGCTTCGCGGGTCACACCTGCCGTGTGATACGTGGCGACAACATTCGGCAAGGCCAGTAATGGGTGCTCATGGGGCGGAGGCTCAACCACCCAGACATCCAAGCCAGCCCCCCCCAAGGTGCCCACTCTCAAGGGCGCCATGCAAGGCAAGCTCGTCGTGAATGCCGCCTCGGGCAGTGGAAATAAAAATCGCGCCGGATCGCATACACTGGAATTCCCTTGCACCAAACATATTCAAGGTTTCCGCGTTGCGAGGGCAATGCAGGCTGACGACATCACTTCCCGTCAGTAATTCATCCAGCGATACGGGTTTTGCCCCCCGGGCCTGAATTTCATCCTTATCGACATAAGGGTCGTAAGCCAGAACGTCCATCCCAAAGGCCGCAGCCAGTTGAGCCACCCGCATACCCGCTTGGCCAATACCAACCAAACCGATAGTCTTGCCCGCGAGTTCGCTACCCATCAGTTGCTCGCGCACCAAGCCCGACGTTGTTTTAATAAGCCGATCCGACTCCACAATCCGACGTTTAACTGCCAGCAGCAAGCCAAACGTGTGCTCGGCAACTGAGTTGGCATTCCCTCCCGCCTGATTCACCACCAACACTCCAGCGGCGGTGCACGCCTCGACATCTATCGTGTCGTAGCCCGAGCCTGTGCTAGAAACCACTTTGATTTGGGGGCATCGCGCCAGCAGCTCTGACGTTACCTGCCATTTAAGGGGCACTTCATCCTTGGCGGCAGACACATGATAAATATCGGCAGATGCTAATTTGGCCCAGTTATTCTCGTCGGAATCCGCCAACCGCATGATAGAAAGATTGATACCCGCGTGCTTCTGGAGGATCTCGTCGAAGCAGGAGTGAATCCAGAGGTCAAGACGTACTACATTGAAACTCATTATGCATACCTAAGGTTGGCTGAGTTCCAGATTGTATCCACTCCGGCTAGTCACAAAGTTGACCTGGGCCAAGCGAATTCTGTTTCCCCAAAGCCAAAACCCCACCCGGTTGTTACCGGATGGGGTTTTGAGGGATAAGTGCCTGACGATGACCTACTTTCACAGACGTCCGTCCACTATCATCGGCGCAAAGGCGTTTCACGGTCCTGTTCGG